>MHAC01000054.1:2655-24543 GCA_001804565.1 Ignavibacteria bacterium GWF2_33_9 | reverse complement strand
TCAAAGGTTCAATTCCAATATGTGCAACAAAATCCGGTGAATCAATTGATTCTGCTTCTTCATAATCTGCATGCTTTAATGCAATTTCGTCCAATTCATTTTCTACTTCTTCGGAAGTTACAACGTGAACAGGTTCGTATATTTCCAAAGATTTGTAGTCAGAAATTTCAAAATCAGGTACAGTTATGAATTCAATAATATAACGAGTTCCATCATCTGTTTTCTGAATATCTTTGAGGTTTGGATTATCTATCAACTCAAAATTTTCTTCTTTTGCGATTTTCGGGAAAAATTCATTCACAATATCAATATGCGAATCATTTTCTACAGCTTTGCCGTACATTTTTTCGAGCATATGCTGTGGAACTTTACCGGGACGAAAGCCTGGAACTTTCACATCCTTTTTTATTTTAGCAAAACCGGCATTCAAAAAAGGCTGAATTTCTGCTTTAGTTAAGAAAATTTCTAGAGTGTTTACTCCATTAGCTGAATAGGAAATGTTCTTTTCCACTTTTATTTCCTCAAGATTTTAATTTGCATAAAAAATTTTGTGCGGTCGGGGAGAGTCGAACTCCCACGAGTCTCCTCGCTAGATCCTAAGTCTAGTGCGTCTGCCAATTCCGCCACGACCGCATTGGATTTAGATTTGATTTTCGCAGATTTGCTTTTTCAAAAAAAATACGAATTACAAAATTACGAAAAATCATATAATTAGCAAATATATACTTATTAAATTAAAAATTGATTAATATCCGAAGGCTTTCAACTGAGATGGATTATTTCTCCAATCCTGCCTTACTTTCACAAAAAGCTCCAAATAAACTTCATGTTCAAGCAATTCCTCAATTTTGAAGCGTGCCTGCAATCCAATCTGCTTAATTAATGAACCACTCTTGCCGATAATGATTTGCTTTTGCGTTTTCTTCTCTACAATAATTTCGGCTCCAATGAACCACTTACCTCTTTCTCTTTCGTAAAATTCTGAAATCTGCACTTCGGTGGAAAATGGTATTTCCTCTTCCGTCAGTAAAAATACTTGCTCACGAATGATTTCTGACACGAAAAACTTATTGTTCTGTGTGCTCAGACTTTCTTCATCATAGTAAAATTCATGTTCGGGCAGATAATTTAATATTGAACTTACAACAGGTTCAAGATTCACTTTTTCTTTTGCGGATAGTGGAATAATTTCATCAAACAAATCCATCTTTTGAATTTTTTCCAAAAGAGGAATAATTTCTACAGTGCTTTTGCATGTATCAATTTTAGAAAGTATCGCAATTTTTGGTAGTTTAGTGTTTTGCAATAAAGCTAATGTTTCGCTATGTAAGGGATGTTGTTTTTTCACTGAATCCACTTCAAGCAGTACCAGCAAAACATCTGCAGACTGCATTGCCTGAGGAATTGTTTCCATCATAGCTTCCTGCAATTTATATTTCGGTTTAATAATGCCGGGTGTATCCAGAAAGATAATCTGATAATCCTTTTCGGTTAAAATCCCGATAACTTCCTTTCGAGTTGTTTGAGGTTTAGGTGTTACAATAGAAAGATTAGTGCCAAGCAAAGCATTCATCAATGTTGACTTGCCGGCATTGGGTTTACCGAGTATTGCAATAAATCCTGATTTTTTTGCCATTCTTATTATTGATTTTCAGGCAAAGTTTCTGAAGCTTTATTGAAGTTCTTGAAGATTCCGTAAGGTATAATTACGCAATAACCAATCACAAGTACAAATGGAGCAAGTGTTACCGGCACAAATCCATTCCAGGTGCCATCAACTGTTGCCGGTTCTTCGGAAATTCCGAATGACATTAGAATATAACCAAGAATGATTGTTAAAATTCCAATTCCAATAACTATTAAATTATTCTTTCCCAAAGGGAAATGCCAAGTTGCTTCTTTTGTTTTTTTAGTTTTTTTTGCTGACATTTGATATTTTTATGTTTTATTCAATGTTTTTAACGATTATCTTATAAATAAATTTACTAAATGAAAAGAACGTAAATTAAATAAACTGAAATCGAAAATTTATAAATTAGGGCAAATCTAGTGTCTCTGTTAATAATCTGATTAATCAGAACCGTCAAGAGCAAAGTGCCAAAAATCACAATCGGAATATTTGCAAATGCAAGGGCTACCGACGATGCACCTCCATAAAACTGGAATACACCAGGAGTCATTGCAGTTCCGTATAGCACAAAAAAGTGTAATACGTAAACGTAAAGAGCCTTTTGTCCGAAGAAAGTGAAGAAATCCTGTAAATGCATAAATTTCTTAGTTATAAATCCGGTTATTGCCAATGCTATTGCAACTACTGCAAATCTTGTAAAAATAAAACCTGCACTTGCTTTATAAGGTATAGGTGTATTTGCGATAAAATTCCATTCAAATTTAAAAAGATAATATCCTGCAATATAGAATACAGGAGTCAAAATCAATGATGTTGTAATTATGAAATTTATTCTTCTATGTGGTTCAACTTCCTTCAATTTAGCCCCAAATGCCATCCCATAAAATAGATAAGCTGTGAATGGGAATAAAGTGAAGATTGATCCGTTACGATAGTCTAAATAACTTGCAATAGGATAGGGCAGCACTTCGAACCAATTCATTTTATTTACTAATGGAGTGAGAACTGTGAAAATTACTGCCAGACTTATGGATGCCCAGAAAAAGGTTTTGTTGCTGCGTGTAAATACAAATACTGCGAGAACCATAAGCAATGACACCCCAATTAATTGGAGTACATTAACAGCATAAAATTTCGGCAATTGACTGCTTTGCAAATAAAAGAAATCAAAGATTTTATCCACAGGGAAAACGAGCAAATATCCAATACCAATCAACATAAAAGCTGTTCCGAGTCTTTTCAGAATAGTTGTTTGGGACAATTTACCGTTTTCATCTCTCTTATTGGCGAACACTTGCACGATACCGGATACAGTTAAAAAGATTGGAGCTGTTGCTCCTCGCATGAATTCCCACCAATTCCATGGGGCAGCATTGGTATTAATTTGGCTTGGTTCTATTAAAGAGAAAAATGTGTGTCCGGCAATCATCATCAGCATAGCAAGGATTCTTGCTAAATCAAGTGATGGAACACGATTCGAAGTGAATGTATTATTCATTTATCAAATAATTCCGATTCAAATTTTAATTGTTTACAAAATTACGAAGAATATTTCAATTAACGCATTGAAATATATAAATTTTAGTAGTGAAAAGCTGAAAAAATAATTAGATAACCTTACCTAAAATTTTGCCGATTTCTTCATCAAACAGTTTCTTGGATATTAAATCCTGAGAAATATGTTCCAAATATCCGTTCGAAATACTTGCTGAATGGATTAAATCCTTTGCCAAAAGGGACAAATTATCATCTACCATTTTCGCAAAATCATTGTTTTGTTCCATAGCGGAAACAAAAACACCAAAATGTGGTCTGAGAATTTCGCCAAAGTAATTTTTTGAGAAAAGCAAAGCCAAAGTTTGTATTTGCTGTGTTAGATCGGAAAATACTTCTTTGCCCCAAAGTTCTGAAGTAGATAGCAAGAAGATTTTTCCTTTTGAATTGTTGAATGTCAATTGAGTTAAAGAGTTTTCCAAATTTATATCCATAGAATTGAATAATGGTTCCAATCTATCGATAAAATCATATAGCTTTTTCGGAATTGCTTTATGGTTCAAAGAAATTGCAAAAATCCAAATATCGGATTCACGTAAAATCGGATAAAGTGAATTCATATCATCATTAATTGGGTCGCATCCAATGGAAGGGATAAAATCAATTTTTTCTGTACATCCTTCGCAGGGTTTAATGATTAAATTATCTAAATTAATTTCTTCTACTTCAACAGAATAATCTTTTAATTTGTCGATAAGCGGGTGCATTATCATTTCTATTGAATGAGCTCCCATCTTGCCGGACTTTGAATTAGGCTGTGGGTAGCAATTTATAAAAGCAATTTTCATAATAGGCTAAATTTACTTTATTTGAAAAACTAGTTTATAAACGAAAGATATGTTGAAAAATTATTTTTTTATATATCTTCATTTTTTGCTATAATATTCAACCGTAAATTCTTAATTTTGGGAAAATTAAACAATCAAATATTGAAAGCATTTTTCAAATCTTCAATTCTAATTATTATAATAATTTCTCTCTTTGCATGCGAGGATAGGATAAAAGAACCCTTGCGAGTTTACACAAAAAACTTGCGAAACTATTTTCATTTTGATACTACGAGATTAGATTTTGCAAAAGAGCTTTCTCTTGCATCTTTTCCGGAGAAATTTTCCGATTTCACGATTGTTTATTTTGATAAAAAATCTTCCAGACTTTTCTTAGAGTTTGACAATTTGCCCAATCAATTATATTTCACAATTGCTACTATTGAATCTGCTCAAGAAATTCGATTACTTAGAAGTGATTATCCAGAAAAAATATATTTAGGAAAATTCAAATTTCTTTCAGACACTTTTGGGGATTTTTCATTCCTCGCAATTAATTCTTATGATTCCCGAACAAAAAAATACCTTAATATTTTTAATGATTATTTCATCTTCGATAATTCAGAAAATCCGGATATAAATTATTGTAAGAAGTTTATTAATGGTAAAAATAATGTTCTGATTGTAAGTTATTCCGAAGGGGCAGGGAATTATTTATCTTTTAAAATTTATGGTCCAAGCGAGGAAAAATTTTCTCAAATTTACGAGCCGGTTTCTCCTTTGGAAAATGGCATGATAGCTGTTGATTCTAACTATATTTATACCTTGGAAGGAATAATATCTTCAAAAATTTATTGGAAGAATGGCAAAGTGATTTCGGAAACATTAGCTGAATCGCCTTTAATTAACTTTCAAGGAAATGACTATTTATTAGAAATAAGTTATAAAAACGAAGTTTTTTCCAAGTTTCCTAAATTCATTTCTCTTAATTATGATGCAGATTTATTCATTAAGGTGAAAGGTATTGTTCCTCCTGATGAAAATTTACTAGTAAATTACGACAGCGAATTTTTATCGCTGAATTTTAATTCATTCACCTCCAAAAAATCCGGGAAAACTTATCTGGAATTTAAAAATCAAGAGGGTATTTCAATTGGGAAAATATATTTATTGATTAATCCTGAAAAAGGTGAAATTCAGGAAAATTAACTTGTAATAAAATCTTAATCTTTTGGAATTGCAACAGAATTCATCCTGCCTTTTATCCAATTTGCCCTTCTCAATATATATCTTGTCGGTGTGGCAGGACTCCATCTTCTGGGATTTGGGACAACAGCAGCAAGCAATGCAGCCTCTTGTTTTGTCAATTTCGAAGCATCATGGCCGAAATATGCCTGAGCAGCAGCATTTGCTCCGTAAACGCCATTTCCCCATTCAATAATGTTTACGTAAACTTCCAAAATTCTCTTTTTACCCCAAACTGCTTCTATTAGCACTGTAAAGTATGCTTCAAGAGCCTTTCGGACATAATTTCGTCCATGCCAAAGAAATGTATTCTTTGCGGTTTGCATTGTAATTGTGCTGGCGCCTCGTTTTTTCTTTCCGTCCATCCTCTCATTATATCGCCGGGCAGCCTTGATTGCACGCCAATCGAATCCTTCGTGAGTCATAAATCGAGCATCTTCAGCTGCAACGAGTGCACGAATAATTTTCTTGTCAATTTCATCGTAAGACATCCAATCCTTATCAATTTGAACAGGTTCACCCTCAAAAAGATACTCGAATGTTCGGAAGAACATCAAAGGAGTAAATGGCGGATTAATTACCGTATAAATCGCTACAGATAATACCGACACCAGCATAAATCCAATAAATAATTTAAATAATATTTTGAATATTTTTTTCATTTTAGATTTTTTTTGTTGCTTTTTCTATTATGTTTGATTATTAAGTGCAGAATTACAACTGTAACTATCGATCCAATTGTCGATTGAATTAAGGCTCTTTTTATTGGATAAATATCAAATAAGTGATTTATTAATAAAGAGATTGCAAAATAAAATATCCCAATAAAGATGTAGAAATATTTATTATGCAATTTTGAAATATCCATAAAATGGAAAAAATGTTTATCAAAAAATGCAAATTACGAAGAATTTTTCATTTTTCTGAATTTTTCATTTAAAGTTGAACCAGAAATTTGCAAAATAAAATATAATTGATTTTTGTTGGAGTAATATTGAGATATAACATGAACTTGCCCACGAATTTTACTTTACACCACCTCAATCGCATAGCGTCAACATGGCTCTTGACGGTGACAATATAGCACCGCTCGTGCAATTAAGTCACGGACAATGCCATTATTAGGCTTGTAAGCGCCATTATGACATTGCAATTGAGTTTGGCACGCTTTTCGTAATAACTTATGCATCAGTTTAATTTGACAAAAAAAATATTAAGAGGTTAAAAATGACATACGTAAGAATAAATCCCTATAGAGAATTTGCATCAATGGCAAGAAGATTTCAAAATGCAGCAGGCGACTTAGTAAATGAATATAAAGAAAACAATAATTACAGAGTAACTGCAGATATTTCCGAAGACGATAAAATGGTATATATCAGTTTGGACTTGCCGGGTGTGAACAAAGAAGATGTTTCAATCTCGGTGGATAATGAGAGAAACTTGCATATAAAAGGCGAGAAAAAACTTGCTGAAATGGATGGTCGTACTCTAATTAAAAGAGAAATAAATCATGGTAAATTCCATCGTTCATTTATTCTCGCAAATGATTTGGACGAAACATCAATTAAAGCAAAATTCGAAAATGGAGTTTTGATGCTCACAATTCAAAAAAGAGCAAAAGAAGAACTCGAAAAACAAATTTTTATAAATTAATGTTTTTCACTAACTATCTATATAATCTAAATTAAATATAAATGGAGGTATATTATGTCAATCGTAAGATTTGACCCGTTCCGTGAAATCACAGGGGTCGTAAACAAAATGAATGAATTTCTTTCTGATGCCGATTTTCCGTTTGCTAATGAAAGAAGAGGCTTTTTCCCGAATGTTGATATTTCAGAAAATGAGAAATCTATTTTTATCAATATGGAATTACCGGGTTTGAGCAAAGAAGACGTCACCATCAAAATTAAAGATGATGATATGCTGGTGATTAACGGTGAAAAGAAAAAAGAAGTAAAAACTGAGGACGAAAAGCATTCGGTAATAAGAGTGGAAAGAAGTTTTGGTGAATTTTCACGTTCCTTCAGACTGCCGGATAATGCAAATAAAGAAAGCATTTCCGCAAAATTCGATAATGGTGTACTGCACCTGGTTATCGAAAAGAAAGAACCTGAACTTCCAAAAGAGCATCTTATTGATATCCAGTAAGATAAGCTAGATATTCATTCGATGAACCCACAGTTTTTAAACGAAACTTGTGGGTTCCGTTATTTGAAAAAAACAATTAAACATTAAATGGAGTTATTATTATGGGTAAAATTATTGGAATTGATTTGGGAACAACTAACTCGGTTGTTGCCGTAATGGAAGGAACTACTCCGGTAGTTATCGCAAATTCCGAAGGTGGCAGAACTACACCTTCTATGATTGGTTTCACAAAATCCGGCGAAAGAGTTGTCGGGCAAGGTGCTAAGCGCCAGGCTGTTACTAATCCAAAAAACACGGTTTATTCGATTAAAAGATTTATGGGACGCCGTTACGAAGAAGTTCCACAGGAAATTTCCATGGTACCTTATCAAGTTGTGAAAAGTACTGATGGAAATTCAATTAAAGTGCAAATTGACGACAGGCAATATTCAGCACCTGAAATTTCTGCAATGATCTTGCAAAAAATGAAACAGACTGCCGAAGAATATCTCGGTCAGAAAATTACTGAAGCAGTTATCACTGTTCCTGCATACTTCAATGATGCACAACGCCAGGCAACAAAAGATGCAGGTGAAATTGCAGGTTTGACTGTTCGCAGAATTATTAATGAACCTACTGCAGCTGCTCTATCTTATGGTTTGGACAAGAAAGGCAAAAATATGACCGTTGCTGTATATGACCTTGGCGGCGGTACATTCGATATTTCAGTTTTGGAACTTGGTGACGGAGTATTCGAAGTTAAATCCACTAATGGTGATACTCATCTCGGTGGAGACAATTTTGACCAAAGATTAATTGATTATTTGGCAGATGAATTCCAAAAACAAGAAGGAATTGACTTGCGTAAAGATGCTATGGCTTTGCAGCGCTTGCGTGAAGGTGCAGAAAAAGCAAAAATCGAACTTAGCAATCAATTGCAAACTGATGTGAATTTACCATTTATCACTGCAACTCAGGATGGACCTAAGCACTTGAATATCAATATAACACGTGCTAAATTCGAAAATCTCTGTATGGACTTATTCGAACGTTCACTCACTCCGGTGGAACAAGCTCTTAAAGATGCAAAAATGACTCCATCGCAAATAGATGAAATTTTGCTCGTGGGTGGTTCTATCCGTATCCCTAAAATTCAGGAAATGGTTCGTAATTTCTTCGGAAAAGAACCATCAAAGAATGTGAATCCTGACGAAGTTGTTGCGGTTGGCGCAGCAATTCAGGGTGGTGTGCTTTCAGGCGATGTGACAGACGTTCTTTTGCTTGACGTAACTCCACTTACATTGGGTATTGAAACTTTAGGCGGGGTAATGACTCCAATGATTCAGTCAAATACTACGATTCCAACCAAGAAAGCAGAAACATTTTCGACTGCTGCCGACAGCCAAACATCTGTGGAAATTCACGTTTTGCAAGGCGAAAGACCAATGGCACGTGATAATCGTTCATTAGGCCGCTTCCATTTAGATGGAATACCTCCTGCACCACGTGGTGTGCCGCAAATTGAAGTTACTTTCGATATTGATGCAAACGGTATTCTTTCTGTCGGAGCAAAAGATAAAGCAACTGGCAAAGAACAAAATATCAGAATTGAATCTTCAGGCGGACTATCCAAAGATGAAATTGATAAAATGAAAAATGAAGCCCAGGCTCATTCAGACGAAGATAAAAAACGTAAGGAATCCATTGATATACGCAATCAGGCAGATTCTTTGGTTTACTCAACCGAAAAACAGCTCAAAGATCTTGGCGATAAAATTAATGCTGAAGATAAGAAGAAAATCGAAGATGCTAAGGAAAGATTGGCAATTGCTGTGAAAGATAATGAAGCAGATATGCGTCCGGCAATGGACAATTTGAATAATATCTGGAGCGAAGTTTCCACTCGTATGTATGGACAAGCCGGTGGACAGCAACCAGGAGGACCAGACATGAATCAGGGCGGCGGAGCTCAGCAAGGCAATCCAAATCAGGGAAATGAAAGTAAACCTGACGTTGAAGAAGCAGATTATACAGTTGTTGATTAATTTTCAAATTTATCATAAGACACCTATTAAAAAAGTCCCGAAAGGGACTTTTTTAATGTCATTGCATTTTTCATTTCGTGTCAAGCAGGGAATAACATTTCAACTTGACAAACTTGACAAACTTGACAAACTTGATAAACTAATCAATCAGATTCGGTCCGAGCCAGCGGCTTATGTATTCGAGTGAAGTTCCCTTACGTTTGCGGTAATCGAGCAATTGGTCTTTCATGATTTTGCCGACAGGGAAGTATTTTGCTTCGGGATGGGCAAAGTAAAGTCCGCAAATCGAAGCGGCTGGAGTCATCATAAAGGATTCTGTAAGTTCCATCCCGAATTCTTCGGGCTTAAGAAGTTCGAATAACATACTCTTTTCGGTATGGTCCGGTTGTGCGGGATAACCCGGGGCTGGACGTATTCCACGATAATTTTCGTTAAGCAAATCATCCACGCTGACTTCAGATTTTGGAGTATAGCCCCAATAATCTTCTCTAACCAATTCGTGCAAATTCTCAGCGAATGCTTCAGCTAATCTGTCAGCAAGCACCTTAGTCATTATCGAATGGTAATCATCATTATCTGCACGGAATTTCTCTGCAAGCTCTTCTGTTCCAATCCCGGCAGTAACTGCAAAGCATCCCAGATAATCCTGAACTTTACTTTCTTTTGGTGCTATATAATCCGACAGTGCTGAATTCGTTGAATTACCATGCTTTTTCGACTGTTGGCGAAGTGTATGGAAAATCTGCTCCACTCCATGCCTTTCTTCACTTGCATATATTTCAATATCATCTCCAACAGAATTTGCGGGGAATATGCCGAACACAGCATTGGCTTTCAGCAGTTTTTCATTGATAATTCTATCCAGCAGTGAATTTGCATCAGCATAAAGTTTCTTCGCTTCCTCACCAAGTTTCGGATGGTCGAAGATTTGAGGATATTTCCCTTTCAATTCCCAAGTAATGAAAAATTCGCTCCAATTTATATATTTCCTGAGAATTTCAATCGGATAATCTTCTAGCACTATTCTGCCCAACTGATTCGGAATTTTAATCTTTGCTGAACTTTCTACAAATTTGAAAGAATTAGCTCTGGCTTCTTCAAGCGAAATAAAATCATTGCTCAAATCCTGCTTTTTATACTTCTGGAGAAGTTCATCGTAGGTTTGCTTGATTTCAGCAATAAATTCAAGATTCTTATTTATCAAATTATTCACTACAGGAACGCTTTTCGAGGCATCTTGCACCCAAATCGAAGTTGCGGAATATTTCGGGGCAATTTTCACGGCAGTATGTAATCGGGAAGTTGTAGCTCCGCCTATCAGAAGCGGAACTTTCAGTCCGGCATTTTCCATTTCTTTAGCCACATTCACCATTTCGTCCAGCGATGGAGTGATTAAACCGCTAAGCCCTATTATATCAACTTCCTGCTTGATTGCCTCTTCAATAATCTTTACTGCAGGTGTCATCACTCCCAAGTCAATAATTTCGTAATTATTACAAGCGAGAACAACTCCAACAATATTCTTACCGATATCGTGCACGTCACCTTTTACGGTTGCCATTAGGATTTTACCGTTACTTTTCTTCATTCCACCGGTTTGTGTAGTATTTTTTTTCAATTGCTCTTCGATAAATGGCTGAAGATACGCCACTGCTTTCTTCATTACTCTTGCACTTTTCACAACTTGCGGCAGAAACATCTTTCCCGAACCAAAGAGGTCACCAACTTGATTCATCCCTGCCATCAGAGGCCCTTCGATTATTTCAAGCGGGTTTTCTGTCTTACTCAATATTTCATCAAGGTCGGACTCAAGAAATTCAATTGCTCCTTTGACGAGCGAATCCCTAAGCCGTTCATTTACAGGTTGTTTTCGCCAATTCTCCTCTTCATGAATTTTTTCGACTGATTTTTTAGTCACCGATTCTGCATACTTAATCAACTTCTCGGTTGCTTCAGGTTTCTTGTTAAAAATCAAATCTTCAATCAAATTTCTTAATTCAATCTCAATTTCCTCGTAAACTGTAAGTTGACCGGGATTGACTATTCCCATATCCAAACCGGCTTTGATCGCATGGTAGAGGAAAACAGAATGCATTGCCTCACGTATATGGTCATTACCCCGGAATGAGAAAGAAATATTGCTAATTCCGCCACTGGTATATGCATACGGCAGATTATTCTTTATCCAGCGAGTTGCTTCAAGAAAACTTATCGCATAATCATTATGCTCTTCGATCCCGGTACCGATTGTAAGGATATTAGAGTCGAAAATAATGTCTTGCGGTTTAAATCCGATTCCTTTCGTCAAAATATTATATGACCTCGAAGCGATTTCAATTCTTCTTTCGAAAGTAGTCGCCTGTCCGTCTTCATCAAATGCCATTATGATAACTGCGGCTCCATAGTTCAATATCTTCCGTGCATGCTCCCTAAAAACTTCTTCACCTTCTTTCAAAGAAATTGAATTTACTATTCCTTTACCTTGCAGGCATTTCAAACCGGACTCAATCACAGACCACTTGGAGGAGTCCAGCATTACAGGAACACGTGAAATCTCCGGTTCTGCGGCAAGTAAATTCAAATATGTTGCAATCGCATTTTCGGAATCGAGCATTCCTTCGTCCATATTGATGTCAATTACTTGAGCACCATTCTGAACCTGATGGAGAGCGATTTCAACTGCGGCTTCGTATTCCCCATTCAAAATATGTTTTGCAAACTTTCGGGAACCTGCAACATTAGTTCTTTCGCCAATATTTACGAAATTAGTTTCGGGAGTAATTATCAGCGATTCAAGACCACTTAGCTTTAGATAATGATTTACTTTGGGAATTTGCCTTGGCTTATAATTCAGAACTAATTCGCTGATTAAACGGATATGCTCAGGAGTTGTACCACAGCATCCTCCAACGATATTCACCAAACCTTCTTCGGCATATTCTTTGATGATAGCCGCCATCTCGCTTGCCCTTTCGTCGTATCCACCGAAAGCATTCGGCAGTCCGGCATTCGGGTAAAGACTTATGTTCGTTTCAGCAATTCTGGACAAATCAGACAAAAACGAACGCATCTGCCTTGCTCCGAGCGAGCAGTTCAGCCCAACGCAAATCAAGTTGCGGGTATGTTCAATCGAATAATAAAATGCGTCAATTGTTTGTCCGGTCAGCGTTCTGCCGCTCATATCCACAATCGTTCCGGAAATAATTACCGGCAATTCGATACCTTTTTGATGCATAACTTCAGAGCAGGCGTAAATCGCAGCCTTGCAGTTCAGTGTGTCGAAAACTGTTTCAATAAGCAAAATATCTGCTCCACCGTCAATCAAACCATTGATTTGCTCGGAATAAGCGGTCACGAAATCATCAAAATATGCGGCACGATAACCCGGATTATTCACATCCGGCGAGAGCGAAGCAGTTCTATTAGTAGGACCAATTGCGCCGGCTACGAAGCGTGGTTTATTTTCATTATTTTGAATTTCATCAATTGCCAGACGAGCCAGTCGGGCGGCTTCGAAATTCAATTCATATACTAAATTTTCAGTTCCGTAATCTGATTGAGAAATTGAATTTGCGTTAAATGTATTTGTTTCGATAATGTCAGAGCCGGCTTCGAGATATTCTTTGTGAATGTTTTTGATAATATCGGGCTGAGTCAGGCATAAAATATCATTATTCCCTTTCAAATCATTCGGAAAATCCGAAAATCGCTCACTCCGAAAATCGCTTTCAGTAAGATTATATCTCTGAATCATAGTTCCCATCGCACCATCGAGGACGAGAATCTTCTCCTTCATCAACTCTTTTATTATCTCAACTTTCTTCATCTTTCTCAGTTATTAACTTAAAACATCCAAAACACTTTTCACATTGCCAAATGGTGCCGAAATTTGCACACCTCTAATCATCGGCTTAATCATGTTCAAAGTCTCATAAGCAATTTCAACGCCAACCTTGCGGCTGTCGTCCTTCGAATCTTCCACTTTACGCAATCGATCCATAATTTCTTCGGGAACAATGCACCCGGGAACCTCATTATTCATAAATTCCGCATTCCTAAGCGAAGTCAGAGGCCAGAGACCTGCAATAATCGGTACTTTTATGTGTTGAATTTTATTCAAAAAATATTCGAAAACTTTAATATCGAAAACCGGCTGAGTAATCATATACTCGGCTCCTGCATCAATTTTCCAATCCAGACGGCGTAGTTCCTCATCCAAGTTAATTGCTCCCGGATTCACACCGCAACCAATGAAGAAGCCGGATGGCTCGCCAATAGGTGCTCCGGAGATATCCAAACCGTTATTCAATCTATTTATAATATTAATCAAACCGATTGCATCCACATCGAAAACGCCTGTTGCATCTGGATAATTGCCCAATTTCGGTGGGTCTCCGGTAATAGCCAATACGTTCTTCACGCCAAGTGCATAAGCACCAAGCAAGCCCGACTGAATTCCAATAACATTCAAATCACGGCAAACATAATGGAGCACAGTTTCTATACCGACTTCCCTTTGCAATTGCACTGCAAGCGAAATTGCAGACATTCTGGCACTTGCTCTCGGACCATCGGGAATATTGATTACGTCTATTCCGGCATAAAAAAGTTCTCTTGCTTTTTCGATTTCCTTTGCGGCAGAAACTCCACGTGGAGCAAGCAATTCCACAAATTTGACAAACTTGCCTTCGGAAATATGGCGAGCCAATCTTGACTTATTTTCAATTGGAATTGGCTTGCTTTTCAACTCGTGAGGAATTTGCTTGATTTCATATTTCTGACGGGACAAATTAGGACTTTGAGCATTGATTGCGGCTTTCATGCGGCGAATATGTGCAGGAGTCGTTCCACAGCATCCTCCAATAACATTCGCACCATTTTGGATGAAATGCTTGGCGTATTCGCCCAAATATTCAGGTGAAGTCAGGTAAATGTTCCTGCCATCAATATTCTTGGGTTTACCGGCATTCGGCATTACGGAAATTGGCAAATTAGTATGTTCTCTGACTTTCTCAAGCCAATTGAGCATTATCTGAGGTCCGACAGTACAATTCACACCCACGACATCAGCTCCGAATTGCTCGAGTTCCTGAATCATGATTTCCGCTCCCGTACCGGTTAGAGAGGAAGCATCCTCGTCAATGGTCATTTGGGCAATAATCGGCAGGTCGCAGAGTTGACGAGCGGCTAGAATTGCCTGCTGGAGTTCATCGGGATAAATAAAAGTTTCGAAAATGAATAAATCCACACCCCCATCAAGGAGACCTTTCAACTGTTCTTTGTAATAATCACGGACTTCGTCACGGCTGAGAGGACCAAGCGGCTCCATCTGCACACCCAAAGGACCAACAGCTCCGGCAACGAAGATATCATCTCCTGCTACCTCACGGGCAATTTGTGCCGCTTTGTAATTAATCTCATAAATCTTGTCGTCAAGTTGGAATTGCTTAAGTTTAAAATGATTTGCCCCGAAAGAATTCGTTTCCAGAACGTCTGCTCCTGCATTCTTATAATCCTGATGCACATCCCGAATTAGTTCAGGATTGGTCAGATTCAGTTCATCGAAGCATTTATTTATGAAAATACCCTTATTATAGAGTTCAGTCCCCATCCCTCCATCGAAGAGTATAATTTGCTTACTTAATTTATCGAGAAATTTCTCTTTCATTATTTAGTTTAAATTCAATATAACTTAATAATTACGAAATAAATCGCAATTTCATTTACAAAATAGTAAAAAGTGAATGTGAATGTGAAAGGGAATTTATTGACTGTCATTGCTGCGAAAGTAGGAATCTATGTGTTGGAGTTCTCCCTCCAAAAATGAAAGGACAGTGGGTATAGGTTGTCCCTATTTCAGTCTCATTTAAGTAACTATATGAAGCTAACTCTTCATTTTTTAAATTTAGTATTACATTTATGGCCAATATTCAGTCACTTCATTTTTGGTAGAATTGTATACATTGCCCAATTTATTATTCTTGAAAGTTACTCCAGAATGAATTATAGTTGCTTCATCATCAATATATGCACCATAACCTTTGCTATAATTCAAAGCAACATTTTTTAATGTTAATTTGCCACTTCGAGTACATTCTAAATTTGCTGACCATCCACCGGCATATTCGATTTTACAATTTGAAATTGAATTATCATAAGAATTATATACCATTATTCCTTCCCAAGACCCAGGTTCTTTATGATACCCAGTTAAAACCACCCCTTTTATACTTCCATTTATTTTGAGTACACCACCTACATAAACATAAATATTTGATTCATATTCAAATGCAATTTCTACTCCATCATTTATAATCAATGTATCATCGCAAACTGATAAGGAATTGGCAAAATAGGGAATTTTATTTGGATTAATAGTCATTTTTCTATTAAAACTTGTACTATGAGATATTTTAATATATTGTTTACCATTATTTACAAAATTTGAAGTTAAATTAATTGGCATTGCTTGTTCGAAATCATAGCAATCAATCGGAAAACCATCACAATTTTCTATTAAATTTTTTTCAAATTTTATGAGACTTCCCCACCCATCCTCCATGCTAATACCATCGTTTAAACAATTAGAGATTTTTGAATTACTTATTGATAAATTCCCCGAAAGCTTTAAGCCTGGAAAATCATTTCTGCCGGCATTATTTATGTAAACATAATCAAATTCATTTTCGTTACGTTTTGAATAAATTACTATTCCAACCCAGGCACCTTTATTCTGATTACTTTCCGGACCAGTAAAAATAATTGGCTTGTTGGCAGTTCCAACGGCTTTTATTCCGGCATAATAATTCACTTCAAATTCGTTAATTTCTGTAGAAAAGGCAATTGTGGTACCTGGTTCAATAGTTAATAATGCACTACCGTCAATTGATAAATCTCCAGTAACAATATAATCAATGGGCAAACCTAAATCTTTTAATGTTGAGTCTTTTGTAATACTTCCAAATAGTTCAATCGGTTCAGTAGGTATAGCATTCAAATTAACAGTAACTAAATAGGTTATGCTTGAGCCATCTTGGGCAATAACAGTATAATTCACACTATTTGTAAAGTTTTGTGCAACACCTGAAGAAGGAGTAACTGTTGCTGAATCAGACACCGTGATTGTCGGGATAAGGTTTGTGATGTTAGTTCCAAAAGGTACAGTCAAAACTATTGTTTTAGCCTTTTGGTCAATTGAACCTATCACGGGATTTTTGATTGATTCAAAGTTAAAAGATAAAATCTGTTTTTCAGAACTTTGCACAGGATTAGTTGAATTATCATTATTACAAGATAGAATTGATAAAACAAGTATAATGGACAAAGCATTCAATAAAAAAAATTGTAAATTAGATTTTTGCATTTTTTATCCAATAAAATTTGAAATATTATTTTCATTTTAAAAAATGCAAATTATGAAATTATTAAAAATAAAATAGTAGTAAAAAAAAATAATTTCTGGATTCTTCGCTTTGCTCAGAATGAGATTTAATTAAAGTACCTCTCTTTTAGGAGAGGGATTTTGGGAGAGGTCGGGAGGTTTGCTTTATTCCACGGGTTTCACCAGTGGCTAATCTTATTGAACCACTTCGTGGTTCTGCAATCCTTCATTATTCGTAATTCATTATTCGATATTCAAAATTATTAATTATCAATTTTCAATTATTAATTAATAAATGGATTCTTCGGTCCCTTCGCTCCATCAGAATGACATTTTATTGGAGAACACCCCCTAACCCCCTCTTTTCAAGAGGGGGAATAACAGCACTGGATTCTTCGCTTCGCTCAGAATGACAGGGACTTCGTCCCCTTTCCCTTTCCCTTTAAATATTTTAAAAAGGCGGGGAAACCCCGCCTCTACAAAACGTAAGGAACACGCATGCGTTTTCCCTACAGAAATCATTTTAAAATTTTCTTTACGAACTTCTTAGTGGATTCTCATCTTATAGAAGGAACGCCAAACGAATATCAAGGAAATTGCCAGGAAGCCCAAACCGAAGTAAGGAGCCATGTACATGAATTTCGCTGATATTGCAATTTCCATTGCTAATAGTCCGAAAAGTGTTGTGAACTTAATAATCGGGTTCAAAGCTACCGAAGAAGTATCCTTGAATGGATCGCCCACTGTGTCACCAACGATAGTAGCATCGTGGAGAGGAGTTCCTTTCATCTTCAAGTCAACTTCGACAACTTTCTTAGCATTATCCCAAGCGCCACCGGCATTTGCCATAAATATTGCCTGGAAAAGTCCGAATACAGCAATTGCTATCAAATAACTAATAAAGAGCGATACCGCATTGTTCCCGCCAATACTTGCCGGTGATGATAAACTTGCGAATGCTAATGCAAAGAAGAAAATTGCGATAAAGATATTAAACATACCTTTCTGAGCATATTGCGTACAAATCTTTACGACTTCCATCGAAGCAGCAGCATCAGCTTTCTTAGGTGCATTCGGGTCTAAATTTATATTTTTCTTAATGTATTCTACTGCACGGTAAGCGCCGGTAGTTACTGCCTGAGTGGAAGCTCCGGTAAACCAATAAATAACAGCTCCACCAAGAATGAAACCAAGAATTGTGTAAGGATTCAATAAGTTGAGAATTTCTTCAGGACGTACACCTAAGGTTTTTTCAATCATAAGGATAAGCGAGAAAATCATTGTAGTTGCACCAACAACTGCAGTTCCGATTAATACCGGTTTAGCAGTTGCCTTGAAAGTATTTCCGGCACCATCATTTGCTTCGAGATAATGTTTGGATCTTTCCCAATTTGGAGTGAATCCGAAATCTTTTTCAATTTCTGCATCAATATTTGGCACTTCTTCGATAAGTGAAAGTTCGTAAACCGACTGGGCATTATCAGTTACAGGTCCATAACTATCCACAGCGATTGTAACAGGTCCCATACCCAATAAACCAAAAGCTACCAGACCGAAAGCGAAGATTGAAGGATAAACCATAATTTCAGATAAGCCCTGCAAACTAACGAAATAAGCAGCGAACATAAGTACAAAGAATACCATTCCTTTCCAGAATGCGGAGAAATTACCGGCAACAAAACCTGAAAGAATAACTAAAGATGCACCGCCTTCTCTGCCGGCATCAACAACTTCTTTTACGTGAGCAGATTTTGGAGATGTGAAAATCTTGGTAAATTCTGGGATAAGTGCACCACCAATAGTACCACAAGAGATTATAAGCGACAGAATCCACCACATATCTGTATTACCATTCAAATTTGGAATCAAATAAAAACTTGCAATGAAAGTAACAATTATTGAGAGTATTGAAGTTATCCAAACCAAATGAGTAAGAGGAGCTTCGAAATCGAGATCTTCTTTCCCGCCGTATTTTGCCTGACTTATAAAACCGTTAATATAGAATGCAACTACCGAAGTAATAACCATCAAAATACGCATTACAAATATCCAAACGAGTAATTTCACCTGAAGCATTGCTGTCAACATTTCATCCATTCCAAGAGCGACACCGCCAACAGCTAGGAGGATAAAGGAGATAAGGGCAACACCGGTAACGCCGTAAGTTTCGAAACCATCTGCAGTAGGACCAACTGAGTCACCAGCATTATCGCCTGTACAGTCAGCAATTACGCCCGGATTGCGAGGGTCGTCTTCGCCGATTTTGAACACAACCTTCATTAAGTCAGAACCGATATCGGCAATCTTTGTGAAAATACCACCGGCAATACGAAGAGCAGAAGCACCAAGAGATTCACCAATCGCAAATCCGATAAAGCAAGCTCCGGCAAGTTCACCCGGCATTAATAATAAAATAACCAACATCATCGTAAGTTCGAGCGAAATTAGCATTACGCCAATACTCATCCCGGCATTCAATGGGATAGTCAATAAATTCAAAGGATTTTTCTTAAGCGAAGCAAATGCCATACGAGCATTAGCCAAGGTATTCATACGAATTCCGAATGCCGCAACAGCATATGAACCCAAAATACCAATAACAGTCCAGGAAAGAATTAGAAGCACTCCACCAATTCCGAAAAGGGAATTGCCATCATGTCCTTTTGCCAAAAAGCCGAAATATCCGGCAACTGCTGCACCAATGAATAAGAAAAGAATTGCAAGGAACTTACCTTGTTGTCCTAAGTATGTCTTACATGTCTTATAGATAACATCGGCAATTTCGAGCATTGATTTGTGAGCAGGCAATTTTTTGACTCTCATAAATTGATAAAAGCCGAAAATCATTCCTAAAAATGTTATCAAAAAGCCCCAATAAAGGATACCTTGACTTTGTATCGCCTTAGGGATTACCAAATCTGCTTCGCTTGCAAAAGCAGAAGCCGATAGTCCAACGAAAAGCAATGGAAGGAATCCCAAAATACGTTTCAGAAATGGTGAATTTGTAGTAAACTTCATTATTATTCCTTAATTTTAAACATATATTTAGTTTATCTTTTACTTCTTTTTTTATAATTAATCTAAATTAGATAGTATGAATTTTAAATTTGTCCCAATTTAAACTACAAAAATAGACAAAAATGAGCTATTGACAAATTGAAATTAGTAAAAAACACATACTTTTTATAGGATGATTAATATGAGCATATTTTCACAATGTAGATTAAACAAGTAATTTTGTTAGTTTTAATGCATTTATTAATTTTGGCTAAGCTAATATAAAATAAATATTTTTGAAATACGATTTTAAAATATATCAAATCCTAAGGAGGTATTATGATCACTTTAAATGTGAACATAGACCATATTGCAACATTGCGTAATTCAAGAGGCGGAAGTGAGCCTGAACCAATAATTGCAGCCGGAATTGCAGAATTAGCAGGTGCTACGGGAATTGTAGCACATCTGCGTGAAGACCGCAGGCACATGAAAGACCGTGATATCAGACTTTTGCGTGAGATTATACAAACGAAATTCGATTTGGAAATGGCAGCGACTGATGAAATTATTCAAATTGCACTTGAGATTAAGCCTGATTTGGTTACGATTGTACCGGAAAAAAGGCAGGAACTCACAACAGAAGGCGGTTTAGATGTGAGAGCAAATAATGATTCCCTTTCTACACTTTGTAAAAAGATGCATGATGCTGGTATTGAAGTTAGTCTTTTTGTTGACCCTGACGAAATGCAAATCGAAGAAGCAAAAATTGTTGGTGCCGATATGGTGGAACTTCATACTGGTGTCTACGCAAATGCAAGAGGAGAAGCACAAATCAAGCAAGAACTAAAGGAAATAATAGCAGGAGTGGAATTTGCTCATAATATTAGATTGAAAGTTGCTGCCGGCCATGGATTGAATTACGTAAATACTCAGGCAATCAGCAGAATTCCTAACATTCAGGAATTGAGTATCGGTCATTCGATTATTTCACGTGCTGCTTTCGTAGGTTTGGATAATGCAGTAAAAGAAATGCTGCATATTATGCATAATTGCAAATAATATATGGATCTTCATATTACCATTATCGGAGCCGGTGTGGTGGGTTTAGCTATTGCGGCTGAACTTTCCAAAAAACACGAAAATATATTTGTATTCGAGAAAAATTCGGGTTTCGGACAAGAAACAAGTTCACGAAACAGCGAAGTAATTCATTCAGGTATATATTATCCTCAGAATTCGCTCAAAACAGAACTGTGTTCAGTGGGAAATCGACTTCTTTATGATTGGTGCGATTCTTACAGAGTGCCCTATCAGAAAATAGGAAAATTTATTATTGCCATAAATGAAGAAGATTGTGAAAATCTTCAATTACTCTTTAATAATGGAATTAAAAATAATATTCCCGGTCTGAAATTAGTCACCAGTGAAGAATTTACTGAAATTGAACCAAAAATCAAAGCTAAAAAAGCTATTTTTTCCGAAACAACGGGAATTGTTGATTCGCATTCACTGATGGCTTCCTTCGAAGCTTATGCATCAAATAACGGAGCAACTTTTGCATATAATCATCAAATCAACAATATTTCTAAAATTAAGGGTGGATATAATCTGAAAATTCTATCCGGGAATGAAACATTTTTTTATACTTCGGAGATTGTAATCAATGCTGCCGGATTAATGGCTGATAAAATTGCAGCATTACCCGGAATAAATCCCGATGAAGCTGATTATCAACTTTCTTACGCAAAAGGACATTATTTCCGTCTAAAACCGGGAATGAGCAATTTGGCAGAGCACTTGATTTATCCTGTCCCGCAAAAAAACTGGATTGGACTGGGGATACATATCACAAAAGATTTATCGGGAAGTATCAAATTCGGTCCTGATATACATTATTTGCCCGATAATATTTTGGATTATTCTTATGAGCCGGGAATTAAGGAGAAATTTATTGAATCAATTCATCGTTATGCTCCCCTTGTTAAATTTGATGACATTCAGGAAGACCAAGTGGGAATACGGCCAAAATTGCAGAAAGAAGGCGAAGGTTTCAGAGATTTCATTATCAATGAAGAATCAGATAAAGGTTTCCCCGGCTTTTGGAATTTAATAGGAATTGAATCTCCGGGATTA
>MHAC01000054.1:2368-2641 GCA_001804565.1 Ignavibacteria bacterium GWF2_33_9 | reverse complement strand
AAAATATATTGCTGAAAAAATTAATAAATCTTTCGAAAATGGTTAATTTTGCAATACTAAACTATTGAAAATAATGATAAATACATATATAGGTCTGGCAAGAATACAATTAAGCAAAACGGATTACATCACTTTTCCGGAAGAATTGTTCGAAACAATTACGCCCGAAGATGCACAAAATATAGTTAGCGGAATTGAAAAAAATTCGATGATGAAATTACCTGAAAAAGAAATCGAATTCTTCGAATGGCTGAAGATTACAGATTATCCGGT
>MHAC01000054.1:0-2345 GCA_001804565.1 Ignavibacteria bacterium GWF2_33_9 | reverse complement strand
TTCTTTATTACCATTTCTTGTGTACAAATCCGAATTCAATGGTTTTCCAATTTGCGATTTATTGACGGTGGATAATTACTATTTTACAATTGATATGATGATTGCAGATCATTCTCAAACTGTGCTGGAAGCTGCAAAAAGTAGATTTACTCAAAAGCTCAAACTGGATTTACATCAACTGTTAGCACTTGAAATTGCCTTCAATTCTATTGATATTTGGCACTTTGCGCACAAATATCATATTTCACTTGAATCTGCTAAGCAGGCATTGAACATATTAATTCAGGATCAAGCAATTTATCACCTCAAAAAAGCAGAAGATATTTCAAAGTTTTTACATTTTTAAGATAATATGATAATACATAAATTCGGCGGTTCGCATTTAATTTCGAAAGATACATTCGAAAATTTCTATCAAATTCTCAGTTCAACAGAAGGGAATAGTGTCGTAGTGATTTCTGCATTGGGCAAAACTACTCGCAGATTGCTGGAAGCAGCTCAAAATGCTGAAAATGGGCATTTCGACAAAGCAATTTCCATTAAGGACAAATTATTAAGTTTCACTTCCACTTTGTCGGATTCAGTAATTGAACATGAAGAATTGAAAAGGATTTCACAAGAAGAAATTGAAGAATTTTTCGGTCAAATTGCTAAATATCTGAAAAATATTCATGTGCTACGTGAACTTACTCCACGCATTCAAGATGCATTATTATCATTTGGCGAGAGAATTGCTTTGAAGTTGTTTTCAAGATTTTGCGAAGCTAAGGGATTGAAATTCGCAGAAGTAGATGCAGGAGATATTATCATCACAAATGAAAATTTTACTCAGGCAAATCCCCTTCAGGAAATAATTTCAGAGAACATTAATTCGAAAATTCTTCCTTTTCTGGAAAAGTACCCAATCATTCTCACTCAGGGATTCATCGGTAAAACAATGAAAAATGATTATTCCACTATGGGATTTGAAAGTTCAAATATGACTGCACTACTTTTTGCAAAATATTTGGATGCACACGAAATCACCATTTGGACTGACGTGGAAGGAATTTTTAATGTGGACCCTAATATTTGGACAAAAGCTGAACAATTGCCTGAACTTTCTTTTACCGAAGCTGAAAAAGCGGCTCAATTCGGTAATAAATTGATTTATCCAAAGATGATTCGGAGAGCAGCCAAAAATAATATGAAAATTACATATAAATCTGTTCTGAATCCAGAGGGAAGAGCTACAGTAATTCATCCTCACTTCTACACAAAGAGCAAAATGATTACTATAACGAATAATATTTCTTTTCTTCGTGTTGATTTAACAGAACAAAATGAAATAAATTCAAGGATTTTCTCCCGAATAATGTCTCCCGGAGATAACTTCAAATTTGTATCCAGATTCAATGATTTTGCAGAAATTTTTACTGATGATGCAAAAGTGGAAAATCTGTTACAAGAAAATAGCATTCCTCATCAGGACTATACCTGCATTACATTGATAAATGAAGATATTCTGAATTTATACAAAGTGATTGTCAATTATTCGGATTTATTCTTGAATCTGGACTATAAACTCTACCCAGTTGATGAAGGGACATATCACTTATTCATACGTAGCAGCGAAAACAAAGATTTAACAGCAATTCTGAATGCTATAAACTAAAAAAAATGAAGTGAAAGCAAACTTCAATTTATAGAGACGCCATTCTTGGCGTTTTTTTTTCGGCTGTTATTATGAGCGAAGCGAAGTATCCATATAAACATTTGACCTCTACGAGGTCATTTACTTCTCCCACGGGTTTTCACCCTTGGCTAATCTTTTTGAACCACTTGGTGGTTCTTTTTTGTTTGTTATTTCGGCGACATACAGGAATCTAAAAATTCTTCAATTATAATCAGATTATTTTGATTAAATTTGAAACAATAAAAATTGTCAATTATCAATTATCAATTTTCAATTATTTTCTATCCTGTGGGATATAATGTGGAGGGTGGATTGCTTGTGATGAAGCCGGATAGCTCGATTGAATTCAATGTGCGTGACCATATCGGGAATGTGCGGGCGACTTATTCGTTCAAGCAAGGAGTGATGCAGTACCGCAATTATGACTACAAACCATTCGGAGATACGCTTTGGACAAGTGGAGCAGCGGAAAATGGTTGGAAGGGATTTAATGGAGAATCGAAGGACCTTGAGAGTGATTATATGAATATGGGTGCGAGGATATATGACCCCAGTATCGGTCGCTTTTCGAGCGTTGACCCACTTTTTGAGGCATTTCCGAAAAATTCCCCTCTTGAGGGGTGGCATCACGTAGTGATGACGGGGTGGATGTATTAAGGTATAAACACAT
>MHAC01000053.1:19541-30746 GCA_001804565.1 Ignavibacteria bacterium GWF2_33_9 | reverse complement strand
TGGCGGACACGGTGATGGAAGTGGCAGCGGCACCGGTGGAGATGGTTCAATCGGAAGATTGGGAAATACAGGAAGTGAGAATGGGGTGGGAATACATTCAGATTCAAATAGTGACAATAAACAACCAATTCCTGGGATATTAGCGAGAATAGATGGAAGCATATGGGCAATTCCAAAATCTGAATTAATTGGAATCTCAAGTTATACTATCGA
This sequence comes from Ignavibacteria bacterium GWF2_33_9, assembly GCA_001804565.1. GTDB lineage: Bacteria > Bacteroidota > Ignavibacteria > Kapaibacteriales > UBA2268 > GWF2-33-9. The sequence continues at coordinate 30,533 of MHAC01000053.1, read as the reverse complement.
TGATGATGGTGTTTATAATATTGAAGACGAAAATTATCAACTACCAATCGATAATTCATTCTTAGTTCCAGATGATGAAGCAATGTTTAGTATTCTTGATAATATTTATGATGATATGTCAACTTCTTTAAATCTTGAGCAAGGGGGAGTAATAAATAATAAAGGTAAATTTATAAATGGTGGTATCGGGAACGAATGCGATGCAAATGATCCCATAAATAAAGTTAGATCTGCTGGGGATACATGGATTATTCATGACCACAAACATTCATTATCATTTTGGAGAGATAATACTTGTGGAGCATTTTATCCCTCAGGTGGTGATTTTAATACTGCTAAAAATCCTTTCACTAATGGAATTATTGTCGGCAGAGGATTTGGTAGAGAAAGTTTTTTATTCTATAACTCTTCAGGTTTTGTGCTGAGCATCCCTAATAACTACTGGATTAATAGGAGGAAAAAATGAAATTTGGAAAAACAGTCATTTTAATAATCTACTTAATGTTAATAACAACACAGTTTAATTCAAAAGCTGAAGAAAGGAATGAAAATCAGAATATTGTTACTTTTGTTGATTCTTTAGCAAATTTGCTTTGTCCTGAAATCCAAGAAGAACTTAAGAAGCAGCCATTTGAGAAGTTTGAAAAATTACAAATAGATTCAACAAAATATAGTAAAGAGTGTCTTGAGGGATATCATAATTTTTATAATTATTTTTGTTCATTAGATATTCTTGAAGAAAAATATCTTGAATATTATCATATCATTGGACTGGCTGGAATAAATGCAGAGTTGCCTTTTTTAATTGACAAAGTTAATCTAAAGGCAATTTATTCAAAAATTCTGGGTGAAAGATTTAATTATGTTAAATGGCATAAAATTTACAAAGATAATTATAAAATAATTGATAAACAACATGATTCTTTGTCGTATCTTGATACACTTTATGGGATTTATATCCCAAAAGATATTGAAGAGACCATTTCGATATGTAAAAAAATATTAATGGCTGAAGATATTGAAAGAATCATGTCCTATACAAATGATGATGACTGTTTTTGGAATGAAATTGTACTTTCGGGGAAAACAATAAGGAAAGAATTTCTTTTATTTTTAAGACCAAGATTAACTTCTTTTTTTGAAAAAGAGTTAAATACGGTGAATCCATTTGTTATTTCTGGTTTAATTATTGTCCATTTAAGAAACAGTATAAAAAATGAAAAATTTGATTATATTAATTTTTATAAAAAAATTAGAGATTATGATGCTCTTAATAATCGAATTCCTATCAAAGGTAAAAAAGTAATCAACATGGACGATAGAGAATAATTTATGAACTTTGGTGCGAGGATATATGACCCCAGTATCGGCAGATTCTTATCTGTTGACCCTCTTTTAGATTTTTTCCCAAATCAAACACCTTATTCATACGCTTACAATAATCCGATATCATATAGAGATCCGTCTGGACTAGCTCCTGAGGGTGAAAAAGGGAATAAGAATCAGATACAGGGGTGGTTTTTTGTTATTACTAATAGTTGTTATGAGTTCTTAGTAGAGGAAGGAATCATTTGTATTGCTGGAGAACCCGTACAACCTAAGAAAAGCGATAAAGGACGGGACGGAAAAAATGATGGCAATAATGGAATAGATAATAGTGGCGGAGGAGGCTCTGGAGGCGGAAGTGGCGGTAGCAGTAGCAGCGGTAGCGGAGCCGGGATTGGCAGTGTCGGAATGGGAGCTGGCGTAAATGTGGCTCCAACGGTGAATGGAGATGTAGGTAGTGGACTTGGGGGAGGAGTTCTTGGTTCAATGCAATATTCATTTAGCGGACAAACGCTGAATGTAAATTATAGGGTAAATACTCAAAGCGATATAGCAAATGCACAAGTTCAAATTTCAAATAGTTTAAATTGGATTGCTAACGCAGGAGATTATGGTCGGGATATCATGAATAGTTTTATTAATGCAATGAACATAAGAAATATTTCCCTATATGTAAATCTGACACAAACTGGTAAAAATATTGCAGATTTATATAAAAGATGTGATTTCGATGGAGATTTTGTATTGGGATTTTCTTCAAATATTTGGTATTATGATGATGCAAGTAGTTCAAGATCCGGATGCGATTTGGATATTCCGGATAAGAGTCTTCTTCCAATATATATTGCTAAAGAATATCTTACTGGAATAGATAATACTTACCGGTTTACTAATTGGAAAATTCCTTACGATTTTCCTATGGTATTTTCACATGAATTCAAACATAAATATGATTCAATGATATATTTATTTCCAATTGAAAGAGAATCCTCAGCAATTAAGTTCACAAGGGACATTCTAATTTGGTATTACTTTAGATAAAAATGAGGTATTTATGAAATTTTTTAAATTATTCTTATTACTATCAATTAGTGTCTTTTTTAGTTGTAAAACTATTAATGAAAGTTCTTATCTTGATAGCCATAAAAATCTAAATACAGTTAAGAAAATTATTGATAATTATTCAACTTTAGAAACTTATTTAAATTACAAGATTCTTTCTGATAATTTTTTTTTTAAATATGATGTTGAGTATAAAATTTCTAGATTAAAAGAACACATAGTAAAAAACAAATTTTATGAAGGATTCAAATTTGAGATTAAAGATTCAATTGAAAAAATCTATCATTTCGCCCACGATAACAATTCATTTGATACAAATTCTTTTGAAATTATGAATTTAATTAAAATTAAAAGCATTTATAATAAAAATATTATTTGGTTTATTTTCAATTATTATGAAGATCAAAAAATATGGAAATTGAGTTCTATTCAATACTGCAATAATTACAATGAAAGAGCTTTGGGAGCAGATGTCCCTTGTGATAAAAAATAAAGAAATGAATATTGGAGCTCGTAGATATGACCCTGAAATTGGTCGCTTTTTGAGCGTTGACCCACTTTTAGAGGCATTCCCTAATCAGTCGCCATATTCGTATTCATTCAATAATCCCCTTTCATATCGAGACCCCTCGGGTTTAGCACCGGAGAAGGAAAAGGGGGGGAAGAATCAGATACAAATGAATATGATGGAAGAAATTGCTCAATCTTGGAGAGATTTTGAAGCAGAAATGGCGTCAAATAGTTTGATGATGTATTCCTATCTTGCAGCAGATGATTGGGGACAAAATCCATGGTTCCCTGATGCGTTTAAAAGAAGTGGCGGAGGTTCAAGTGGAGGTGGAGGTGGCAGTAGTTCTGCCGGTTGCCGATTGGGACTTTTAGGTACTTTCCTAACAATTGATCAATTAAAAGATACTGATGTAGGTGGAATTAGTTTATGGAATGTAGTTCTTGGTCTTGCTGCAAGTAAATTCACATTTAATTTTCATTATGGCGCAACATTACCAAATGGTATGACAAAAGACCAAGCAATAAGTAAGTTCTTCGGAAGTATTGATGATGAAGTAATGTACGAAATTGCTAAATCTGATTTAAGATATGAAGTAAATTTTGCAAATACAAGTGATTTGACCAATAGATATAATGAAAAGAATGGAACTGAATATACTGCATTAATGGGTTTTTCATCTCCAATTCAAGATGGTGTTGCTAATATTTGGATAAGTACCGAAATGTTCTGGGATAAAGCTGTTAGACCTAATTTTAAGTATTCACCTCAAGAACTTCATGACGTTTTTCATCATGAATGGGGACATAGTTGGTTAAAATTTACATTTCCCGATTATAATAACTTTAATGATGATATTAAAGAAGTAATGGCTGATGAAATTTCAGATACAATAAGAATGAATAATAATCAAATACCAATTCATAGAACTGAGTTTAAACGACTTCATGGATTAGAGGGTTACCCCTTTTATAAAAATGAAAAAAATAAATGGAATCCATTCAGGAGGTAAAGTGATGAAAAAGATTATATTTTATTTTTTGCTGATTTCCTTAAATTTAATTTTGGTAAATTGCACTACTTTAACAAATTCAAATGAAAAAAATAATATTTTGAATTCTAATCAATTTAAGGATATTAATAATTTTCTTGATTTAATTATACAAAATAGTAATAATATAGATTCAGTAATTATACATAGTAATTATTATGATAAAGAATTTACTGATTTACATTTTTATCAAGTTAGATTTTACAAAATATTTGAAAATTTATGCAAAAATTATTATAAAATTGATGAGATAAATTATTTTAATATTAACCAGTTAGATAAATTTACATATATTGATCAAATACATAGATACCCTAATTATGAAAGTGATGAATTTACCTATATATCTCATATCTTAAATATTTATATAATTCCAAAAGGATTTGTTCGAGATATGAAGAAAAATAATGGTGCATTAGTTTTCACTTTTTGCCAAAAATATGATGGAACATGGTATTTAAGAATTATTGAAAATGAATATGTAATTTTGTAATATTGAAATGTTCCCTAATCAGTCGCCATATTCGTATTCGTTCAATAATCCCCTGACTTTTAAAGACCCATCTGGACTTGCACCGGAGAAGGAGAAGGGAGGGAGGAATCAGATACAATCGTATAAAACCGAAGAGGAAATAATGCAGGAGGCTTTGGCTGAACTAAATTGTCAACAATTACTAAATGAATGGGCACATGTATTAGCCAAATATAAACCGGGGGAACCGTCTGAATTTGGTGTTCAACCTAAAGGAACTGCAAGTAGCGGAAAAGCAAGATTGGGAATCCCAACATATACGAAAATAAATGAAGGAACCGATGAAACAAAAGGAGGATATACAGATTACGAAGTTACTATTTGGACTAGTTTTGGTCCGATGACAACACCTACGAGAATATGGAATTCAGGAATTGCCGAGGGCAGGACTGTTGATGATGTCATAAATTCTCACGTAAATAGTATATATGATGTTCAGCAAGCTGACCCGGGCTATTTTGATGACTTATATGGCGGTAATACAAAAGTTGAAATAGATGCATTTGATAATATTGAAGCAAATGGTAAGAGAGGAAATTTAGGGAAATTTAATGCTTCGACAAATACCATTACACTTGCTGGAGATATGTTAACTGGTGATAACTCAGCTGGAATTTATGATAGTAGAGAATCCTTTTCATTAGTTCCAAGCACTTTTCCAAAATATCAGCCATATTCTATAATTGCTCATGAGTTTGCACATGCAAAATTTTTAGATTGTGTAGGGGCTGATTCTTATGCATTTTACCATTACTATAAGGATGGTGCTATTTTAGAACATTATGCTGTAACCATGGAGAATAGGATAAGAAGCTTTTATGGAGCTCCAGTAAAGTATAATTCATATGATAGTTACTACTTATTTAAATACATTTTTTATCCAACATGGAGAAATTATTTTAAAAATTATTTGAGAGATTAAAAATATGAAAAAGTTAACTATAATCATTAATTTTATTATTTTATTATGTTTAACATCTTGTGGTTACATACAATATTCATACAATAAAATAATATATATAAAAGAATATAATTTTATTAAAAATGTGATTGAATATCCTGAAAATGCAGATTCGCTAATAATTAACAGTACCTATTATGATAAATCAAACTTCGAGAAATATCAAGAAAACTGTCAGAGATTAAGATTACTTCGAGACAATTGGATTCAACATGATCCACCAAAGATAACAAGAATGTACATAAACAAAAATTATAGACCAGCATTTACTAATTATGATAATAAATTATTATCTGTCGAAGTAAACAGAAATATGACGCCTGGTTATCAAACAATAATTTTTTTATTCACAAAAATTGATAATCAAATGAAATTGGTTGATATTTTATGGGTAGTAATGTAACATATAAGAAAGAATGACTCAAGTAGCTCCTACATATAATCCTTCCATCATTCGCTTTCTCTTTGTTGACCCTCTTTTAGATTTTTTCCCAAATCAAACACCTTATTCATATGCTTACAATAATCCGATATCATATAGAGATCCGTCTGGACTAGCTCCTGAGGGTGAAAAAGGGAATAAGAATCAGATACAGGGATGGTTTTTTGTTATTACTAATAGTTTTTATGAGTTCTTAGTAGAAGAAGGAATAATTTGTGTAGCAGGAGAAAAAATTGAAAATGGTAAAGATGGGAAAGGAAAGACTGAAAGCAAGAATGGTACAGGTAGTAGTGGCGGTAGCAGTAGCAGCGGTAGCGGAGCCGGGATTGGCAGTGTCGGAATGGGAGCTGGCGTAAATGTGGCTCCAACGGTGAATGGAGATGTTGGAACTGGAATTACAACTTCAGGCGGGAGTTTAGGAGGTGGAGGAGGAATAGATGTCAGGAAAGTATATCGTGATACTCAAGAGGCACGTAAGACAATTATAGATAATGCAAAAAAAGATAAAACTGAATGGGGCTTTACAATTTTAAGGAATACAAATGATGAAAGATATGTCGTATGGAATATGCATGGAGGAGAAAAAGGTCAATGGACACCTTGGATTTCTGGATATGATAGGGAAAAGTATGAGTTAATTGGATTCGACCATACTCATAAAGAGACTCCTTTAGAACCATATGATTATAACTATATTGGTATGCAAGGATGGCTCAAAAATAATATCAATTCTATTAATTCGGATAACCAATTTTTAATGTTTTGTACAACTTTGAATAATGGAATTACGACATATGGATTAATTTACGATGCAAAAGCTTTTGGAGGTTGGTATGAAAATAATTATCAAGCAGAATATGGAATTTTTAATCCTTGGGAATCCGGTACTGATTTTTCAAGAGCTTTTAAAGGAGCCTTTGAAAATGGGAATTACAATCAAAGTTATCAATATATGTTTGAATTTTTTAATAAACGTAGTGGAATAAAATATGGGAAAATACCTTAAAATATTTGCAATTTTTATCTTAATAAGTTGCTTTGAATTATATCCAAAAAATCAAGAGAATGAATTACAAGATATTTATACAAAATTTGATGGGGAATATGCAGTTAAAGGCAATGATTCTATAAAAATCATCAATTATACAATGAGGTATGCACTAGGTTGGAGTTTTAAAAGAATTAATTTTGAAAGTAACTCATTTGTGGAGTATAAGAATTATCCATTGAAAAATATTTTAGATTCTTTACAATCTAAATATATATTATTAGATAATTATCACTTTTCCCAATATTTTCATGATACATTTTTAGATTCTGGTTTTGTTGTGTGCTTTAAATTTTTAATTGATTCGCTAACTATTTACAATTTTGATGTGTATTCTAACGATAAGTTTTTATTAACTAAAGTAAATTATTATTTGACAAAAGGAAATTATAATAAAAAGAAAATTATACATAAACTACTTGAAACAAAAAAATATGGAATATTAGCTGATAAAGATACAAATATGATACTTAATTGGAAAGAACTTTTAAATAATCCACTTTTTAGAGAGGACACTCAAAATGACGAGCTGTATAAAGAATATTTAAAAGGTTTAAAAAGAATTAAAAAGAAATAACAAGAAATAATCAATGACCTCCATTGCTCACACATATCACCCCTCTATCCGCAGATTCTTATCTGCTGACCCGCTCTTTGATGAAAGCATAAATGCATCCACCCCGTCTTGCTTCGCAATCCACCACTCAAGAGGGGAATTTGTGAGTCCCCTTTCTTACCGAGACCCCTCGGGTTTGGCACCGGAGAAGGAGAAGGGCGGGAAAAACCAGATACAGAATAATTTGATGACTAAATGAATTATTTTTGGTAATTTGCAGATTATTAGTTAGACCGATTAAAAGAATATGGACCTAAAATATTTATTCGAATGGAATCCTGAGAAGGCTAAATCTAACGCAATTAAACATAAAGTGAAATTTGAACAGGCAGCATCAATATTTCGAGACCCTAATGCTATTTCAATTTATGATGAAGAGCATAGTGAATCAGAAGATAGATGGATTACAATAGGAATTGCTTATAATAGTCAATTATTAGTAGTTATTCATACTTATGAAAAAATAAATGAATTTTCCGTAGAAATTAGAGTAATTTCTGCAAGAAAAGCAACAAAAAATGAAACTGAAATATATAATGGTGACTTATGAAAAACGAATATAATTTCACAAAAGGTGTAAGAGGTAAATTTTATACTCCTGATGCCAAATTTAAAATTCCAATTTATTTGGATGATGATATTCAGGAAATTTTAATAAAGCTCTCCGAAAAGAAAAAGGAGAATTTAAATGATTTGATAAATAAAGCAATTAAAGCAAATTTAGAATTTTACAAAGTTTTTCTTTAATTAAATGGTTACTTTTCAAAGTAATCCATGAACCACTTAACTTGTACATATTCCCCCTCCTTCGGCAGATTCTTGTCTGTAGACCCTCTTTTAGATTTTTTCCCAAATCAAACACCTTATTCATCCGCTTACAATAACCCAGTTTCATTTCGAGACCCAAGCGGCTTGGCACCGGAGAAGGAGAAGGGAGGGAAAAAATAGTGAAGGTAAAATAAAATCTTCTTATTTTAGTTTTAACCAATTAAAGTATAATAACGATTTCTTAATTTTACTTAGGAATAACTTCTTTATGGTTTCTTTAGAGAAATTTAATTCAGGGATTACAATCCAAGCCGAAAAATATAAGTATTTTTTACCAAATGCAATTAATACTGAATGGAAATGGAATAATCCCAAAATAAACAGATTGCTTGAAGAAGCATCATTCGAATTAGGTCAGCTTAATTCATTCGCTAAGCTTGTGCCAAATATTGATTTATTCATTCATTTGCATATCACTAAGGAAGCAGTTATTTCAAGCAGGATAGAAGGAACTCAAACCCATTTTGACGAAGCATTTCTCCAAAAAGAAAATATCCATCCTGAAAGAAAAGATGATTGGCAGGAAGTCCAAAATTATACAAACGCAATGAATACGGCAATTGCAGAATTAAATAATTTCCCAATTTCTTCCAGAATAATATTGCTAATTCATAAATTACTTTTGGAAGGAGTTCGAGGTGAAAATAAAACACCCGGAGATTACCGCAGAAGCCAAAACTGGATAGGTGGAAGGACTTTGGATGATGCAGTATTTGTTCCGCCTCACCATCAACATTTAAATCAATTAATGGGAGATTTTGAAAACTTTCTGCATAATGAGAGTTTAGATTTACCGAAACTAATAAAAGCAGCGATAATGCATTATCAGTTCGAAACTATTCACCCCTTTTTAGATGGCAACGGTCAAATTGGCAGACTTCTTATTACGCTTTTCCTTATAGAAAAAAATGTGCTTTCTATGCCATTGCTTTATTTATCAGGATTTTTCGAGAAGGATAAAAGCTTATATTACGATAATTTGACCAGAGTTAGAACACACAATGATATAACTCAATGGATTAAGTATTTTCTTAAAGGTATCTCCGAAACCTCCAAACAAGCTGTAAATACTTTAGCGGGAGTAATAGAACTTAAGGAAAAAACTGAAAAGTTCATACAAACATCTTTTGGCAAAAGAGTCAATACCGGCCTTAAATTACATAATCACTTACTGCAAAAACCATTAATTACAGTGAAAGAAGTCCAGGAAATTTGCAACTTAACACCAAAATCAGCTGGCGATTTAATTAATTTATACGTAAATAATGGTAAATTAAAGGAATATACCGGAAATTATCGCAATCGAATTTTTGCCTATGATGAATATTTGAATTTATTTGGAGATTAATATGAAAAAAAAATCTTTGAGGAATTTTAATGTTCCCTAATCAGTCGCCATATTCCTATTCGTTCAATAATCCCCTTTCATTTTCATTGCAAAAAACGTGTTTATTTATTTAAACTATCAGGCGGAATATCCACTTAAACAAGATAAATCCAAGAAATGCAAAAAGGATACCAAGCACATTATTTCCTAAAAAACTTAATATTGCAAACTTATATTCCCCATCTTGCAGTAATGTGAATGTTTCGATTGCAAAAGTGGAGAATGTGGTGAATCCTCCCAATATGCCTGTGAAAATGAGGAATCTCATATTGGTGGAAAGCATTGTTTGATCGAATAGGCCCCACATAAAACCAATTATGAAGGAGCCTATTACGTTAACCGCCAATGTGCCAAACGGGAATATTAGCTGGAACTTGTTCTGGACAAAATCCGAAACATAATAACGGGCAGCTGAACCCAAAGCACCACCTAACATTATGAATAATAGTTTCTGCATCCTATCCCAGAATTAATTTACGAGTATAAGCAATTAATCCACCGGCATCCACAATTGCTTTGCGAGCGGCAGGAACTGGTACAGAGGCATATTCCTTACCCCTTGTGAGATTCACCACTTTATCTTCTAATATTTCAATTTCATCATCAACTTCTGCTTCAAATCCAGGACAAGCAATTGTTCGCAAACCTAAATTAATGCTGTTTTGGAAGAAAATTCTTGCAAAATCATTTGCGATAATTATCAAATTATGTCCTACTAATGTAGAAACTGCCTGCTCACGTGATGAACCTGTGCCAAAGTTACTTCCTGCAATCAAGATGCGTGTTTCTGACTTATTTCCTTCATTAAGCAACTTATTCAAATCCTCCATATCACCAAAAGCATAAGCAGGAGTCTCGCTCGGGAGCACAGTCGCCATATATCTGCCCGGATAAATATGGTCAGTAGAAATATCATTCCCCAATTTATAAATCACTTTCATCTCATACCTCCAATAGTTTTTGTGGATTTGTTATGCACCCGGATATTGCAGTAGCTGCTGCGACTGCCGGCGAAGCAAGATATACTTCAGCATCAGGATTTCCCATACGACCTTTAAAATTCCTGTTCGTTGTGGAAAGAGCCCTTTCATTATTGCCAAGTGCTCCCTGATGAATTCCCAGACATGGACCGCAGCCCGGATTCATCACTACTGCACCTGCTTTAATAAAATCAGCTATATAGCCACGTTCCAATGCTTGTTCGTAAATTTTATAGGAGGCGGGAAAAACT
>MHAC01000053.1:19225-19533 GCA_001804565.1 Ignavibacteria bacterium GWF2_33_9 | reverse complement strand
AGTGCTCAAATTTACCTTTTTACCACGAATTATATTTGCAGCAATTTCCAAGTCATCTATTCTGCCATTTGTACAGGAACCGATCACTACCTGATCAATCTTCACACCTTCAACTTCAGAAATTGGTTTCACATTGTCCACATGATGAGGACAGGCAATTTGCGGGGTAAGTTCATCTGCATTTATTTCCAGAATCTGTGAATATTCAGCATCTTCATCAGGAACAATCATATCAATTTCGCCTTGATATCTGGCAACTTCACGTAAATATCTCAAAGTTTCCACATCCGGCGGGATAATTCCTGCAG
>MHAC01000053.1:0-19211 GCA_001804565.1 Ignavibacteria bacterium GWF2_33_9 | reverse complement strand
ATCTGCCGGAAGTGTCGAGTTTTTCTATCGTACTTCCGTGGAATTCGAGCACTTTGTAATTTGCACCTTGATTTGTGAGTTTGCCAATTATATTCAAAATTAAATCTTTTGCATAAACACCCTTTCGCAAAGTCCCATTCACAATAACTTTAATAGTGGCAGGAACTTCCACATTAAGCACTCGCCCAAGCGCCCAAACTGAAGCCATTTCAGTTGCACCAATCCCAAAAGCGAATGTACCCAGCGCCCCATGAGTCGTAGTGTGACTATCTGTACCAACTAAAACAGTACCTGGAATCACATATCCGTTTTCCGGTAAAATCTGATGACAGATTCCTCCTTGGTCGCCACGTATATCGTGGAATTTTGTAATTCTTTGTTCTGCAACAAATTCACGAATAAGTTTCTGATTAGTAGCGGTTTTTTTACTTTCAGCAGGAACTCGGTGGTCAAAAATAATTGCGATTTTATCGGGAGACCATACATTTGCAGGTAGAGGGCTTCCCTGATAAATTTCTTGAAATTGATTAATTACCAAAGCTGCATTTTCGTGCGACATAGCCAAGCTGACCTGGGGTTCGACAACTTCACCCACTTGTACGTAACTACGCCCTGATGCTTTAGCAAGTATTTTTTGTACTAATGTTTGTTTCATCTTGTTTTAAATTCATTATAGAATAAAAAACAAAATTAATTATTTTGGAATTTATAATATCTTTTTTTTAGATTTTTGAGATAGAAATATTTAGTTTTATCCTTCAGAAGGTTACAATCCTTTCGAAAGTTGGGGCGTATCAATTAATGTTATTTGTATATAAATCCCAAATTGGAAAACATAATTCGAAATTATTCCAAATTATATCCCCATTTGCAAGAATAAAATTCTTAAATAAATTTTGGTCTAAATATTTTTTAGTCATAGGATTTTTTGCATGCTTTAAAAAATCAGCAAAATCAACTATATTAACTTTGTCATCAGAGAATACAATTCTGATTTTATAATTTTTAAGATACTCAGCCTCTTTAATTGATACTATCATTTCAAATCTCCTTTCTTCAAAGTTTCAGACGATATTTCTACATTATAGATAAAGAAATCAATCCATTTTCTAACAATATCTTCACGATAGGTTTCGACAATCTTAATAAATCTCTTCATGTTTTTACTATCTAATGGTTCTTTACCTATCACATCTTTTATTAAAATTTCTTTGAATTTACCATTCTCATATAAGATTTCTGCTTTACTTTCTTTTGCCTGATACTTGCAATGGACATGAATTGGTTCATGCTCATTTGATTAAAAAAGGATAATTAATCCCATATATTCATATAATTTTGGCACTTATAACTCAACCTATAGAGTTTGAAACGAAAAAGTCTATTCTAATATTTTAATATCACAGTCCATTAATAACCAAAAAATAAAAATTTATAATTACCACAATCTTCAAGTTTTCATTTTTTTTTCAACCCATTCATCATTATCTCAATTTAGGTAATCTATGCTATTATTTTCAAAAAAATCGTCCCTAAGTTGAGGACGAAAGTATTTCCTTGTTTTAGTCTTTCGGAAGGTTTATCTATATTCTGCCCTAATAGGATAAAAGATATCTGTAATTTTGCAATCAGTAATTGCTTTGCCGAAATGAGGAGTATTCCCGGGTATAACAATCACAGAATCAGGACCTAAAATGTGACTTTCTCCATTAATAAAAAGCTCGAAAGAGCCTTCGGTAACATTAGAAATCTGCTCATGAATATGAGAATGTTCGGGTAATGAAGCACCGGCAGTAATTTCCCAAAAAGCACAGGTCATATTTTCGGAATGAACAAATTTTGCACGGTAACCGGGCACTATTTCTTTTGCAGTTAAATCTTTTAATTCAATTTTATTCATGTTTTTTAATCCTGTATAAGTGTGTCATCCGGATTAATGATATTATTTTCTATCAAAATTTGTTTTGCTCGCTCCAAATCATCATTATGCACGAGTAACTTCACACCACCTAAAGCATTAGAAATTCCGGAAAACACTCCTACTGTAAATTCATCTTCGAGCATTGTGGAAATATCCTCATCTTCCAGCAAAGCTTGAGCAAAATGTGCCTCATGAGGAAAAGTAAAAGTTGTAATTACTTTCAAATCTGTCATTTCCACTCCAAATTTAATTTATTTTTGCAAAACACCAACACCCAATTCAGTCAATTGTTTTGTATCTACTGCCGAAGGGCAATTATCCATCAAAGAAAGACCGGACGTTGTTTTCGGAAACGCAATCACATCACGAATATTGTCAATTCCTGTTAGAAGCATTACCATCCTGTCCAATCCCAAGGCAATTCCGCCATGTGGTGGAGCACCATATTTGAGTGCATCGAGCAAATGACCAAATTTATCCTTTGCTTCTTCCGGTCCGATAGACATAAGCGAAAACATTTTTTGCTGGACAGCATTATCGTGAATCCTCACACTGCCGCCGCCAATTTCCACGCCGTTAAGCACGATATCGTGAGCAATCGCTCTGGCTTTGCCGGGATTTTCATCCAAAATTTCCAAATCTTCCAACTTAGGTGAGGTGAATGGGTGATGCATTGCAACATAACGATTATCTTCTTCATCATATTCGAAGAGCGGGAAGTCCACAACCCATAAGAAATTATATTTATCCTTCACAGCATCGAAGATGCCCTGCAAACGTGCAATTTCCAAACGTAAAGCGCCAAGAATCGTGTAAGCTCTTGTCCATTTATCTGATATAATTAAAATTAAGTCACCATCTTTAGCATCAAATTTATCAATGATAGATTGCATTTCAGTGTCTGACAAAAATTTTGCAATAGGACTGGAAATCTGTCCTTCATTCAATTTGATATATGCGAGTCCTTTTGCACCATATTTTTTGGCAAATTCAGTCAGATTATCCAATTGTTTACGTGAATAAGCACCGCATCCATTTGCTTTGAGACCTCCAATAATACCGCCATCAGCCAAAGTTTGCGAAAATACCTGGAACTCCGAATTTGTCAGCAAATCATTCAATGTTTCTATTTCCATTCCGAACCGTGTATCAGGTTTATCTGAGCCGTATCTTTCCATAGCTTCTTTATAAGGCATTCTTTGGAAAGGAATCTGTACATCTTGGTTCAAAATATCCTTCCATACTAATTTCAAAAAACCTTCAAACATTGTTAGAATATCATCTTGTTCAACAAATGACATTTCGCAATCAATCTGCGTGAATTCAGGTTGACGGTCGCTTCGCAAATCTTCGTCACGGAAGCATTTTACGATTTGCACATATCTATCGAAACCAGATACCATCAGGATTTGCTTATAAATCTGTGGTGATTGAGGCAAAGCATAAAATTTACCCTTGTGAATTCTGCTTGGCACCAAAAAGTCACGTGCTCCTTCAGGAGTGGATTTCATCAAAACAGGTGTTTCGATTTCCACAAAGTCATTTTCGTAAAAATATTTATGAACAATCTGATATAATTTATTTCGGATTAAGAATTTTTCCTGCAAATAAGGGCGGCGCAAATCCAAATAGCGATATTTCAAACGCAATTCTTCATTCACATCCAAATCATTCAAAATTTCAAAAGGAGGAAGTTCTGATGGATTGATTATTCCGAAATCTTCGAGTAAAACTTCGACTTCGCCTGTTGGAATTTTCATATTTTTGCTTTCACGTTCTCTCACTGTTCCTGTTGCCCACATCACAAATTCGCTGCGGATAGGTTTAGCTCTTTCTGCCAGTACAGGTGATTCTTCTGGATGAATTACAATTTGAGCAATTCCCCAGCGGTCACGTAAATCAATAAAAATAAGACCACCTAAATCACGGCGAACAGCAACCCAGCCATTCAAACTTACTTTTTGTCCAATATTTTCACGGCGCAATTCACCGCATTTGATAGTTCTTTTTACGAAACTCATATTATTCTAATGTTATTTGCAATATTATAAAGTTCAAAATTACGAATAAGTAATTAAAGAAGTGGAATAGATAAATTTATGCCATTAAAAAAGTATATTTTTTTTCCCTGATTTATTTGTATTTTTGCAAAATATATGTTCTGGAATTAAAATGAAATTTAACTTTATCTTATTGTTGATATTTGCAACCTCAATTCTCGGTTCCTGTGAAGTGAAAACCAAATTTTCAGTCGCAACAACATCTTCATATTTTTCGGCAGAATTCAGAAAACTCGAAAAAATTTATAATAAATATATCGAAGATAACGGAAAAAAGTTTCGTCTGGATTTAAAGCTTGACACAAATTTTCTAATGACTACAAATTATGAATTGCTACGTGACGGTAAATTCGACATGGCACTTTTGACCAATGATAATTTGGACTTAGATGATTCAGGAGAAACAAAAAATTCCAATATTCAAACAGTTCTTCCGATAAATTCCAGAATCTTATACATTTTGTATAACAAAGAAATGATTAATCCGGAGTCAATTAAGGATGTCTGCGAAAATCATAAGGTGTTGATACTGGATGCTGAGGAAGATTTCATTAAAGAATTATTAGAAGACTTGGGAGTTGAACTTGATAAGGTACATTTTATCAAAAACACTCAAAACAACAAGTCAACAATGACTAACCTTGCAAACCGTGAAAAGATGCGGAAAAGAAGAGCAGAAGCAAGAAGGAATGGAGACACAACAACCAGCTCTACTTCATTTTGGAGAATGTTCCGAACAGAAAAAGATTTGCCTTATGATGTGGAAATAGGATTTTCTTCTTTAGACTTTGACGACAGAAACAGAATTAATCGTTTTGTCAACACAAGACGGGATTTCGAACTTTTTAGCCTAGATGATTCTGATTTATATTTGAATGGTTCTAAAGCTGAAGGATTCTGCTTAAGAAATAAGTATTTCACTCCTTATTTACTACCCAAAGGAGCTTTTGGAGAATACCCCAAAAAACCAATAATAACTATCAGGCAAGATTATATTTTGGCAGCTGCAAGCAATGTAGATGAAGAATTTATCTATAATTTCGTAAAAAATGCCATTGATGGAACTGATTTGATTGATTTATCAATTTATGGTAAGAATTTTGAAAATATGAGTCTTGCTTATCCTTTACATTCAGGTACAGTGCGTTTTCTTGACAAAAATGCTCCTACATTTCTCGAAAAATACGGTGAATTAATAGGAAAGCTGGGAGCTGGAGTAGGTGGTTTTTACACAGGTTTAATGGGATTGCTGTTTTGGAGAAAAAGCAGAAGAAGAAAACATATTGTCAACGATTTCCAAAGAGTACTAAATATTCAAAATCAAATCAATGCATCAAAGGATGTTCATAAACTGGAAGGATGGTATTTGGAATTGCAAACTATCGAAAATAAGTATCATTATATGATGTTGGAGCGTAAAGTGATTATTGATGAATCCTTGCAGATATTTTTCGATTTAATCGATAAAAATCAAGCCATCATTTTAGATAACATTAAATCACAAGGCGGCAGTTTAGCCAAGCTGCTCGAATAGTGTGCTGCTTGAACAATTTGAATAAAAAATTATCAAAAAAAATCATTCAAAATAGAAAAAAATATTTTGCTATTTTAAATAATTTTCGTAATTTTGAATTCTAATATTTTTCAAATGAGAAATATTCCCGAGTAGCTCAGCTGGTTAGAGCATCTGACTGTTAATCAGAGGGTCCGCGGTTCAAGTCCGTGCTCGGGAGCAAAACAAAAAAAATCCCCAATTTGGGGATTTTTTTTGTTTTCACCTTCAAAATACCTCTTTCCATATTTTCGCCTAATTTATAGACTGAATACCATACCTTAGTAAATAGAGTAATTATTATCATTTTTTTTATTAAATTACATGTGTAATATTATACATTTATGTCATTAAAATGTTAGGCAAGATTAACTTTTGATTTATAAAACTCTGATCAAATGAAGATAATTAGAAAAGTTCTTTTTTTTATATGCATAAACCTAATGAATCAAAAGATTTGTAAATGCTGAATAAAAATCAATCCTGTCTAACCAAAGAATTAGCTGATTCTAAACAATGATTAATATATAATCAAAAAAAATGAAAAAGAAATTTATTAGTGGTGTGATAAATATGAAATTATTTACAATTTTGAAGAAAATCCATAGAGGGAAAATAACGCTAATACTGTTATTACTTTCTCTTGCAGGTACACTTCTCTGGACAGGACTGCCGCAAAAGCTGTTCGCACAGGGAAATGATGAGTGTATGGGTTGTCATGAAGATAAAACAATGACAATGGAACGAAATGGAAGAAATGTTTCCATTTATGTGAATCCCAAAACATTGGATAAATCAATTCACAGGAAGCTGAATTGTGTTGATTGTCATGATGGATTTGACCCTTATGAACAACCACACACAAAGAAAAAACAGAAATTCCAGTGTAAATCCTGCCATGATGAAGCAGTAACTAAGTATTCCGAAGGTTTGCACGGAACTGCCCGTTCAAAAGGTGACCCATTAGCTCCAACTTGCAATAGTTGTCATGGACATCATGATATTTTACCAAAAACTGATAAATATTCGAAAACTTATCCTTTGAATATTCCAAGACTTTGCGGTAGATGTCATAGAGAAGGTTCTCCTGTTTCATTGCAAAGAAATATTCCTGAAACACATATTCTATCTAACTATACTGAAAGTATTCATGGTGAAGGTCTTATTAAAAAAGGTTTGACAGTTAGTGCAACTTGTGCTTCTTGTCACAGTCCTCATAGGGTCCTTCCTCATACAGATAAACGTTCAACAATTGCAAGAGAAAACATTGCTAATACGTGCACAAAATGTCATGCAGGTATAGAATTTGTTCATAAAAAAATTATCAATGGTAAGCTTTGGGAAAAGGAAGCAAAAGTTCTTCCGGCTTGTGTTGATTGCCATCAGCCGCATATAATAAGAAATGTATTTTACGAACAAAATATTTCTGATGAAAAATGTGTGAAATGTCACGAAAATCCAAATATCGGTAAATCCACAAGCGGGAAGGACATGTTCGTGAAGCACGAGGATTTAAAAATATCAGAACATAAAAATCTATCATGTGCTCAATGTCATACAGGTGTGGACGCAACTCACAAAAGACCTTGCGATAATTTACAAAACACAAAAGTAGAGTGTTCTTCATGCCATGATGCTATAGGAAAAGATTTTACCATGGGAACACATGGCAAATTGGTTTCTCGTAACGACAAAGACGCCCCGAATTGCTGGGATTGTCATGGTACGCATAAAATATTGAATAAATTAGATCCCAACTCGAGTACATTTGCTTTGAATATTCCAAAACTTTGCGCTAAATGCCATGCTGAAGGTAAGCAAGCAGCTGTCAGGTACAAAGGAATCCAACATAGTATTACAACAAATTATGCTACAAGTATTCATGGTAAAGGCTTGAATGAAAGCGGTCTTACTGTTACTGCAACTTGTGCTGATTGCCATACTCCGCATAAAGGATTACCTAAAGAAAATCCTCTTTCCAGTATTAATCCTAAAAATATTGCTAAAACATGTGGAAAGTGTCACTTTGGTGTTGAGGAACAGTTTGATAAAAGTATTCACTCTCCTTTTATGAATAAGACTGATAAAAAATTACCCGGTTGTAATGACTGCCATACAGCTCATACTATCAGCAGGATTGATGATAATTCATTCCGTTATTCTATATTGAGTACTTGTGGTAAATGCCATAGTGATGTTACTGAAACTTATTTTGACACTTATCACGGTAAAGTATCTCGTTTGGGTTCTGCTCGATCTGCTAAATGCGGTGATTGTCATGGTTCTCATAATATTTTGTCCGTAATTGATCCAAATTCAACCATTAGCAGAACTAATATTGTAAATACTTGCCGTAAATGCCATCCAAATGCTACTAAAGGCTTTACAAAATATTTGTCGCATGCAACTCATCATGATAAGGCAAAATATCCAATCTTATTTTATACTTTTTGGGGAATGACATTTCTTCTTTTAGGAACTTTTTCATTGTCCTTCCTACATACGCTTTTGTGGTTGCCAAGGTCATTCAAGATGCGTAAACAAATGAAGATATTCAATGCTGAACATGCTGCAGACAAAAATCCTAAACTCTATCAGAGATTTTCGGCATTGAACAGATTGCTTCACTTTACGATGATTGTCAGCTTCCTAACATTAGCAGCAACCGGCATGGTACTGAAATTCTCTTATACAATATGGGCTCAATATATTGCCGATATTCTTGGTGGCGTAGAAAATGCAGGAGTGCTCCATAGGTTTGCTGCATTTATGTTATTCGTTGTATTTGTAACGCATGTTGTTGACCTCTTTGGAAAGAAGAAAAACAATTATGGTTCATGGAAGAATTTACTTTTCGACAAAGATTCAATGCTGCCAAACAAGAAAGATTTACGTGATGTGATAGATTCTCTGAAATGGTTCCTTGGGAAAGGCGATAGACCAAATTACGGTAGATGGACTTATTGGGAAAAATTTGACTATTTCGCAGTTTTCTGGGGTATTTTTGTGATTGGCGGTACCGGACTCACACTTTGGTTCCCTGTTCTAATCACCAAAATAATTCCGGGTTCATTTGTGAATGTTGCAACAATCATCCATAGTGATGAAGCATTGCTTGCCGCCGGATTTATCTTTACAGTCCACTTCTTTAATACTCACTTCCGTCCGGAAAAATTCCCTATGGATACAGTAATTTTCTCAGGTCAGATGACACTTGAAGAATTGAAACACGAACGTCCTGACGAATATAATACTTTGGTTGAAAGAGGCGAATTGGAAAAATTCATTCGTCCGCAATTCTCACCAAAGCTTTTAAGGCTTTTGAAAGTATTTGGCTGGTTCGCTCTCAGTTTTGGTCTCTTAATTGTCTTTTGGATTATATATGGTCTGCTAGCATAAGAATAGAGTATATCTAATTAACTTAAACGCATCTAACAAGTATAGATGCGTTTTTTTTATTCTGTACTTTTGTTTTATTGACAAAAAAAAAGACGCATCCAAGATGCGTCCCCTAAAAATTGTGTTTTTCATCTCTGTTTATTCAAATTCAACAAGTAATTGATTTTTTGCAACTTTATCTCCAACTTGTGGGAAGACGGATAATACTTTGCCGTCAATCGGGCTGAAAATGCGGTTTTTCATCTTCATTGCTTCTAAAATTAGGAGCATATCACCTTTTTTTACATGAGAACCTGTCGTTACAGCAACATCACGAATTACTCCAGGTATAAATGCACGCACTTCCTTCCCTGTTTCAGGTTTGTATGTCTGACGCAGTGCAAATTTCTTAGTAAGGTTCGTTTCGTAAACCGTATCGTCCAAAATGATTTTACCTTTCAATTCATCCATAAATGCTCCTTAGAATGGCGGAATGCCATGCTTTTTCTTTAGTTCCACAACTTCTTTATTCGAACCGATTTGCATGGAATGTAATATGTATTCTCTTGTTTCCTCAGGTCCAATCACAGCATCCACATAACCCGAAGATGCTGCTTTATATGGATTTGCGAATTTATCGGTATATTCCTGAACTTTGAGTTGACGCATTTCATCAGGATTTTCGGCAGATTCTATTTCCTTTTTGAAAATAATATTTGCGGCACCTTCCGGACCCATTACTGCAATTTCCGCTGACGGCCAAGCAAACACAAAATCAGCTCCCAAGTGACGTGAACACATTGCAATATATCCACCGCCATATGCCTTGCGTAATATGATTGTCATTTTCAGTACTGTTGCTTCGCTATAGGCATATAGGATTTTTGCACCGTGGCGAATTACTCCTGCATATTCTTGGTCAACTCCTGGCAAATATCCCGGCAAGTCCACCAATGTTAGCAGTGGAATATTAAATGAATCGCAGAAGCGGATAAAACGTGCTGCTTTGTCGCTGGAATCTACGTCCAAAACACCTGCAAGGACTAACGGCTGATTAGCAACAACTCCTACAGTTGCTCCATTCATACGCATAAATCCAATTACAATATTTGATGCCCAGTGTTCATGAATTTCCAAAAAATCAGAATTATCTCCGATTGCTCGAATAACGTCTCGTACGTCGTAAGATTCTTTATTATCTTTTGGGATAATATTGGAAAGCTGAAATTCCGGTTTTGGCAGCATTGGCTTGAAATCATCTGCTTTCTTGCGATTATTCCAAGGGATATATGTTACAAGCTTTTTGATTTGTTCGAAGCATTCGAGTTCAGTGTTTGCAAAAAAATGTGCATTTCCTGAAATTTCTGCTTGAACCCTGGCTCCACCCAAATCTTCCATTGAAATTTCTTCACCAAGCACAGTTTTTATTACTTCAGGACCGGTGATAAACATCTTTGAGATTTTATCCACTACAAAAACGAAATCTGTGAGTGCCGGAGAATAAACAGCACCACCTGCACAAGGACCTAATATCACAGATATTTGTGGTATCACACCGGAAGCTTTTGTATTTCGATAAAAAATTTCACCATATCCTGCAAGTGAATTTACGCCTTCCTGAATTCTTGCTCCACCTGAATCGTTGATGCCTATGAGAGGAATTCCCAAATTCATTGCATGGTCCATAATTTTGGTGATTTTACGTGCATGAGCGAGCCCGAGTGAGCCGCCCGCTACTGTGAAATCTTGTGCATAAATGCAAACTGGAAATCCCAAAATTGTTCCTGTCCCTGTTATTACACCATCACGTGGTAGAAATTTTTTGTCCATACCGAAATCTTCTACAGTATGCTCCACGAACAAGTCGTATTCGTGGAAAGAACCGTCATCCAGCAAAGCTTCAATTCTTTGGCGGGCTGTCATTTTGCCCATTTTTTCTTGCTTTACTGCTGCCTTTGCCTCCAATTCTTCAGTGATGGAAGTTTTTTTCTTAAAGAAATCGAGAATTCTTTGTGTTACTGACATAGCATTTTCTCGCTATTTTAAATTTTGAATTTACACTAAATAATACATACAAAATTAATACTAAATTTTGAATAAATCTCAATTACTACTAAAAGAAATATGTTAGTTATAAAGAAAAGATTAATTATTATTCATTTGTTTTTTGTAAACTTAATAAATCTTTAGCATAATATAAGTGATGTATTGAAGTATTTTGCACACTACCGACATTTGTAATATTTCCGCAAAGTGTATAATTTCTGCCTTCTAATAATTTGATGCTGCCAATATTCAGATGCATTAAGATTGCAATGATTTTCTTATATCCAATTCCTTCGGCCAGAATTTCCATTTCTCTTACAAGCGCAGAACCTATTCCTTGCTTTTGAAAATTATTATGAATAAAGTAAGATATTTCTACACTTTGGTCGAAGGCTTTACGATTTTTTCTATATGGTTTTATTTCAACCCAACCCAAAACGGTATTGTCTTGCTTAGCAATCAACAGTGGATATTTTTCCTGAGTATGTTCCCGGAACCATTCATTCATAGATTCCACTGTTTGCAGAGATTGAAAACCTGTAGAAAATTTATTTTGGATTGCTTGATTGAATATTTCAACAATTTGAGGTAATTCCGAGAGTTTTGGAGTGCAAATTTCAAAATTAGTAATCATTTTTTTATTTTTTTCTACAAAATTACAGAATTTTTACTTTCGGTATGCATAGAATAAAGGAATAAGAATCAAATGAAAAAAAAATCCTCTAAAATGTAATTTTTATTTCATAATTTTGTCTTAAATTAAAAAAATAATCAAGAGAAAAAAAATGAAAGTTTCAAAAACCTTATACTTTGCAATATTTTTTGCGCTTACAGCTATCTTTATTACTTCTTGTGATGACAGTACAGGACCAACAGATGAAGGTACAATTCCAAAACCGCCTACAAATTTGATGGCTGCTTCAAAATCGTATAATTCTGTAAAACTCACCTGGACACCATCGGTTTCCGAAACTGATTCTCTTTTTTCTTCTTATGTACTCACTGTATCAGGAATTAACGATTTTGCCCCTGTAACTGTTCCGGCAACTTCAAATTGGTTTGTTTTTAAAGGATTGGAAGAAGGCGTGGAATACACATTTTCTTTTCAGGCAAAAAATTCGCTTGGTGAACTCTCCTCAGCCAAGGAGATAAAATGGTCTCCAGCCACTCAATTCACAACTGATTGGAAGCAACTACCCATTCGTATTTACGAATCTGAATCCAGCTATGAAAGCGGTTTGATGGTGTATAATACTAATACATTTCACCCTACTACTTATAAAGTGGAAAACGGAGCAAACTGGACAATCGGGCTATATACTAAAAATGATGAAATTGCCATTGGTTCAGCCTCCAAGCTGGATTATAATTATGGATCAACTCCTGGTACTGCTGAAATCGGGAATATTTATACAGGAATACTTTCACTGGAAGATACTTTCGAAAGCAAAGCACTGGATCAACAATCATTTTCCGCAAAGAAAATTGACCTTAAGCAATACTCCTCGAATATCGCATTTGTAGTGCGTTACCACGAAGCAGGCAGCTCCAAATGGACTTATGCAAAAGTATTTGTAAAATATACAAATGGCTCATTCTTGCAGGGTACAGCAAGCAATCGCTACGTTGAACTGCAAATTTCGCATCAGTTAGTACCCGGAATACCTTATGCTTAATTGCATGAGATTGAGACTAAAGCAGTATGATATGATATAATGATTAAGCATCTAAAAGAAGAGAAACCGAATGCTATACTACTTCTTTTAGATAATCTTAATATCTAATAATTGAATTATTGATTTGCAGAAGGGCATTATTGCTTTCTCCGATGGGGACAGCAATTAGGATTGAGTTCTTGCTTTCATTTATGCTGACTGCTGTAAAATCTTTATATATTGTATCAATTTCCGATACCTGCAATTTATCCATATTATTACCGACAATGCCGATTAATGTTTTGCTTGTATCAAGTTCGAAGTCTGTATCCAGGAAGTTTGAAATGGAATTTTCAAAATCTTCATTATTTTCGAACCAGATAATTAATGAATCAGGTAAAATCCTCGTAGAGAAGATTTTTATTTCATTTTTTCTGAATATTTGTAGAATTTCTATAGACTTTTCAGTAACATTATTCACTTTCGCCAAATTTATGCGAATTTGTACTGCATTGATTTTTACTACAGAATGAAGTTTGACATCACCTGATTGGATTGTTCCGATAATCTTCGTTCCGGAATGGGATTTATCCAAACTATTCAGCACAAGTACAGGAATACTGCTCTCCACTGCAGGAATAAGAGTTTGTGGATGCAGCACCTTTGCACCGAAATATGCGAGAGCCCTCACTTCGTCGAAACCCATTTCACTTATTGTTATGGTATTTTCGACAATTCTGGGGTCTGCTGTGAGCACACCATTCACATCGGTCCATATCTGAATTTCTTCTGCTTCGAATAAATTGCCGAAAATAGCCGCAGAATAATCCGAACCTCCTCTGCCAAGCGTTGTTGTATTTCCATTAAAATCAGACCCTATAAAACCCTGGGTAACTGCAAAATATTTCCCCGAGATTAGACCGTCTTTATAAATTTCATTTACTTTTACACGAGATAGTTCCAAATCTACTTTTGCTGCAATATAAGTGCTGTCAGTTTTCATCAAATTTCGTGCATCCAGCCACACACTATCAAATCCACGATATATCAGGAGGAAATTAAAAATGGTAGTGGATAGTCGTTCACCGTAACTCACTGCTTTGTCCAATGCTTTGGGAGTTGCTTCACGAAAAAAGATGATACCTTCCACAAAATGTTTCAAATCAAGCAAAAGTGCAGTAACCTTTGCTGAACAAGCTGAATAAACAGGTGAATTTGTACTGAAAATACCTTCCATTATTTCAATCTGCCTTTTTTCAATACTTGCATAAATTTGCATTGCAGTAGATTCATCAGCATTTTTTGCAGCATTCACAAGTGCAATCAGTTTGTCGGTAATACCTGATGATGCGGAGAGTACAATCAGTTTAGTTACATCATTTCCGCAGATATAACTTGAGGAAAGAGTATTGGTTACAATATCCAATACTCTTTCGAATGCTTCGGCATCTTTTACGGAGGTTCCGCCAAATTTCAGAACTATCATATTTATTATATTACTCCAGCAAATTTAAGTGAGCGCTTGATGCGAGAGAAAGATTCCTCTATGTCGTCGTCCAAACCGACAGAGAAACGCATCAAACCGGGAGTCATGCCCATTGCTGCCTGCTCTTCTTCAGGAATTTCACTTGATGTACTTGAACCCGGAGAACTAAATAATGTTTTATAGAATCCAAGACTAACAGCAAAATATCCTACTTTTTCAATTTGCATTTGTTCCATAGCCTTTATTGAGATGTCCTGTTCTTTCAAGTCCAAAGTTATCATTCCGCCAAAGCCATAACGTGGATTCATCAATGTCTTCACCAATTCATGGTCGGGATGACTAGGCAAACCCGGGTAAAACACTTTAATTCCGAGTTTTTCCAAATTTTCTGCAATGTACATTGCATTTTCACTATGTTTTTTAAATCTAACATGAAGTGTATGTAAATTCTTCATAATCATAGAAGCACGAATCGGATCGAGAACAGGTCCCAATAGCATTGCTGCGCCATCATTCACGCTGCGCAAACTTGCAATAAAATCATGAGAACCCAGAACAGCTCCAGCAACAGCATCGTTCATACCGTTAGCAAATTTGGTGAGGGAATAAACAACAATGTGAGCTCCTAAATCATGGGCAGGAATCATCATCGGGCTGAAAGTATTATCCACAACCAATTGCAAGCCATGCTTATCAGCTATTTTACGTAATTCCGGTAAATTTGCAATTTCGAGCATAGGATTGCTTATTGATTCGCAGAAAATCATTTTAGTTTTGTCAGTAATGGCATTTTCCACTGCTTCCAAATCAGTAATATTTACAAAATTAGTGTTTACTCCAAATTTTGGAAAAAAGTTCTTAAGGAATGCATAAGTGCCGCCATAAATAGTACGGCTGGAAACAATTTCATCTCCACAAGAGCAAATCTGAGTAAAAACTGATGTGATAGCACCCATACCGCTTCCCATTACCTGGCCGTTTTCTGTACCTTCCATTTTTGCCAGAGCTTCACTGAGTACATAATCCATTGGATTTAAATGACGAGAATAAAGAAAGCAGCCTTCCACTTCCTCAGAAAAAAGTTGAGTCATTTTTTCTGCTGACATAAATGTGAATGTTGCACCATCAGAAATCGATGGATTTACTTCACCATATTCGCCGAATACCTGATAATCTTGTATCCTTCTTGCCGGAGAATCATTCATTTTAAAACCTATAATTTTTATTTTTTTAGAAAAATTGATATTACAAAATTAGGAAATTTAAGTATTTTATTTATAAATTTAATAAGTATGATGATTTTTAATTACTATTCCAAATCGAATTTGCCTCTGAATTTCTTGGATTTTTTCACTTTTTCAATATCTTCGCTTAAAACGAAAAAGTGAGTATATCCGCAGGTAGTGCAAACACCCACCTGAAATTTGGCATGACGGAAAATACCTGTGCCCGGTAATAAATCGGGTCCGTAACTCCCTGTAGAACTAACTTCTGCAACTCTTATATCATTATTCCCGCAATTTAAGCACTTTTGTACCATATCTTCTCCTGTAATTATAATGATAATTACGAAATAATTCATAATTTTGTCTTTTATGTATTATTATTAATTGAAGGTAATAGTTAAATGAAAATAAGTTCAATTTTTGCAATAATGATTGCAATGGTAATTTTGGTTTCCTGTGTTGAAAAAAAACCTGAGGAACCTACCCAAGAGGACATAAACAAAATGGAACAACAATTACGTACATTTATTGACAACTTCGTTAAGGAATTCCAACCCCTCGAAGAAAAAGCAAATTTAGCCTACTGGACTGCTTCCAATAAATCTACTCCCGAAAACTGGGAAGCTTATTCCAAATGTGATATGGCAATGAATGCTAAACTCGCTGATCCCACTGCATTTGCTGAATTAAAGAAAATTAAAGAATCGAATTTGGTTAATGATTCTGTATTAATTCAAGCAATGACCAATCTTTACAATGGATTGCTCAGTAAACAAGCCGATACTACTTTGCTGAATAAAATTTCTGCACTTACTTCCCAAATCGAACAAAAATATTCTGATTTCAGAACTGTCGTTGGGAAAAAGACATATTCAGATAATGATGTTGAAGAAATTTTACAAAAATCAGCAGATTCCAAAGAATTGGAACAAGTTTGGACGGAGCAAAAGAAAATTGGTCCAACAGTGGCTTACGACATAATTGCTTTAGTGAAATTACGCAATAAATTAGCTAAAAAGCTAGGTTTCAATAATTTTCATGAAATGTCGCTAACTTTGAGTGGCGAAAATCCAAAAGAAATTTCCGATTTATTTGATGAATTAGATGCACTCACAAAAGATGCATTTGCATCCTTAAAATCAGATATTGATGCTAAGCTTTCAGAAAAACTAAATATTAAACCCGAGGAATTGATGCCTTGGCACTTTCAGAACAGATTTTTCCAGGAAGCTCCGCAAATATATGATGTTGATTTGGATAAATATTATGCAAAACAAGATTTAGTGAAACTCACCACTGATTATTACAATAGTATAAATTTGGAAATTTCAGATATGGTTGCCAAAAGTGACCTATTCGAAAGAGCAAACAAAAATCAGCATGCTTACTGCATCGACATAAATCGTGACAAAAAAGACATTCGTGTGCTTTGCAATGTGAAACCAAACAGTAAATGGATGGAAACAATGCTCCATGAATATGGTCATGCCCTTTACGAAAAATATTTGGGTGATGATTTGATTTGGGTAATCAAGCAGCCTGCTCATATATTCACAACTGAAGCAGTGGCAATGTTTTTCGGTCGGCAGTCCTCAAATCCTCAATGGATGGTGGATATGAAACTGATTGATGAAAAAGAAAGAGATGCAATAGCTCCTACTACATTCAAGATTTTGCGTCTGCAGCAGCTCGTTTTCAGCCGCTGGGCACAGGTTATGTACCGCTTCGAAAAAGCACTTTACGACAATCCTGACCAAAATCTGAATAAACTTTGGTGGGACTTGGTAGAAAAATATCAAATGCTGAAACGTCCTGAAGACAGGAATATGCCGGATTGGGCAACAAAAATCCACATTGCCACAAGCCCTTGCTATTACCATAATTACCTGTTGGGTGAACTTTTCGCTTCGCAAATGTATATATATTTAGCACAAAAAGAAGGCAATGCAAATAATAATTACATTAGTTTTTACGGCAATGCATCTGCAGGCGATTTCTTCCGTAATTCAATTTTTGCTCCCGGTGCAAAATATTACTGGAACGATATGATTGAAAGAGCAACCGGCGAAAAACTCACTGCAAAATACTTTGCAAAACAATTTGTAAATGTAAAATAATATTAATAATAAAGTGCTGCCTTATTTGAGGCAGCACTAATTTATTATATCCCAAATTTTTTTATTTCTGTATCATCAACTTATAATTAAAGATTTGATTTTCGATTATTATAACAAATAAATAAGGGCTTGAGTTTAATTTCTTTGTTGATGATCTGAAAAATAAATTAAAAAAAAATAAAATATCTCTCTATTTTGCTAATTCTTGAATTTCATTTTCAGTTAGTGCTTTTGAATATACTCTCACTTCATCAACAAGAAAGGAAAGAGAAGAAGTTGAGCCTAGCCCCTGATATGTCCACCAGTGTTTACCTATAGCTCCATAATTTTCAATATTAACAATTGTATTTGCAGTAGAACCAACTAAATTTCCATTAATGAATGCTTTGACAACTCCTGCTGAATAAACAAGGGCCAAATGTTTCCAGTTTTTTGCATCTTCCGCATCGTACGTTGCAAAAACAGGCTTTTGTCTTGAATAAGAATCACCGAATTCACAACCAACACTAAAATTATAGATTGCTTCTGTTTGTTCCGGAGGTAATGCAAAAGTTGAAATTCCTACCCATCCTGTAGTTGCATTTCCCCAATTTATATATGCTTCTCCATTAAAATAATCGAGATTTTGTTCTTTCACCCATAAAGCAATCGAAAACTTTGGATAATTCTTGAAGTTAATAAAAGGCAGCAAAATATGAGATCCTGTCCCTAATTTATCGTCAGTTCCTACTAATTTGCAAGCTTTTCCTATTTTGCCTGTAACAAATTGAGGATTATTTTTTAAGGTGCCGTCATGTCCATGCATACTTTCATCCTCAGCATTGTTATGATCGAAAGAATAATAAAGAATTAAGTTTTCCTCATTTACAGGGGAATTACTTTTTACGTGGAATTCATAAATATCTGATTCTATGAATGAGTATTTATCTTTGGCAATTATTTGCCAGTAGTAGGTTTTACTTGTATCTAAATTTTTCACAACATGCTGAGTATTTGGTATATTTTCAGCCTCGACTTGAGTAGGAGGAAATGTTTCAGATAATAAAAGGTCGTAATGAAGCACATCATTATCTGCATCATGACAACTCCATGAAAATGTAACATCACTTCCTGTTTGACTGTCATCAACCGGACCAATGAGAAGCAAGTTATTAGGTTGATTATTAGTTATTGATAAATCGAACATTCGAATAACTGCCTGAGCAGATTTGCCGTTCTTTACTCTTACATTTGCCTGAGCATCATTGTAACCATATTTTTTTGCGTATATTATGTAACTACCTTCACTAAGTTCAGTAAATGAAAAGGTGCCGTCCATATTATTCATTATTGAATTTGTAATTGGTGTAGTTGTTAGTATCACACCTGAGATTGGATTCAATGTTACACCATCAATTATTTGACCGGAAATTTCACCTGTTTCAATAGGATTTGTTGAAGTATCTTTACAAGATATTAGGATAAAAACTAATAACACTGAAAAAACGATTCCACTTTTCATATTTTTTTCAAAATTATTAAATTATTAATAAATATATAAACAATTCAAACACTATAAATGTTACAAATTTTCTTAAATTTATTTCATTACCTTAAAATGATATATTTTTCCATTAATTTGTAGGATTAACATATATATCGAATTGCGTAAGTTAGAAATTGAGATTTTTCCTTCTGCAATGTTTGATTGATTGATTGCATAGTGGCTGCTAATCTCGACTTTCCCGCTTTGCACCTCCTGCCCAAGGTAATTATAGATTGAATAATCAA
>MHAC01000052.1 GCA_001804565.1 Ignavibacteria bacterium GWF2_33_9 | reverse complement strand
TTAGTCTTAGCTGCTTGGCAGTTTTTCTGCCGGTTTCTCTTTTTTGTCCGATTAATTCGACAATTTTCATTATAACCTCTTATATATTAAATGATTGTTTCCATTTTTCCATAAGAGAAACGGATAAAATATTTTCCCGAAAAAGGGAAATAAATTAAATCCTGTTCATTAAAGAACTATCTCTCAATTTGATACAAGGATGAGATAGAGCGATTGTCGTGAGTGCGGATAATAGATTCTGCGAAAAGATCAGCCACTGACACAACTGTAATTTTGTCCGATGGTCTTTTTAAAGGAATAGTATCGGTAACAAAAATATGATTTACAGAATCGGCAGCTTCTAATTTTTCTGTTGCATTATTTGAAAGGACAGGGTGAACGCAAATACCATTCACACTGAGAGCACCACGTTCTTTCATAGCTTCAGCGCATTTTATGAAAGTTGTGCCAGTATCCATCATATCATCAACAATGAATACATTTTTGTCCTTTGGATCACCAATAATGGTCATAATTTCAGCAACATTATGCTTTGGCCGTCTTTTATCTACAACAAGCAAACCTGCATTGTCGAGTTTTTGGGCATAAGCACGAGCAGTTTTGACCGAACCCAAGTCCGGAGCAGCGACTGCGACATTCTCCAATCCTAATTTGCGTGCAACCGACACCAAAACTGGCGAGGCATACAAATTGTCGAGAGGAATATCGAAAAATCCCTGAATCTGCGAACTATGCAAATCGAGTGTAATTACTCTATCAGCTCCTGCACGTTCCAAAAGGTTTGCAACAAGTCTTGCAGTAATGGAAACTCTAGGTTGGTCTTTTCTGTCCTGACGAGCATAGCCGTAGTAAGGAATTACTGCGGTTATTCGTTTGGCGGAAGCACGTTTGGCAGCATCAATCAACATTAACAGCTCGAAAATGTTGTCAGCCGGCGGGAAGGTTGATTGAATTATAAATAAATCAACTCCACGCACATTCTCTTCGAATTTTACCCAAATTTCACCATCGCTAAAGTTATGTATCTTGGTTTGTGATAACGCAATACCAAGACTTTCAGCTACTCGATTTGACAATTCCGGATTAGAACGTCCTGTTGCTATTTTAAAATCGTGCATTTTACTTCTTTTAAAAGAAAAGCAGGGGTGGAAGGAATCGAACCTCCGAATGGCGGCACCAAAAACCGCTGCCTTACCGCTTGGCGACACCCCTGTTTTGTAGTAACTCTACTTTGAAATATCTCTAATTCAAATTAATAGAGTTACAAAATTACGGAGATTTTTCTTATTAACAAAATTAAATTTGATTTTTTCTGAAATATTTTCAATTATTATGATGTCTTTTTTAGATTGAATTCATATTTGTATATGAAGAATATGAATAACAAAGTGTTAAAAAATGAAAATATTCCGATTAAATTATCAAATTTTCTGAGTGGCGGCAACATAAAGGAAACTACTCCCTGAGCAACGAGGCAGAGAACTGTAATCACTAAAATCACTATGCGGGTTTTGTCCTTCATTTTCCCATCAGGATTTCGCATTGAATCCCAGAGATAAGTTAAAATGATAAATCCGCTGATAATAGCAGAATTTAAAAAATAGTAATCTGCTTTCGGTAAATCGAAAACAAACATATTCAGCAGCATCAAAACAATAATTGTAATATATACTAGTATTTTCATCTTCTCATTTTTTTTTTAATTTTCTTCTATTCAAGTGCTTTCCGCATTGCAATTAAATTTTGGACGATATCACCCGAAAAAATACCTGAACCACTTACGAGGATATTAGCTCCGGCATCTGAAACAGATTTGCAATTTTCGATTTTCACTCCACCGTCAACTTCAATTTCAATATGTTCCAAACCATTTTTTATCAGGAAATTTTTCAGTTTTTCTACTCTGGCAAAATAATTTGGGATGAATTTCTGCCCTCCAAATCCCGGATTAACAGTCATCAGCAAAATAAAATCGCAATATTCTGCAGCTTCGAAGGCGTATTCAATTGGAGTAACCGGATTTAGCGCAATTCCTGCTTTTTTTCCGAACGAACGAATGAACGAGAGCGAACGATGAATATGCGGTACTGCTTCTGCATGGAAAGAAATCATTTCTGAGCCCAGTTCAGCAAACTGAGGTATATATTCATCAGGTTTTGCTATCATTAAATGTGTGGAAACAGGCATTTGTGAATATTTGCGTATATATTTCAGCATAATCGGTCCGAACGTTATATTTGGAACGAAATGCCCGTCCATAATATCTAAATGGAGTATGTCCGCACCACCTTCTTCGCAAAGTTTAATATCTTTCTGCAAATTCCCAAAATCTGCCGATAGCAATGAAGGAGCAATTTTGATTTGATGTTGCATTTATTTATTACTCTTTATTTTTGAAATTGAAGACTGCGGCTTAATGTTTTCATCTCGTTTCGGTTTGGATAATTTGTAAAATTCATCAAGTTTTCTCTGTACTTTACCAAATAAAGTATTTTCAGGATACACCCCTTTTTCATTTACAAATCCTGCATCCATACCAAAAAGCAAAGGAACGGCATCTTCCACTTTCTTGACTGCAAAAATACTAAATTTACCTGACTTAACATCAGAAATAAGTTCTTTTGGCAGCATTAAATTTTTTACATTCGATTCTGGAATAATCGCTCCCTGCTTACCTGTAAGTCCACGTGAAGTGCAAATCCCCCAATATCCCTTAATTTTTTCATTTACACCTCCGATAGGTTGTGCTTCACCTTTCTGACTCATTGAACCAGTGATGGCAAAGGAATGATTAATAGGTGCATCAGCAATTGCAGACATAAGCACGTAAATTTCGGCAAGAGATGCACTGTCGCCATCCACTCCATCATAAGCCTGTTCGAAGGCAAGCGATGCAGAAAGTGATAATGTATTTTTCTGTGCAAATCTTTCACGAAGGAAAGCTGAAATAATAAGTACAGCTTTATTGTGCAGCTTCCCGCTCATCGAAGCTTCACGCTCAATATTTATTATTCCTGCATGTCCGACACTTGCTGTTGCTGTAATTCTGGAAGGCTCGCCATATTCAAATTCCCCAAGTGTATAAATCACTAGTCCATTTATTGAGCCGATGGAACTGCCATCAGTTTTAATGATAATCCTATTTGAAAGAATATTCTCATCTGTTTTTTCCTGCAGTAAACTATTTCGGAAATGTCTATGTGTTAATGCTTTTTCAATAATTTCTCTATTAATCAAATTCCTTTTACCTGCAACAAAATAAGAGGATTCTGCAACAAGATTTGATAAATGCGAAAAGTGCAAACTGAGTTTATCCTGTGAACCGGCGAGTTCAGCTGAATATTCTACCAAAGCAGCCATACCGCTTGGATTTAGATGAGGCAGATTTTCTTCATTACAAACATTTGAAATAAATTTTGTATAATTTTCAATCAAGTCAACATTATTTTGTGTTGCATAATCGAATTGAGCATTGATTTTGAAAATCTTATTGAATACTTTATCTGCAGAATTCAGGTAGAAATAGGTGTTATAACTACCAATTAAAATAACCTTTACATTTGTCTGAATCGGTTCAGGTTTCAGGAAAGTTTGCGAAAACTGATTGAAACCGTCGGATGGCTGCATTTCCAGTTTGCCATACATTAAATATCTTTTCAAAGCATTCCAAACGCCTTCTTCAAGGAATAAGTCGTCTGCATTCATTACCAAAAAACCCTGGTCGGCTTTCATTAAAGCACCCGGCTTAATTTTCATAAAGTCAGACTTCCAAAATCCTCTTTTATCGTAAATTTTATCAATAGAACCAAATAAATTGGAATAAGAAGGAGTTGTTTCAATCACAATCGGTGGGGACTGAGTATTGGAATTGTCAATTGCAATATTTACCTGAAAAACTGCAAGTCTGTCTGAATCGGGGATACTGTCTTCCACTTCTGTTGGAATAAGATTAGGTGCTTGATTTTTAATAAATAAATCTAAATTATTTAATATATGGTCTTGAACAGAATTGAGATATTTGAGTACTTTTTTATCGCTGAAATATTCTTCCAAATCCTTAAAAGCTGCAGCAACAACAATTTCAGCAGTAGCTTTATCCAGAGCTGCTTCACTTTTCTTGAATTCTTCCAGCATTTTTACGTCCTGGCGTGAAAGATTGAATAAATCCTGATGCAGAATTTCATAATCTTTATGGAATTTTTCAGCATCCTTCATTTTCAATTTTCCATCTTCAACTAATTTAACTAAGGCATCGATATGAACAGCCTGCCCCTCAATCATAGGAAAAATATCAGGAATAACATTTCCTTGAGGACCTTCATAAGAACCACGCACAAATCCGTAAGGCTTTATTTTCTCATCAAATCCTGCAAGTACATCAGCTTCTTTTTCACGAAAATCCTGCACCATTTTTCTCTTAAGGGAAATATAATCTTCATCTTCGAAAAGCTTGGGTAATCTTCTTTGCAGATAACTGATTGCAGATTTCATACCTTTGGCAAGTTTCTTTCCATCGCCGTTTTTCATTTTCAGCAATGTTGGTTTTTCCGGCTCTTTGAAATTATTCACAAAACAGTAATCAAAGAATTTATCTGAATAACCCTCAGCATTTTCAAGAATTTTGGTGACTGTGGAAAGCCTTCCTGTCCCGGGCATGCCGGACACGAATATATTGAATCCTTGCGCTTTGAGTTTTGCACCAAGATTTATTGCTTCGATAGCTCTTGGCTGTCCGACAATTTTATCCAGTTTTCCTATTTCTGAGGTTGATTTAAATTTGAAAATATCCACAGGACATGTCCAGCGACATTCTTCAGGTGCTATTTTTCTATAAGGTAAATTGTTATTTTTTTCTGAATTTATCTGTTTCTTTGCCATTTTTTATCCGATTTTGTGCGAAAATTTTTCCCTAAAAGCTGTATGGCATAACCATCATTATGTTTTCAGTCTTACTCATTTGCCAAAGTTTTAAATTATATTTAATCTGCATTTTCATTGTTTCAGGTAATTGTGAATAAAGAGTAGAAATAGTGCCGGCATTTTCTGATTTCAAACCCAATGTTTCCAGAGAAGAACTTATTTCAGAACTTTTCATATTGCCAATGTTTCTAAGGAAATTGATGAAATTTTCGAATTCATCTTCAGGTTTCGGGTAAATATCTACTAATACTTTTTCATCTAACGGACATCCAATCCTTTGCTTAGCCAAATCAATTGTAGTTTGGAAATCACCCAATTTATCGATTAATCCAATTCTTAAGGCATCTTCACCATTCCATACACGACCTTTTGCAAGGGCACGAAGTTCTTCAAATGATTTATTACGGCTTTTCGCAGCTTTGCCAACAAAATCATAATATATTGTTTTCATTGCAGCACGGAATTTTTCTTTATCATAATCAGAATAAGGATACATACCATTCAAAAATTGAGAATGATTTCCAACATTAATGGTATCCGACGAAAATCCTAATTTGCCGGCTAGTCCGCTTGCATTAGGAACCACAGAAATCACTCCAATTGAACCGGTAATTGTATTCGGGTATGCTACGATTGTATCGCAAGCCATCGAAATATAGTATCCACCGGAGGCTGCTACATCACTCATAGAAGCATAAACAGGCTTAATTTTGCGCAATTTCATAATTTCCTGCCAGATATTATCACTAGCCAATGCACTGCCACCCGGAGAATTAATTCTGATAATAACGGCTTTCACGTCTTTATCTATACGTACTTTTTTTAACTGTTTTATTAGTTTTGCATCAGTAATTCCTTCATTAGAATTTCCGGGTACAATACCTTGTAATTCTGAAGTGATTTCGCCTTCTGCTCTGATAATTGCAATTTTTTTCTTATTGTCAAACAAAGTTCCTGTAGTCGGATAATCCGTTCCTGCATATTCTGCAACAGAAATATAATTAATTTTTTTATTACTGTTTTTAATATCTTCAGGCATTTCACCGAAAACTTCATAATACATTTTATCCTTAAAATCATCGTAAGTACTTATGCCGTCGATTAATCCTAAAGCAATAAGCGAATCTGCAGTATACTGACCACGATTCACAGCGGCAATAAATGCATCCTTATCCAAATTTCTGTTTTTGCTAACAACATCAATAAATTCAATCCATCTCTGCTCGAGTAAAATACGCAGCTGCTTTTTGGAGGAATCGCTAAATTTATAGCGGCTCATTTGCTCTCCTGCAGATTTGAAATCTTCGAAATGTTCTACGTAAATATCAATTCCAAGTTTATCGAAGAAGCCTTTGAGGAATAAACCGGAAATACCGAAACCATTGATTTCAAAAAAGCCCATTGAAGGCGAAAAAATACTGTCAGCCAATGTCGATACCATATAAGAATTTTCGGAAGCAAATGGTAAATAAGCATAAACAAATTTGCCGGAAGTCTTGAACTCCTTCAAAGCATTCATTATTTCATTTGCCTTTGCAAAGCCGAAATTTCCCATTCCCTGCTGAATGAAAATTCCTTTTACTTTATCATCATCTTTTGCGGCTTTAATTGCCGAAGTAATATCAAATATTGAATTTTTTGAAGTTGAGCCTGAAAAAATTGCAAATGGATTTCCACTGCTTGTTTCAGGGAAACTCGATAAATTGAGCTCCAACACTGTGTTTTTAGATACTTCCACAGGAGTAGACTCTATATTTGAAATTGAACTGACAACTCCGACCATTATAAAAATTGGTATGGAAAAAATTGCCAAAATGATTGCTATTATTATTACCGGCCAAACCCATCTTCTTTTTCTTTTTGCCATAGGGACATAAGATGGTTGGGGTGCTTGAAATGGTTGATTATATTCAGGCATTTTGAAACCTCTTGATATTTTTCGTTATTATATAATTAAGTAGTTAATAATTTAGATACGAAATTAATCAAAATATGTTTCCTATACAAACTTTAATTGCTTATAAGATTAAGCAAATCGTCAAATAATTGATTGAGTTTTGTTTTATCTGCAAAAGATAATTGGGGGGAAGTATTATAATGATTAATATGATTCTTTCTGCATGCCTTCCCTTCAACCCTGTTATTGAGAATTTTCATTTTATTTTGAATAATTTCGGCTTTTGAAGAATAATTTGCAAAAATATCTTTAATCATTTTCAGAGAACAAGCATTTTCACGAATTAATATTTTGATAATTTTCATCAGTTCGAGGTCATCAGGGGAATAAATTCTGTTTCCTCCACGGTTTTTGCGTGGACTAATTAAGTCGAATTCCTTTTCCCAATAACGCAGGACATGCTGTTTTTCCTGCAATATCTCACTTGATTCGCTAATAGAGTAGTAGAGTTTTTTCATATTTTTTTGGTTTTGAATATTTACAAATTACAAAAAAAATATAATAAATTGTTAACTTTTTCGTATTTTTGTAAACTTAATAAGGTTGAAAATGGCAAAATATATAGTAAATCCGATTTACTTGAGAATGAAAGAATCCGAAAGAGGATCAATTTACCAATCAATTGTTGCGTTGGGAATGCGTTCTCGTCAAATTAATGATCAAATTAAAAATGAATTTCAACTTAGAGCGAAAGATTACATTTCTAATTTGGAAGAAAGCGAAGATGCTCAAAAAGAACTTTTTGAAATTTCCAAAGATTTCGACGAAATTCCAAAACCGAACTTTATTGCTATGAAAGAACTGATGGAAGAAAAAATGAGATTTGAACTTCCGGAAACAAAAACTGAAGAATTTCCTTCTTTATAGAAAGAATAAAATTAGATAAATAAAAAGAAAGCCCCGAATTCGGGGCTTTCTTTTTTTGCTATGTATATCGTTATCTACTTATGGGACAATAATTTAACTGCTTCGGGGAAGAGTTTTATTGCCATTTGTGCCTGCTTATCGATTTGATAGAAAATTTGCATTGAAGCTGATCTGTCCCAAACTGTTCTTGCCAAAGTTGATTTAATTTCGGATTTTATAAATTTTTCATCTGTTTTGAAAGCTTTTTCATCCCATTCAATTTCTTTGGATTCGGCTAACTTACGGAAATCTTCCATCATTGCATCTGTAACTTTCCATTCATTAAGGAATTTGATGAAATCATCACCATATTTTGCTTTTACATCAGTTCCATTGTGCAAATATTTATCTAAATATTCATAAAAAATTCTCTTCATTCTCAATTGAACTGAAAAGCGGGTAATTGTATCGTTTTTAACTGTATAATCCGGAATAATTCCTCCTCCGCCAAGAACTGTACGACCATGTTTGGTGCGGAAGATTGGAATAGAATCAATATTTATTACTTCATTTTTTTTGCCATGTTTGATTTTATCTTCATTCTCTTCAGTAATTTTCTTTCTAATCAGACCAATAGCATGGTCAATATTCGAACCTTCTGGCAATTCAATTCTGCCAATCAAATTATGATAGGCTTCTTTATCCTTGTAATCACGTTGGATAGAACGTCCTGAAGCTGTATAGTAACGAGCAATTGTCAATCTGTATGCAGAACCATCAGGAAGCGGATATTGACGCTGAACGAGTCCCTTGCCAAATGTTGTTTCTCCCACAATCAAACCTCTGTCCAAATCCTGCATAGATCCGGATACAATTTCACTTGCAGATGCAGAACCTTCGTTCACGAGTACAACCAATGGAATATCTTCCAAAGTACCTTCCTTTGATGAAATATAAAGTTCGTCAAATTCCGGACGACGACCTTGCGTGTACACAATCGTATCGCCTGATTTCAAAAATTCATCAGCCATCATAAATGCCTGATTTAAGTAACCCCCTGGATTCCCACGTAAGTCCAGAATGAGTTTTTTCATACCTTGCTTTTTCAGTTTCCAGACTGCTTCAAGCATTTCTTTGTTTGTTGGTGCCGCAAATCTATTCACAGAAACTACTCCAATGTCAGTTCCATCAATTAAAAAAAATGCATCAACAGTTAAATTTGGGATTTTATCACGGAATATTGTGAAAGTTAAGAGATCTTTACTACCGGAACGATAAATTACCAATTCAACTTTTGTTCCTTTTGGACCTTTTAATTTTTTTGGGACTTCATCACGTGATAGCCCAACTGCATCTAATGTATCTATTTTAACAATTCTGTCCCCCGCCTGAATTCCTGCTTTTTCTGAAGGTCCGTCAGCAATTGGTGCTATTACCACAATCGAATCTTCTATTATATCGAATTGCACACCAATACCTTCGAAGCTCCCTTGAAAATCTTCATCCACTTCCTTCATCTCTTCTGCAGTGATATACGTAGAATGAGGATCAAGTTCTTCGAGCATACCTCTTATTGCTGCTTCGGTAAGCTTTTGAGTATCAACAGGGTCAACGTAATTTTTTACTGAATTGCTGATTACTTCCTGATATTTTCTGATTTGTTCGTAAAGTCCATCACCTGAAAGTAATGGCTGTATTGCTATTCCTGCAATTAATCCTATGACAATAAGAGCTATAGGAAAAAATATTCTTTTACGCATTTTTTACCTTGGGAATATTAAAAAAGGTTATTTATAAAATAGAAATTCGTTCTATTTCTTGAAATAGACTATTAAATATATATTTTATTTTTAATTATTATAAACCGATAACTATTAATTTCTTGAATTGCAGAGATTTTCCGCTTTGAGAATTTTGCAGATTTATTATCACCGGATATACACCTGCCTGAAAAATGTATCCGTTTTCATTTTTTCCGTCCCAGGTGAACTTATACAATCCTGGAGTTAGCATCTCTTGTTCGTCTGCTAAATTTATTACTTTAGCTCCATTCATATTGTAAATATCAATTGATAATCTATCAAATTTTTCAATTGTACTCACATCTAAGTGACATATATTTTTATCATAACTATTTGGAGAAAATGGATTTGGCGTAATTGCAACAAAATTATCTACTAGAGGCAGATCAGGAATTATGCCGATTTCATTGCTGTTTATCATTCCACAGGTTGCGCCGGTAGTGTCTTTGCTTTGTAATAAAGTTTCATTATTGATTGCCGGGTGGGTATTCGAAATCCTTTCGAGTGAATATCCCTTATCGCTCCAAGTTCCTTTATAATAAAAAGAATCAATCTTTTCACCGGTCTTCAGTGACAGTGTGAGAGAATCCAAATCATTATTTAAACTTGGAATTTTTGTTTGAACCAGCAATGTGGAATCGGGAATTGAACGAAAATTTCTTAGCAAAATGGTATCGTTTACTATAACACAATATGATTTTGAAGGTAAATTCGACAGGAAGATGTTATAACCTTTTATGATATCTGAAATAATCAATGAATCAGAAAAAGTTTCATTTGAATAATTATATAGTTCAATCCATTCAGGTTCATCTCCAACCGGATTGAACATAATTTCATTGATTACAATTTGCGATTTGGCAGAATAACAAAAGAGCAAAACAAGTGAAAAAATCATTAGAAAATAATACTTTTTCATCATTTTGCCCTTTTAAAATTAATTGAAGGAATTTATGAATAAATTTTCTTGGATTCCTTATAATATGTGCCTGGTCTGTAATTCAGATATTGCGGATTCCACTGAGCTTTTTCGATAATTTCATCTAATTCCTCATCAGTAAAGCTCCTGCCAAGTCCGGAATTTTGAGCTTCCAAAATTGTAGCTTTTGCAATTCTGCGAGAAATTTTACGAATATCTTCGAAGCCAGGCAAAAGCAAGCCTTTGTCCATTTGCTCTTGAGTAACCATATTACTTAATTCATGACTAGCAGCGATAAACATCTTATGTGTAATTTTCGGTGTCTTTGCAATCAATGAACCCAAACCAACACCCGGGAAAATATACATATTATTGCACTGAGAAGTATAAATCACTCCTTCAGGACCTTCAATAGGTTCGTAAGGACTCCCGGCTGCCATCAGACCTTTACCGCCTGTTGCTTCCATCACTTCTTGTGGAGTGCACTCACATTTTGAAGTAGGATTGGAAAGAGCCATAATAACCGGTCTTGGGTCATTTTTAGCCATTGTTTCCAAAATTTCCTTATCGAAAAGACCTGTTTGAGCAGTTACACCAATCAGCACATTTGCACCTGAATTTTTCACAACTTCTTTGAGAGTGATATTTTTTGGATCTGCTATTGCCCAATTCTGCAAAG
This sequence comes from Ignavibacteria bacterium GWF2_33_9, assembly GCA_001804565.1. Taxonomy (GTDB): domain Bacteria; phylum Bacteroidota; class Ignavibacteria; order Kapaibacteriales; family UBA2268; genus GWF2-33-9. The sequence goes on along the minus strand of MHAC01000052.1, from coordinate 9,834 downwards.
AATCTCTTTTATGTGCAAAACGCACCATCTGAGGTTCCAGATTTTGCATATCGTCTGTAAGCAACCCAAACTTATCTACTGCAAAAATTCTTGATGAAGCTTCATCTTCTGTAAGTCCTTCTTCTTTGAGCATTTCCATAATATTCAATGCAATGCCCGAGCCTGCTTGCCCTAATCCAACAACGATATACTTTTGCTCTTTGAATGAACTCTTCTTAATCTTCATACTAGTAATCAAAGCTGAAAGTGCAACAGCACCTGTTCCCTGAATATCATCATTGAATGAAGGAATGCGTTCTTGGTATTTTTTTAGCAAATTGAAAGCTTTGTGCTTTGCGAAATCTTCCCATTGCAAAATTGCTTGAGGGAAATTTCGCTTCACTCCTAACACAAATTTTTCGATAAAGTTGTAATATTCTTCCCCTTCCAGTCTTGGATGTTTCCAGCCGAGGTATAATTCGTCATCTAGCAATCTTTGATTATTTGTACCAACGTCCAAAGTCATTGGCATACAGCATGCTGGATGAATTCCACCGGCAGCAATATAAAGATTGATTTTCCCTACCGGGATTCCCATACCGTCTGAACCAAGGTCACCCAAACCTAAAATTCTTTCACCATCTGTTACCACAATAAGGTAAACTTCCGGAATACTGATGTTTTGAAAAATCGTGTCAATATGCATTATATTGTCCGGATTCAAATACAGTCCACGGTAACGACGTGTGATATGACTCAGATTCATGCAGGCATGCCCAACAGTCGGAGTATAAACTATTGGAAGCATTTCTTCCAAATGTGCCAATAATAAACTATAAAATAATGTTTCGTTGCGATTAAGCAATCCTTGCAAAAAAATATATTTTTCAATATCAGATGTTTTGGATTGATAGCTTTCGTAAACTCTTTTCCTTTGGATTTCCAAAGAAGAATTTTTGTAACGAAGCATACCCACAAGTTCTAAACTAATTCTTTCTTCATCTGTGAATGCAGATGCTTTATTCAGGAAAGGATCTGTAAGTATTTGTGGCCCACGCAAATAAACTTCAAGAAATTCCTCATGAGTGAGAGGATCAATTTTAAAACTAAACTTTTTCATTTATTTGAACAATCCCAATTTGTTTTTTGTCTTATTTTGCAGCAGCTTCAGTATTTTCTTCTCCTGCAGCTTCAGCTTTTTTCTTAGCAATAATTCTCTTCTTGCGCAAATCTTTACGTCTTGCGTAACGAGCTAATGCAATTTCTTTATGTTTTGTTACTGATTCTTCAATTTCTTCGGCTGATTTGCCTTTGAATTGTAATTGACGACGCAAAAGAACTCCGTCGTAGCTCATTAAATTGTGAACTACCAAAGTTGGCTGAGCTCCAACACCTAACCAGTAAATCGCTCTATCGTGATTAATTTTGTATGTGCTTGGATTTGTATTTGGATCATAGTATCCTAATCTTTCCAAAAATGCACCGTCACGTTTTGCTCTTTGATCAACTACTACGATGTCATATACCGGATGGTGCTTTGCACCTTTTCTTCTTAATCTTAATCTTACCATTTTTCTACCTTTTTTTTAAAATGTTATTTATTAATAAAATTATTTTTCATATTTAATTATCTGCCGAAACCGGTCAGATTGGAAAGAAATCTGTTCTTCTTACCATGAACCATTCCTTTCATCATCTTTTGCATTTGTTCGAATTGCTTCAGTAAATTGTTCACATCCTGTACTTTTGTACCCGAACCATTTGCAATTCTCAATCTGCGGGAACCATTAATCACTCTGGGATTTTCTCTTTCACTTTTAGTCATTGAATGGATAATTGCTTCAACTTTATTGAAAGCATTGTCGTCTAAGTTGATATTTTTCAACTGTTTATCCATCCCGGGAAGCATGCCGAGCAAATCTTTGAGTGAACCCATTTTTTTAATCATTGAAATTTGATCTAGGAAATCATCAAAGGTAAATTTATTCTTTTTGATTTTTTCTTCAATTTTTTGTGCTTCTTTCTCATCGAATTGCAGTTCAGCTTTTTCCACTAAAGAAAGAATATCACCCATACCCAGAATACGTGAAGCAATACGGTCAGGATGGAATGGTTCCAGAGAATCAAGTTTTTCACCGGAGGAAATGAATTTAATAGGTTTACCGACAACGTCAAGAACTGAAATTGCCGCACCGCCACGAGTATCGCCATCGAGTTTTGTGAGAACGATACCTGTGAGTGATAGTGCTTCATTGAACGCTTTAGCTGTTGTAACAGCATCTTGGCCAATCATCGCATCGACAACGAAGAATGTTTCTGTTGGTTCCAAAATTTTTGCGATATCGGAAACTTCTTCCATCATTACTTCATCTATCGTTGTACGACCGGCAGTATCTACTATAACAACATCACGGCCGAATTTTTTAGCATATTCCAAAGCATTTTTTGCAACTGAACGAGCATCCTTCCCTTCTTCTTTATATAGAGGAATCTTCACTTGTTCTGCCAATTGTTCCAATTGCAAAATTGCAGCAGGACGATGAACGTCAGCAGCAACCAAAATCGGATGACGACCACGTTTGCGTAGATTTTTAGCTAATTTTCCGCAAAATGTTGTTTTACCGGAACCTTGCAAACCTGCAACCATAATAACTGTAGGCGGTTTTGAAGCAAAAGTAATATCCTGCATCTTGCTTCCCATAAGTTCCACAAGCTCGTCGTTTACGATTTTCACAATCAATTGTTCTGGTAGTACATTGCCTTTAACTTCTTTTCCGATTGCTTTTGCCTTAACATTTTCGACAAATTTATTAACAACCTGCAGATTTACGTCTGCTTCAAGTAAGGCATTGCGTATTTCTTTTAGTGCTTCGCCAACATTTTCATCTGTTATTTTATGCTGACCTCTGAAGCGCTTAAGAGCGGATTCTAATTTCTCTTGTAAATTCTCAAACATTGCTTATTTTAATTTTCATTTTTAATCAGAATTACAAAATTAAGTGAATTTTTTGATATAACAATAATAATGCGAATATTTTTATTTATTATCAATGATTTAAAGTACAAAAATGTTGTTTTAAAATCACAAATAAGTTCAAAATTAGCTTTGCAAAACTGTTTGAAACATTAATTCGTACAATAAAAAAATTTTAATTTCTTCTATTTTATGACTTTTTTTTAATAAACTTTTGTTTTTTTAAAAGTTTATTGTAACTAATTTATTTCTTTTCCTTAACTTTGTATTAAAGAAATCAAAATTAATTAGTTAGTAACTTCGATAAGTAATATATTTAAAAGGGAGTATATATGCCATTGCTTAAATTACAAAAAGCATCAAGAATAGCATTAAAATCTTTCATGGGATTAGAAGAAGGTGAAACACTGCTTGTTATTTCTGACGAAATGATGAGAGATATTGGACTTTCTTTATATGAAGCCGGTACTTTAATTGCTAAAGAATCTTTCTATTTGGAAATGAAATCCAGAGAAAACAACGGTCAGGAACCACCTGAACAGATTTCAGAAATGATGAAAACTGTTGACGTTGTTGTTGCTGCTACTTCAAGGTCACTCACTCACACAAATGCTCGCAGAGAAGCTAGTAAACTTGGTGTACGTGTTGGAACTATGCCAAATATCACAGAAGAAACAATGGTTAGATGCTTGAACACTAATTCAAATAAAGTCGTTGAAGTAACTGAATTTGTTCATGGTTTATTCAAAGATGTCAATGAAATCCGGGTTACTTCTAAGAAAGGAACTGACGTTACATTCAAAGCAACTGGAAGAAAAGTTATACCAAGCACCGGTATTCTCAGAAATATTGGAGATGCAGGAAACTTACCATCAGGTGAAGTTTATCTTGCTCCAATTGAAGGTACGACAAACGGAAGATTAGTTTTTGATGGCTCAATTGCTGGTATCGGTCTGCTCTCCCACTCCGTTTTTGTAGATGTCGAAAATGGTATTGCAACTAAAATCGCTGGTAAAGGCGGCGAAGCTAGAGTTTTCGGAAGAGTTATTAATCGTTATGATGATTTAAGCAGAACAATTGGTGAATTTGGAATTGGTACTAATCCTTTTGCTAAACTTACCGGAGACATTTTGGAAGATGAAAAAGCACTAGGTACTTGTCACTTTGCTTTCGGAAATAATATTTCAATGGGTGGAACAGTTGACGTTCCTTTGCATGTTGACGGTATTATCATTAAACCAACTATTTATTTTGATGGCAAAATGATTATGAAAAACGGGAAAGTTATCGATTTGCCCGGTTATAACTATACATATGTTAAAAAAGGTGAAGAAGCAGAAGATGAAACTGATGATTAATTAGTTTTATATTTTTCAACAATTTCCGATTAAATCCAATCTATCCGTTAATTTTGTATTTATAAATTTTACTTTTTATAATGAAATTGAATAAAGCAAATTACAATAGATTGGATTTTTCTCTTAATCCCGATTTAGATAGTACTCCGTTTCCCGAAATTCAACAGAATTTCGATCATCTTCTTGCTTCATTAAATCCTTCTCAGAATGAAGCAGCAACCATTATTAATGGTCCTGTTCAGGTAATAGCCGGAGCTGGTTCGGGTAAGACAAGAGTACTCACTGCAAGAATCGCTTATCTTATTGAAAATCATATAAATCCACGTGAAATACTTGCTCTGACTTTCACCAATAAAGCCGCTCGTGAAATGAAGGATAGAATTGCTCAATATGTTGGCGAACATGTTTCTGATAGAATATGGGCAGGTACCTTTCACTCAATTTTTGCAAGGATTTTAAGAATTGAATGTGAAGCTATTGGGTATAATCGGGATTTTTCAATTTACGATACCGATGATTCGAATTCCTTAGTAAAGGAAATATTGAAACAATTGAAATTTTCTACTCAGGAATTTTCGCCCTCAAGTGTCCGTTCGTTCATTTCTCATTCAAAGAATCAGTTAATTTCGCCCGATGAATTCGACAATACTGCGGACAATACCTACAAAAAGAATATTAGCAAGATTTACCATGAATATCAAATTCATCTGAAAAAAAATAATGCTATGGATTTCGATGATCTGCTTCTGAATACGCTTACTTTACTTACAGAAAACAAAGAAATTCTTGAAAAATATCAGAATCATTTCAAATATATCCTCGTAGATGAGTTTCAGGACACTAACCGTCCGCAGTATTTGATTGTATGGAATCTGGCGAAAGCTCATTCAAATGTCTTTGTGGTTGGGGATGATGCTCAAAGTATTTATCGATGGCGTGGAGCTGAAATTAAAAACATACTCAATTTTGCCAAAGATTTCCCAAATACCAAAATGGTGAGGCTTGAACAAAATTATCGTTCCACTTCCACAATTTTGGATGCAGCTCATTCCGTCATTCAGAATAATCCTAATCAAATTCCAAAAAAACTTTGGACTCAAAATGAACAAGGAGAAAAAATTGATGTTCTTTCTGCCGATGATGATGGAAATGAAAGCGACAGAATTGCTATTCAAATTATCAATTTCCTTGAGAAGAAATTAGATTATAAGGATATGGCTGTACTTTACCGTACGAATGCTCAATCTCTTTTGCTCGAAAGGGCATTGCGATTACGTAATATACCTTATCAGGTTTATGGAGGTCTATCGTTTTATCAAAGGAAAGAAATCAAGGACGTTGTGGCGTATTTGCGATTGCTCATCAATCTTGACGATTCTGTTTCACTTCTGCGTATTGTGAACGAGCCTCCTAGAGGTTTGGGGAAAACTTCCATGGAGCATATTTACAATTATTCACGTTTGAGAGACATTTCGCTCTATGATGCATTTCTGGAAGCCGGACAAATTGGAGAATTGCAAAGCCGTGCTGTGAAAGCTGCTGAAAAATTTGCACAATTAATTCGTGATTATCGGGATGCCTTACCTTCTGAAAAACTCGAAAATGTCGTGAGTGATTATATTTCAGATTCTGGTTTGCTGGCAATGTATAAAGAATTGGAAACTGATGATTCGCATGACAGACTGAATAATATTTATCAGCTTTTGAATGATATTATCCGTTTCGCTAAAGATAATCCCGGCTTTACGCTAAGCGACTATTTACAGCAGGTTTCTCTACTTACTGATTTTGATACAAAGGAAATCAGCGATGACCAGGTAACTTTAATGACAATCCACACAGCCAAAGGATTAGAATTCCCTGTCGTTTTTATTTGCGGGATGGAAAAAGGTCTTTTCCCAATTTTGCGTGACCACCTTTCGAAAGAAGAAGAAGAAGAAGAAAGAAGACTTTTTTATGTAGGGATTACCCGTGCAAAGAAATATTTGACTCTAACTTATGCAAAAAGACGTTCACGTTTCGGGGAATATCAGTCGCAGTCTCCCTCGGGATTTCTTTATGAAATCAATAAAGATTATCTGAAATGGACCGACCCGCAATACAGCCCTTTACGTGGTGCATCGCAGGATACTCAGGGCAGTTTCAGTAAGAAAATTCAACGCAATTCGTTTGGTTCATCATTCGAGACTAAAAGAAGTGGCGGGAATTATTCTCAGGCTAGTGATTCTTCCAAATATTTTTCTGATGAATCTGCTCAATCAAATTATTCGCAGGATCCCGAAGATTACGTTTTGAGGAAAGGTGACAAAGTTCGCCATTCTCATTTTGGGGAAGGTATCGTATTAGGAATTGCTGGAGCAGGAAACTCTGCGAAAATAATAGTGGATTTTGCTTCCGTTGGACGTAAACAATTGATGCTTGCTTTTGCCAAATTGCAAAAAGTATAACATTCCAAAAATTCTTACAAAAAAAAAGACGTCGTGATAAGACGTCTTTTTTTCCATTTGCATATTATTATGAACTAAAATCCGAACGTATCATTATCTTTAAATTCAATTCCGGCATAAATTGCTGCTGAATCGAGTTCCTCTTCGATTCTGAGTAGTTGATTGTATTTAGCAACACGGTCAGTTCTGGCAGGAGCACCTGTTTTAATCTGACGGGCATTTAGAGCAACAGCTAAGTCTGCAATCGTTACGTCATCAGTTTCACCTGAACGGTGAGAGATTATTGTTGTGTAACCAAAGGATTTAGCAAGTTCAACAGTTTCAATTGTTTCTGTTAAAGTTCCGATTTGATTCAACTTTATCAATATTGAGTTCGCACATCCTTCTTCCATTCCTCTGTCTAAAAATTGAGGATTAGTAACGAAAATATCATCACCTACTATCTGAATATCATCGCCAAGTTTATCTGTCAGTTTTGCCCAACCTTCCCAGTCGTTTTCACCAAGGCCGTCTTCGATTGAATAAATTGGGTATTTGTGGCAAAGTTCATCGTACCATTCAATCATTTCATCACTTGTACGAAGTTCGCCGGTGGATTTGAACATTTTGTATTTGCCGTCTTCGTACATTTCGCTTGCAGCAACATCTATAGCAAGCATAATATCTTCTTTTGGTTCATATCCGGCAGCAGTAATTGCTTCCATAATTACGTCAAGTGCTTCTTCATTCGATTTGAGTGAAGGAGCAAAACCGCCTTCATCACCGATTGACGTATTGTATCCTTTATCTTTCAATACCTTACGCAAAGCATGATAAACTTCAGTACCCATTTGCAAAGCTTCAGCAAATGTAGTTGCTCCAACCGGTGCAATCATAAATTCCTGAATATCCACATTGTTGTCTGCATGCTTGCCGCCATTCAAAATATTCATCATTGGAATTGGCAAATATCGAGCCTGAATACCGCCGATATAGCGATAAAGGGGCATGCCGAAATAATCTGCAGCAGCTTTTGCCGCAGCTATAGATACTCCCAAAGTAGCATTTGCACCCAATTTGGATTTATTCTCAGTACCATCCAAACTAACCAAAACTGCATCGATTTGATGCTGGTCTGTTGCATCCAATCCTTCAATTTGGTCAGCTATAACTTCGTTTATATTTTCAACGGCTTTCAGAACACCTTTGCCGCCATAACGTGAATTATCGCCATCACGTAATTCCACTGCTTCATTTTCGCCTGTGCTTGCTCCCGAAGGAACTGCAGCTTTTCCGAAAGAACCATCTTCGAGAACTACTTCACATTCTAAAGTAGGATTGCCACGTGAATCCAGTATTTCCCGTGACCATACATCATAAATTGCTGTTTCCATTATAAAAACCTATATTTCAAAAGTTAAAAAAATTTGTTGCGAAATGATTTTTTGTTGATTATATATAAACGAAAAACATTGAAAAATATAATTTTATATTGAAAATTGCATATTTAAAGTGAAGGTGAAAGTGAAAGTGAGAGGGAAAGGGGACAAAATCCCTGTCATTCTGAGCGAAGCGAAGAATCCAGTGCTGTTATTCCCCCTCTTGAAAAGAGGGGGTTAGGGGGTGTTCTCCAATAAAATATACCCCTTCTCCCCGTTGGCTGAAGCCAACGGCAAAAATTACCTCACTATTATTACTTTGAAGGTTTGAGAGAAATTATCCCCCGTTATCCTCAAGAAATAAATCCCTGGTGCAAGTTCTGAGACATTGAAGTAAAGAATATTTTCACCTTCCTCACATTGGTTAATACCAAATTCTTTGATTAGATACCCAACAGTGTTAAATACTGATGTGCTAAGTGTTTTCGGTGATTCCAATTGCAGTTTTAGAGTTAAATTCATGTTTGCAGGATTAGGATATAAAATCCCTCCAGATTCAGGGATTTTTGATTGAATGGAAGTTAAATCGAAATTGAGTCTTAGTAATGCAACATCAGCGAAACCAGAATAATAATTTGTTGATTTATTGTATTTGTTCAGCATATGGCAAAGGACATAATTGTTATTAAAAACTAAATCATCAGAATGAAATATTAATTGATTAGTGGAATCAGGAAAATCTCTTTCCAAATATATATCATTTTCACAATCAAAAGTACAAGCTTTAATCTTTTCTGAATTATCATCATCGATAATTCTAGTTAAAAAAAATAATATATTATTATTCGAAAAAGTGCTCTGTTTGGCTATCGTAGCTTTTTCAAATATCTTTTGTCCGGTAATTAAATCATAAATATATATTTTATCCTTTGTTAAAACTATATAATGATTGTCCTTTGAGAAAATAAATTTATAATTTGTTGCCCACTGGTATGGTGTGAAATTTGGCGTATAGTCGCTGTATTTACTTACTTCTTTGAAAACTAAGCTGTAGTCGCTGATTTTCCTGACTTCGATTATTTCGTTTATTGAATCCGGCCAGTAATATTTATAGTACACCCCTGCCACGTATTGCCCATCCTCGCTAATAGTCATCGCAAAGTACGGCAGCGAATCACTTGTAATAGTGGTTTGCCCTGTGCGGTAATTTACTTTGTAGGAAATCCCTTTTATTGCAGTGTATCCGCAATAACCCCAATAGTAAATTGAAGTATCTACTTCAGAAATTCTAAGATTTTGGATTGTGCAATTGTTATAGGGGAAGTTTATTGCATTGTAATCAAGAGAATCAAGAACTTCAAAAGTTTTTGTATCCCTGATTTTTAAATGTGCCTTTGAAGCATTTAAATCTCTTTCCAATAATAACATAGAATTGTCATTATTTATAAACTTATATGGTAAGGTAAAATGAGAATAGGGTCTTTCCCATATTACTTGATTAATATTTTGTGTATTGACCAACACAATATTTGAATCAGTTTTTCTATAAAGAAATATTAAACTGTCATTATTACTTTTTACAATTCTATCAATCCATGGGGATTCATAGTTTTTTCTCGTCCAAACCGTATCGAAGAGTCCGAATTGAGCGTGAGCGTTTTGTGTACTGCCGGAGGTGAGCAGTACAACCAGCCAGAAAAATATTGAGAAATATAATG
>MHAC01000051.1:4687-24618 GCA_001804565.1 Ignavibacteria bacterium GWF2_33_9 | reverse complement strand
ATAATTTTAAATTTTGAATTTTGAATTTTGAATTGAACAGCCATAGATTCTTCGCTTTGCTCAGAATGACAGCCAGAAATTCCCCTCTTGAGGGGTGTCCCGATGCAATCGGGACGGGGTGGTCGAAAACAGAAACCCCCTAGCCCCTTGTAAAAAAAAGGGGGGAAATACATAGATTCCGAGACAGGCAGGAGATAATAGTTACAATGCTCCCCATTTAATCAAAAAATGAAAAGTTAATGAAAAGATATTTAGGGATGGATTTCCTCGAATTCGCCTTTCTCACGGTTTTTGCGGCAATTATCCCAGCTGAATATTCGACCGTTCATGGAAATATATACTCCGTAAGGTAAAGATTGTACGAAAGCTACTGCTGCACCCAAATTGAAAAGTCCATCGGAGCTGCCGAATTTATAAGGTATCATTGCACCTGTGAGCACAATTGTTTTGTCTTTCACTTTTTCGGCAATCACGGCTGCGGTTTCCACCATTGTGTCTGTGCCGTGGGTTATGATTATCTGCGATTCATCTGCTTTAATGCAGTTTTTGGCAATTGTTTCTCTATCTTCATCAGTAAGCTGCAAACTATCCACCATCATCAATGTGCGAACTTCAATCGGAGTTTTTGCTCTGCCGAGTTTGAGCATTTCTTTTATGTGTGAATCTTTAAAATATAATTGGCCATTCAATTCATTATACTCTTTGTCGAATGTGCCGCCCGTAACAAATAATCTGATTACCATTCTTTTTCAATTTTGACTTAATAATAACTTACAAAATTACGAAGATTTACAGAATTGATATTTACACTTATCGTACAAAAATACATTATCAATTACACAAAATATATTCATTTCAATTTTCCATCGTCATTAATGTAAAAAAAATATGAAAATATCTCTTATAAATAAAAATGCAATAATTGGCGGTAGTTCTCAGGGGATTGGAGAAGCTATTGCCCATAAGTTTGCCGAATCCGGCGCTAACTTGCTATTACTCGCTCGTAACGAAGATAATTTAAAAAAAGTAATTTCCGGGCTTCCCCGTTCTGAAGGACAATTTTTCGATTATGCTGTAGTAGATTTTTCTAATCTTGAAAATTTGCAGAAAGTTATTCAGCAAAAGAAATCTCAATATGGCAAATTCCACATTGTTGTAAATAATACCGGCGGACCTAAACCCGCACCTGCACATAAATCAGAAACATCAGATTATACTGCTGCATTACAAATGCACCTTCTTGCATATCATACAATTTTGCAAGAAGTTGTCGATGACATGAAATCCGAGAAATTTGGCAGGATTATTAATATTACGTCTGTTGGTGCTAAGCAGCCCGTAGATAATCTCGGAGTCTCCAATGCTGTACGTGGTGCAGTTTCTGCATGGTCAAAAACACTCAGCAGAGAATTAGGTCCTCACGGCATTACGGTAAATAATATTTTACCGGGTTATATAAATACTGAAAGACTGCAGTCACTTTTTTCAAATATTTCCGAACGGACAGGAAAGAAGATTAGTGAAGTTGTTCAGGATAAAATACAGGAAATACCTGCCGGCAGATTAGGTAATGCAGAAGAGATTGCATCTGCCGCATGCTTCCTTGCTTCTGACTTTGCAAGCTACGTAAATGGTATTAATTTTCCTGTGGATGGAGGTTTGCTTAAAAGTCTTTAGGCGATTTAGGAATTTTTCCTGCGGCAACCTTTATTACACTATGTTTGTGATTTTTTTCTTCTTCAGATAATTGAATTTTCCTGAAATTTCCTGCATAAGTTGTGTTTTCTTTCAAATTCAATTTTTCGTCAATTTTCTTCTTTAAATTTTTCCCTTCAAAATTTCTTGCATATTTATCTCCCTCACCGGTTATTAAATAAATCGGGTTTATTCCTCTTTTGTAAAGTTCAATAAGTACTCGCAAAGGTACTGCTGCACGACCATTTTCATAATTGATAATCTTATCTCTTGTCTCATTCAGCAGATGAGCGAATTGCTCTGCGGAAAGCTTTGTCCCTTCGTTAAATATATGACGAATTTCACGCAGTCTTTCTCCGATTTCCTGATTTATTACTTTTTCATCCATAAATAAATTATGTTTATTTTACTTGTTATTTATGTAAAAATTACATATTTTTGCAGTAAATAACATTTATCTTTTGCAGATTTATTTACAAAATTAATAAAAATATATTTAGGAGCAGCAATGCAAAGTAAAAATAATATAACAAAAGCAGTTACTAAAGCTGCAAATCTCAATCAGGCAAAGAATATCGAGATAAGTTTGCCTGCAAAATACTCTCTCCTGCACGATGCAGATGCGCATTTGGACAAATTTGAGGAAAATGCTTTCTTCTCATACTTAGTAAATGAATTCTTCCGGCAGATACGCAAAAAGCAAATTCTTTCAGAGGAAATTATTTCCGAGCTTTCCTTCCTTTGCGAAAGTTACTTCGATTACATTGAATTGGACAAACAAATTGATTTTGATTATGAAAATAATTTTGAAGAAGAAATGAACACTATTTATTAAACCAGGAACAAAAATGAATGATATTTTTGAAAAAATTGAAAGAGAAGATTTGACCGAAGACCTCACACTCATCGCTGATGCAATGGGAATAGACGTTGTGAGAAACCTAATGCGTACTCTTTCCGGAATGTATATTTATATTCCTCGTGTTTCACGACTTGAACGATTCGTGAAGCGCTACATGACCGAAAATGCTGAAAGACCTTTCAAGGAAATTGCTCTTGATCTGAACGTTAGTTCTCAGTATCTTTGGAAACTCCGCCGCAATTCCGGCAAATAGCAGAAACTAACTTAAGGGCGAGGGTATCTCGCCCATATTTTTCTCAATTATTATATGCCGAAACGCCATACAACTTTAAGTAGGGCAACTGTTTCCAGAAGTTCAGCTTTTACCCGTAAGTTTGAATAAGTTTGATTTATAACAAGATAAATATCGCTGCCGATAACCGGAATTAAACTCACTCTGAAGTTCAATAGCAATTGGTCCATTTCATCATTCCATTGAGCAAAAAGTCCCAAGTTCGCTTTTGGGTTGAAGGCATAATCAATACGAGCTAATATACTATTGGACATAAACTTGCTATCACCTCTTGTGAGATTATTATATGAATATTCCCCGCTGATATTCAAATGCTTATTTATATTCCAAGCCAGAGTTAAATAAAAATTAAAGTAGTCCGCATCATAATAATCGCCAAATTGCAACCATACCCAATTTGTCATTTTTCTTCCGGAAAAAGTATTAATTTCAAGTGCATAGGAATTGAACCAATATCGGCCGGCAGGAATAATGAAATCATCAGCCAGTTCGAAATCTTCATCCAGCCTGTCGAATCTTCTGCGGAATTCAAGACCGAAATAGTCCTCTGTTGTAAGTTCCACTCCAAAAGGTTTCACTTCAAATTCGGCACTTTCCAATTCATTCGTATCATCTGTCCAGTAAACATTCATATCAATCGGTTGAATGGAAAGGCGTCTCACTCCCGGAATATTAGGTCGGGGACGATAAGTGATTTGTCCGAACATCCTTTTTACGTTACTGCGGCTTAAATAACCCATTTGCGGGTCAAAATTCTTCTGTGTTTGATTGAAAAATAATTCCATGTTCAGCAGCTCATTCGGATATGCGGTGTAAAGCGAAAAAACCGAATTATGTGAATTGTCGGCATCTTTCGTTTGCGATTGAGCAATAAGTCCATCTATCAAAAGGTTATTTTCACCCAAAAACTTCGTGGTTGTCCAAAAGAAATTACCACCATAAACATAATTGTAAAAATCCTTCCGATTTATCCCTGTTCCAATTCCCTGCAAGGAGAAATTCTCATTAAACTGCCTGTCGAATTTGGCAACAGAATAGTTAGTTGTGGCAAGATCATTGGTTTTATTAGTTTGGATGGACATAATCCCGATATTTGTATTATCTATTCTGCCCAAAACTTTTGCTCCGGCAATAATCGGAACCATCTTGCTCTCATGGATACCTATTCTCCTGCTATAAAAAATGTCCGATTCACCATCAATCGTCATTGTTAAATTTGTACTACCTTCCAGGAAAAAATCCCTTTTTTCGGGATAATAAAGCGAAAATCGTGTGAGATTTATCTTCATTTCATCAGATTCAACCTGCGCAAAATCTGTATTGAATGTCAAATTTGCTTTTATATTATTATTGATTTGATAATTCAAATCTCCGCCAACTTTCGTAACGGTTTTATTATCATCAGGATTAATATTTCCCCCTGCAAGCAGATAGGGTTTCAATTCCAAAATTTCTTTACCTTTTATGTTTACCAAAGAATCCAGAAGACCGGCATTTCTGAATGTTGTTACCGAATTATTACGTGACCACCCTTGCCAACGTGTTTTTTCATTTTTATGCTGAATAATTCTTGCAAAATTTATTGACCACTTTTGCACTTTTGCTTCAGGGAATTTTAAAGTCGAAAAAGGCAATTCCAATTCCGCAAACCAACCTTCCGGAGTTACTTCTGCGGCACAATCCCAAATTCCGTTCCAACTCTCATTATAACCGTAAACATCCACCTGAGCATCATAACGGGCACCATTGGCATTTACCTCGAAAAGATAACCGGAATTCATCTCCCGATAAGTATCTATAGCCACTGCAAAAATATCATCACGCCAATCTGCAAAATCCCGCTTCATCCCTTTGCGGATAATCTCTTCCGAATTGGCATCGTAACACCAAATTCCCACATATAAATGAGTCGATGTGAAGCAAACGGCAACTTCTGTACGTTCCGTAGTCAATTCGCCATTATTCGGTTCAACTTGCAGAAATTTCGAAATTTTCTGAGCATTTTGCCAGCAAACCTCATTAAGCTTCCCGTCCAATTCCGGAGCTTGTTCAATCTTTAGGGGATGAATAGAGTTCGAATTTTCCTCCTGCCCGAAAAGAAGAAATGGCAAAAAGAGGATGAAAATAAATAGAGTAAATAATTTTTGCATAAACAAAATTATTAAAAAGAATTTTAATAAATTGGAATCACAAAAAAAATTACGAAAAAAAGAAGTTTTTGTTCACTTTGCAAGAAAAATTAAATTTCACCTCTGAAGAAAACATGTTTTCAAAGTATATGGGAGTATGCTGCAAGGATATCCTGAGGTTTAGCTGGAGGGAGGAGGGGGGGGTGGAGGGTTAATTAATTCCCCTCAAATAAGAGGGGAATTAAGAAAAATACATCCCTATTTTTCTACAAAATATCGTTCGTATATTTCGAGAATCTCATTTTTAAAATGCTTGATATCTTCAGGAAAGATCATAATATTATGTCTTTCGTAGGTACCATCTTGTTTCTTTCGGCTTTCTGTTATTTCTAAATACAATTTTTCTGTCGAAGCTTTATTCACATCAAAGAAATAAGTACGAGAGCCAGCTCGTAAAGTGCTTTTATGAATTTCGTTTTTCATAAGAACCTCTAATTTATATTAAAAACTAATAAATCAAACAACAGTCAAACAAATATCAACACATATACTTATATATAACAAGTATTTATGAATATTTTCACAATCGTAGTTAATTATTTGTCAAGCAACAGTCAAACAAATTTTAAGCCCTATTAAAAGATAGTTAAGAATTAAGTTTCAACCAAAGTCGCTGACAATTATGGTTAAATTGATCAAGTTCTAAACCCTTTGCGGCCATTTTTTTTGCTTCAGAAGCATTATCATTGTGTAATAAAAGCCATCCTAAGCGAGAGTAATCTATTGCATTACATTCATTTATTCTTTTGGACATAACTCCAATAATATTATCCAATAATGTTTTCTTATAAGGAACATTTTTAAACTCTGGGTGATAATAAAAACAATTATTTAATCTATTAGCTGCTTCACTAATCAAATAAAACTCCACTTGAGGTATTAACGCTAATTCTATTAAAGCTTGACCTTCTCCTTCCCAATCATTCGTTAATTTACAGATGTCAGCTAATTTAAACCAAAATTTTGCTTTTTCTTCAGGAAATAATGAATGTTTTAGATATTCTCTTATAAAATATTTCGCATTTTCAAAATCACTGAATTCTTCAAAAATTTGTACAATAAAGGTATATGCTTTAGGATACTTCGAAGCAATGTATTCTAAAGTAGGAAGTTCTTTTTTAAATTCTTCAACATTTGAAGTCCTTTTAGATATACTTTTAAACTTTTTCTCAATTCTACTTGAAAGTCCAGAACTTAAATTTGTTTGTGAAACAATCCCGAATTCCATTAATAATTTTTTATCATCAAGAATTTTAAATTTTTCAGAATTAACTTCAAGTTCAGATTTACCAAATAAGCTCGCTGCTAAAGGTAAAGAAATATAATATTCTTTTTCGTTTTCAATAATATCAATAAATGAACTTTTACGAAGTTCTTCTATCGCACCAGAAATATCAATTTTTTCTTCAGACCTCCATAAAACTGCTTCTAAAGCTATTTGAGGTATTATAGAATTCCAACTGGAAAGTGTTAAAAAAACACGTTTAGCAGCAGGCGATAATAAATTGAACGTTCTTTTAAATAATGCAATCAGTATTTTATCTTGATCTGCAACTATTCTTTCAATGTTAAATAACTTATTGGATTTTGATACTTCACCAAGAAGAATTTTAATGATATAAGGATGACCATCAGATTCTAAGTATAAATTTTCAATAAAATCTTTTGTTAAAATATCAAAAATGTTCAAATCTTTAGAAAATAAATCAATCAAATTCTTACTTTCTATTTCCGTCATCCCTTTAATTTCAATTGGGTAATCTGCTTTAAAATTTCTATTAATACGAGAAGTTATTAGAACTTTATTAGGATTTCGGATATAAGTATTAATCCATTCATAAATTTCTATTGGATTTGTTAAAGTTTCAAAATTATCAAATACATATAAAGCTTTACCAAAACTACTACTGATCATTTCTTGAGAAAAAAAATCAATTTTATTTGGAATTTCTTCATCATTAAAATATAGGGAACAGAATTCCTTTGAAATATCATTCTGATTTAATACATTTGATTGCACTTGTTTTGGACCTTCAAGCAATAAATCTATGTCTCTTGAACTAAACCAAACAATTATATCAAATCTTTTTGAATTTGCAATTTCTTTTATTACATTTAAAGCTAATGTTGTTTTTCCAATACCCCCTCGCCCAACAAGAGTGACTATTGGGAATCTATCCTCTTCATTTAGTATTTTAGTTAATTCATTTTCTAATTGATGGCGTGAGACATAAATATCATTGGTCAAGGGTAAATTCGAAAAAGAATTACCTAAAACATCAACATTTTTCCTCCCTTCAGTATGACTATTTGGAAGTTGATGAATAGGCGTCATATAATTACTAGCATTTATTAAAATCCTGTCATCAGTAAGGTATGAAAGCGCTTCAAATTCGTTAGCTTTAAGATTACCATTTGTAATATGAAAATCAATTAATTCAGGGCTAGAATAAAATAGTTCAATTTTTCTTGGATTGTCAACAAAACAATAAATGCCATTATCAAGATTATGTTTTGTTTCACTTTTTAAATAATTAAATTCAGTATTTTTATTTGAGCTAATATATGAAATTCGATATTTACCAGATAAGTTCCTGTGTAAAAAAGCCCAAGGCCTTTTAAATGCAGAAAAATTATTAATAATCAACTGAATTGAATCATTAAGAAGAATAATTGCCTTTGAACAATTTTCTACTTTTGGTGCTCCGTGTCCTCGTGTTTTATTTCGAAAATTCGAAAATATATTAAACCAATTTCTTAAGGGACTTTTAGTACCAATTTTGTCAACACTTAAATTAAAAGCAGTAAAACAATCAATAAGCTTGGCTTGGGCTAAATATTGCCAATCATTAAATTTTGAACGATAAGTAAGCTCTTTAAATTCATAATCAGTAATATAAGAATTCAATAATTCAGATGGTGGTCCGGTAATAATTTCATCAATTATATTTGAAAAATCACCAATTGCATTTGCTCTTACTAACTTATACTCGTATTTGTATTTGGTTCTTTCTCTATCATTATTTAAATTTGAAACTAAAAATAATGTAACAATTTTTGTAAGGAATTCTCCTTGATGAAGCAAATCATAAAAATAAGCAACATCAGAATCATTCATTGAAGAATTCAATCGTTCCTGGAATTTTTCAAAAAATTTCATATTTTTTAACACATATATTTATAGATGATTTATTCCTCTATACAGTTAAACCTAATTTTTCTAAAGGAATATATTCAAAAAAAAAATTAGGAAAATCAGTTTTCCTTAATCTACCATTTCAGCTTCACCAAATTTTCCATTTTTTCCATAGAATCCAAGGTTACCGTTATCTTCGAGAATATAATATTCACCAAAAGTATTATCGAAGTTATATCTATTTTTTTTGTTTTCTGTTGTTTGTGTTAATTTTTTATCACTGGAAGAGCCATCTTTAAAGACTGATTTTAAAATAAGTTCGCCATTCTTTTCTAAAACTAAAATTAAAGTTACACCAGGCATTATTTGTTCACTTTTCCATTTACCTTTTATTTCTCCATCGACTTGAATATTTTTTGTGCTATTTAAATCTTCATTTGAGGTTGAACCTAATATTTCGATTTTTAATTCTGGCGTGAAATGTGAGGTAGCCCATGCAATATCATTTTCATCCATATTTGGCAAATAATAAGTTATCCATAACCTATCGTACTGCTTTCTTTCACTTCTCAAGTTTTCTGCAATATCTTTGAGCTCTATTTCTTCAACTTTATTATTAAGTCTAATTTTAACAACATCTTTACTCAGAGATTCATTTGGGACTTCTGAAATGATTTGAAATTCAGTTTGAGTTTGTTTGTTAGATTCTCCACAAGCTGTAATGATAACAGCTAAAATCAAAATAATGAGTTTTTTCATAATTGTACTCGATTTTGTGTTAATTGTAGGAATAATATTTGCAATTTAATAAAATCCACCTAACTAATTACCAAGAAAAGTAATTTTGTTCAGGGTAAGGGGTTTCGTGTCGCATTTCCCCCTCCATCAAGATTCCGATTTTTTCGGGACAGGAGGGATTTGGGGGTGAGTCGCAGTGAAATACTCGTCATCTTCCCACTCTAAGGGATTGTTTTGGATGTATTTACGGATTTCGTAAAGGTCCTTATCGTTGCGGATGACGTGCTCATAATAATTACGCTGCCAGACTTTTTGATTTGGGGATTTTTGTCTAAACCATTTGGTAACACCAATTTTTAGACCTTTAACTACTGAGCCAAGAGAATATGGGATAATTGTCTGAAATTGATTTTGTAGGGGTTCAAAATTTTGAACCCCTACGGATAACGCTTCATTCAATATGATGATTAGATGCAAATGATTTGGCATGATGCAATAATAATCAATAGAAACACTCGGGAAATGTACTTGCATATCCTTAATACATTTTTCGACAATTGTACCAGCTTCGTTCAATTTGATTTCACCTTCAACAATCTCGCCAAATAAATTCATTAGCTTAGAGGTGCATATTGTAACAAAATAATATCCACCTCGGGAATAATCATATTCCTTTAACCTTATCGATTTGCGATTATGTCTGATGTATTTATCCATGAGAATTGTAAATTAACAATAATCACATAACTAATTATAAAAAAAAGGGAAAGTGAAAGGGAAAGTGAAAGTGAAAGTGAAAGGGAAAGGGAAAGTGAAAGTGAAAGGGAAAGTGAAAGTGAAAATACAAATTATGAATTATGAATTATAAATTTTGAATGGAACAGCCATTGATTCCTTCATGCCCCCGATTTCTTCGGGAGAAGCAGGAATGACAGCCGACCAAATTCAATTCTAAGCCGACAATCATGCAAAAATCAATAAAATAAGAGAAATTCCTGATTTTTTATACTTTGTCAATTCAAATTTTGTTAATTTTGCTTTTTATATTTTGTTGAAAACAAATAAATATTAAAAGTTATGAGTATAAGTTTAATAGCAAGAGAAATTCGTGAGTCCGGCACTCTGCTAATTAATGAAAAAGCAGCCATCCTCAGAGCAAAAGGGGAACCTGTAATTCATTTGGGTGGTGGAGAACCAAAGAGCAAGGCTCCGATTAGTGCAATTTTAGCAGCAAATGCAATTGTCAATTCAGGTGAAGTGAGATATACTCCGGCTGACGGCATTGTGGAATTAAAACAAGCAATAATTCGCTACACAGAAGATTTTTACAAAATTAAAGTTGAACCCGAAAATGTAATCGCTTCCAGCGGTGCTAAGCAGGCAATTATGATTGCTTTGCAAGCAATTTTGAATCCTATGGATGAAGTTATTTTTCCCGCTCCTTACTGGGTGAGTTACACCGAAATGGTGAAAATGTGCGGTGCAGTTCCTGTGCCGGTAACTCCTGAAGACGGAACATTTTACCCACGCATGAAGGACATTGAACAGGTTACAACTTCTTACACAAAAGCGATTATTCTGAATAGCCCGAACAATCCGACCGGTGCTGTGTATTCACGTGAATTCATCAAGGAAGTTGTTGAATTCACCAAAAAACGTGGCATTTACCTGATTATGGATGATATTTACCACAGACTTATTTTCGACAATAAGGTTTGGACAAATGTGTTTGAATTTGCAGGTGATTTGGATAATAATTCCAAAGTGATTGTAATCAATGGTGTTTCCAAGCAATATGCAATGACAGGTTTCCGTATTGGTTGGGCAGTTGCTAATAAGAAGTTGATTGAAGTTATGAGAATTTTGCAGGGACATCAAACTTCCGGCCCTTCGGTAGTTATGCAAAAAGCTGCTGTGGGAGCGATTAATGGAGTGCAGTCTCAGGTGGAAGCACTTCGTGTTACATTGCAAAACAATAGAAATGTTATGATGGAAAGACTTGCTGCATTCAATGGAGTTCGTCCCACTAAGCCAGATGGCTCATTCTATTGTTTCGTTGATTTCAGTTATTATGAAAAAGATTCAAAGAAACTTGCAAATTTCTTGTTGGACAAAGTGCGTGTAGCTACCGTTCCCGGAAGTGATTTCGGCATGGAAGGATATTTACGCCTTTCCACTTGCGGTTCAATCAAAGATATAACAGAAGGTATCGAAAGAATTAAATGGGCTCTCGATCCTGATTCACCAAATGAACTTTATATTGGTCTTCGTAAATTAACAAGGGATTGGTTATGAAATATCTAGAATTTGATACACCCGGCAAAAAACACGCAGCCGAATTCAAAGCCGACTATGGATTAGTCAATCATGGTTTCCGTAAGCTCGACACAGTTTTTTGGAATTTGCCGACTGAAGCACTATACGAAGAAGCAGTTTTTCGCAATGAAGCGCACATTGTAGACCAGGGCGCTTTGCATGTATTCACAGGAAAATGGACGGCACGTGCAGCAAATGATAAATACGTAGTGAAAGAAGCAACTACCGAAAATGATGTTTGGTGGGGTATTTACAATCGTCCAATGGCACCTGAGAAATTTGACGGCATCCTCGAAAGATTATTAGCCTATTTGCAAGGTGAAGAACTTTTCGTACAGGACTGCTATGCCGGTGCTGACCCGGAATATCGTTTACCGGTAAGAATTATTACTGAGTCAGCTTGGCAGAGTTATTTTGCACGTAATATGTTCATTGCTCCTACTTCCAAGGATGAATATAAATTCTTTATTCCTGAATTTACTTTGATTGCAATTCCTTCTTTCAATGTGGACCCCAGAATTGACGGTACGCAGACTGACACTGCTATTTGCATTAATTTCGAGAAAAAACTTGCAATAGTTGCAGGTTCACATTATGCTGGTGAAATAAAGAAAACAATATTCACTCTAATGAATTATCTTTTGCCAAAGCAAGGTGTAATGTCCATGCACTGCAGTGCAAATGTAGGTGCAAAAAATGATGTAGCTTTATTTTTCGGTTTGAGCGGCACAGGCAAGACTACGCTTTCTGCTGACCCGAACAGAAGATTGATTGGCGATGATGAACATGGCTGGAGTGATGATGCCGTATTTAACGTTGAAAATGGATGTTATGCAAAAGTAATCAGACTTTCAGCAGATAATGAACCTGAAATTTACAATGCAGTTCACCGTTTCGGAACGATTTTGGAAAATGTTGTTTACGATTTGCCATCACGCAAATTAGATTTGGATGATGAAATCGTAACAGAAAATACTCGTGCATCTTATCCAATGCATTTCATTGAAAATGCAGTTCCCGAAAAAATGGTAAATTCACAACCTGAAAATATCATATTCCTTACTTGCGATGCAACAGGAGTAATGCCTCCAATTGCAAGACTGGACTTGAATCAGGCTATGTATCACTTCATTTCCGGTTATACAGCAAAAATCGCAGGAACTGAAATTGGTTTGGGAATTGAACCTGAAATCACTTTCTCTGCATGTTTTGGCGGACCTTTCATGGTGCATCACCCATTTTTCTATGCAAATTTGCTTAAAGAAAAAGTGCAGCGCAATAATGTGAGAGTATGGCTTGTGAATACCGGATGGGTTGGCGGTAAATTTGGTGTTGGCAAACGAATAAGCATACGCCACACTCGTAATTTGCTCAATGCTGCTTTGGATGGAGAGTTGGACAATGT
Source organism: Ignavibacteria bacterium GWF2_33_9 (assembly GCA_001804565.1). Classification (GTDB taxonomy): domain Bacteria; phylum Bacteroidota; class Ignavibacteria; order Kapaibacteriales; family UBA2268; genus GWF2-33-9. The sequence continues at coordinate 11,985 of MHAC01000051.1, read as the reverse complement.
GGAATACCGCAAGGACAAACTCTTCGGATTCGAAGTTCCACTCTCATGCCCGAATGTGCCGGAAGACGTTCTCGAACCATCGAATGCCTGGGGCGACAAAGAAGAATATTGGAACAGATACGATTCACTTGCAGCAAGGTATATGGAAAACTTCAAGATGTTCACTGACGGCATCCCAAAAGAAGTATTCGATGCCGGTCCTAAACGTTTAAGAACTATATAATAAGTAATTATATAAATGAAAAACCCCTCCGCAAGAGGGGTTTTCTTTAAGTTATAGTCTATTAAGTAATTTTATATTTTGTTTTAATTGAAAGAAGTGTTCGGAAAATATCGAAATCCTCATCAGATTTGGCTTGAAGTGATATCCATCTTACTTTACGCTCTTTCGTTGCAAGATATTCATCTTTCATTTCTTGAGGTAAATCGCTTGCCATTATTTTCTTTTCAGAATTTGTATTCAAGTAAAATGTTATTTTGAAGAAGCCTTCATAAATTCCTATCCAAAAATAAGTATTGCTCCTTTTCATAAATCTGCAAAGCCAGCTTCTGCCGTCACGGTAAAAAGACCACACTTCTTCTACATCAGACAAGTTCTTTTGAGTAAATGTAATAATCTTTTTGTAAAGCTTAAATGAGTCTGCTAAATGCTTTTTAATTTGTTTTTCAGATGGTTCTATTTCAGGATCAGTAAGTACTGGAATTTCCATAATCGCTCCGCTTCATTTCAGATATAATGACTAAATAAATGCTTATGTATTGTATATTTATATAAATAATGTTATTTACGATTAATAAAAAGTAGTTCTTTTATTAAATTCAGGTTCAAAATAGTTTCTCTCATAATTTTCTTCATTGTTAATACCCTGCAAAATTGCTCGAGATTTGCTGTTTGTTCGAACAATTATAAATTCAGTAGAAGGGATTCCCACTTGTTCTAAATAAATTTTATTACAATCAAAATCAAATTCGAATAAATTTGCTTCCTGGTGGAAATTAATCTTATGCAATTCACCCTTATTCAATTTGATAGAGTCTGCTCTGCAAACTTCTTTACCATTTATTTCTATTGAATAATTGCTTGTTGTAATCTTTATTTTCAAACCTTTATTTTCCTCAAAATCTGCTTCGGTCTGGTAAAGATAAAAACTAATTTCATCGCCTTCCAGCAATTTTAAATCAAACTTACTCCGAAACTGATTTGATTCAATTACCTTCATTGAGACAAGTGCATTTTCATTGATTTGGAAGGAATTTTGATTGACTTTTTCTGCTTTTTCTATACCGTTTAGCATTTTCACATTCACCCAGGGAGTCTGAACATATTTATTCAGCATAAACGTATCCGGTGCACAGGAAACCATTGCCATCAAAATCAGCATTGCCAGGAATAATAGAAATATTAACCTGCACCAGCTAAAACCGGTGATGCTGCATTTCATTTTATATAGTAATTTCCAAATCATTTGTTATTCGTAAACTTTTGGCTTCAAAGGTAATTCCGGACGATTATATCGTAAATCATTCTCAAAAAATATCCTTTGGAATCCCAAAGAGATACCGAAATACATATTGCTGAAATCAGTTGACTGACCGTAAGTTTTTAAAATATTCTGATTGATAATGTTATCCGAATTACCAGTAATATATCCCAGCTTAGCTCCCAGCACAATTGATTGAGTAATTCTTAGATTCAGTTCAGCACCAATATTGAAGTAACTTGATGGATAAAAAGCAAATTCCATAAACGGATTAGTAGTTAACTCATCGTCAATCAAAGTATGCCAGTATCCGAATCGTATTGGTAAAATGCCCATAGCCCATTCATATCTGCCCATAATTGCTAATCGCAGCAAAGAGGTTCCAACATAAAAGCGATTATTCAGCAATGGAATTGCCAAATTAGTTCTTGCAAATTGCAAATCAAATCCTTTCAAAAATCCACTCAAAGTATCCTTGAAAATTGATTTATTTGCATCTGCTCCTAAAAGCGTGAAATCAACAACACTTATTTCCCAAGCTGAATGTTGATGGTCCTTCCATTCCACATATGTTTCCGGCACTAAATTTAAAAAGTCTAAGAATGATATACCAAGCCCTGCATATGGAAATACAACTGTTTCGGAATTCGATCCGGATGAATTTATCATCTGAGGAGTATTCGTTCCATTGTAGCCTGCGGCAAATCCTAAATATGTCCTAAGATTTAATCCGCCAATTGAACCCAAATCCAAAGAAACAGAAGCATTAATATATTGTGATGGATAATATCCAACTCCAATTGCCGGAGTTAAGGCAATGTATGGTATTTCTTCACGAAGGAAGAACCTCTTGCGAATATAAATAGGAAAAAATGAAATCAAATATTTATCAGAATTTGCATCAGGCAAAATTGCTTCAGTGAAGCTTGTACCAATAGTCCAGTTCGGTGCATCACGGAACCATCTCAGACGCCATTCAGAAATTCCTAAACGGTAAATACCTCCTGAAAATACTTTGGAAGAATCACCTGAATATTCAGGATTTAACTCATTAATCGGAAAAACTCCGAAAAGCCCGGTCCCTATTGCATCGGAGCTAGCTCCACCAATTGTTCCGATACTTTCAAAGATGCCAAAACGAATGAAATCAGGATAATAGCGGATGAATTCACTGTCGTGTTGGGTTGTGTTCCTTTCAACTAAAATTTCACGACTGGAAGGAAAAATAACACCATTATCCATATTATTAGGTGAATTTTTTACAAAATTAGTATAAGTTGTATCCCTGTCCGTAATTGAAAAAATATCCCTTTCTTCACGTGTTAGAGCTCCACAACTTATTAAAAATTCACTCAATATCCCAAATATGATAATTTTCGTGATAATTTTCATTTTTTTCAAGTTTTATTTTTACCAATTTAACTAATTTCATCAACAAATATTATAAAAAAGCAAAATTTCTTGTAAAATAGTATCTCCTGTAAAAATAGAATTAAAATTATATTACTTTTTTTTTGAATTATGATGTTTTTAGTGTTTACCGTCAGACTTCATTAACTATTTATTTTTGATTGATTTTTATTAGCATAGATTCTTATTAGCATAGATTCCGATTTTTCGTGCTCATCACAAAATGTTCAATATGGATTGCAAACAATTAAATATCCTAACAGCAAATAAATTTGATAATAAATACAAAAATTAGAGCCAGCAAAGAGACTCGAACTCTTGACCTATGCATTACGAATGCATTGCTCTACCATCTAAGCTATGCTGGCTATTCGTATTAATTCTTCTAATATGTTTTGGTCATATCGTCAGGGATAACGATGATATAGTCAGCTTTCTTTTTATCGTCAGTAGAAAGAGAATCAGTGCTTTCAGCTTCTACTGTACTCACTGTCACAATTTTCAGATTCGGATTATACTGCTTAAGATACCAAACAATTCCCTGATAATTATCTGAATGATAAGATCCGTGGAAATGAAGAAATTTCTTTCCGGGAGTCCAGTTTTTCAGAATAAAATGTGCCATTGTTGCATCTTTTATTGCTTGAGCTTCAGCCATAAACTTAATTTCTTTGCTGTGCGAAGGCATTGCACTCATTTCCTTGTAAGCAGGGAGTTCAGCATCGAACATCACAGGTAATGGTGCAAAGTATTTTTGAGCTTCCTTGTCCAAACTGCCGAGTTCTTTCAATCCTTTTCTTGCAACGAAAGCAGCATATCTGCGAGGAACATTTGTTGCAACAAAACGCAATTTATTATCTTTTGCAAATTCGAGTAATGGTTTATAATCTGTTTTGTAATTTTTCCAAATTTTTGCTTCATCTTCGAAGTTTTTGGTTGGATAAAGTCCTGCAAAATATTCATCAATCATTAATTGTGTGTCAGCTTCGAACATTTCGGCACCAACTACCAATTTATCCTGAAATTGCTTGTACAATTCTTTTTCTACACGAAGTTCTAACCAATGGTTTAAAGAATTATTATGTAATTCTCCGAATAGAATTATGTCCGCATCTTTCACTTTATTTGTAATATCATTGATGTTCGCTTCTTCACCGCCATTTTCCAATACTTTGAACACAGCTATATCTCCTGTAGCACAACTTGTTAATCCAATTAGAGCTAATATTAAAAAAGATTTTACTGTAATGAGTAAATTTTTCATTTTATATCCACGATTTTTTTTCAAAATTTATTTTTTGCAAATAATTTACCTTACAAATTAATAAGATTTTCAAAAATAAGAGCTATGTGTTTAATTAATCTTTTAGAAAATATATTTCCATATGTATTGCCAAAGAATTATTTTTTAATGAGAATACATTTTATTACTGAAAATTCGTCAAAAATTGTTAAATTCGTAAAATTTGGCACGGTATTTATAGAAAAATGGCACAAAATTATCAAATTGATTCTCAACTATCAGAAGTTCGCTTTATCTGCGACCTGGATAAGTGCAAGGGTGCTTGTTGTACAATTTATGGAGACACTGGGGCGCCGCTGCTGGAAGAAGAACTTGAATTAATTGCTAAAAATCTTGATGCGGCAAAAGAATATTTATCTGAAAGATCGCTGAGATATTTGGACAAATACGGCTTTTGGATGAAGGACGATTTGAGTGGTTATGCTACGAAGTGTATTCGTAATCAGGATTGTGTACTCGTTTATTATGAAGGAGATGTTGCAAAATGTTCCTTGGAAAAAGCATATTTTCAAGGAAAATCTGATTTTCGCAAACCAATATCCTGCCATTTATTCCCAATTCGTATTCGGGATAATAAAATAGTTTACGAAGAATTCCACGTTTGCAAACCTGCTCTGGAACTTGGGGAACAAGAAGACTTAAAAGTATATCAATTTTTGAAAGAACCTATTATTCGTAAATTCGGAGATAAATTTTACGATGAAATGGACAGTTTTTTTGAAAAAAAACTTAATAAATAATTCAGCAAAATTGACATAAAGAAAATATGGCATTAAACGTATCATTAGGACTCAAAACTTCACTGCAGCAGACACTCACTCCGCAGCAAATTCAGTATTTAAAATTACTGCAAATGCCTCTAGTGCAATTCGAACAGGAATTGCTGCGGGAAATCGAAGAAAATCCTCTATTGGTTGAAGGAGATGAACCTGATGAATACGAAATGGACTTAGCTCTCGAAGCAAAAACCCCGGACAGCACTCCTGATGAAATATACAGTAAAAGTAATGATTCAGATTCCTTATCTGATTATTCTGATTATCAGGATAATGACTCATTCGAAAAAAGTGAAAATCTTGATTTTGAGAAAAATTACGATGATGATGATCTATACTTTGAGGATATGAAATTTAAAAATGAGATGGCTCTGTCGAATAATCCTGTTGGCGATTTCGAAGATCCGTTTGATTTCTATTCCGTTGTTATGGAAGATGACACTAATAATTCAAACCAATCTTATACTTATGATGAAGACAATGATTCTACTGAATTTCAAATAAAAGATACAGTGAATTTACTGGAAGAATTGGAAAAGCAATTGTCGCTTTATCCATTGACCGAAGAAGAATTGCTAATTGGCAAACATATCCTTTGGAATGTTGATGATGACGGATATTTGCGCATGGATTTGCAGGATATTGTGAACGAAACAAATATTCAGATTAATGAATTGAATGTGGAACGTTCAAAATTGCAAATAGAGAAGAATGAAAATATTAAGGATGAAATGTCGAATACAAATCCGGCATATAAATATACTTTAGACCAATCCAGCAAGAAAATTCTAGGGGAAATTTTACTTGTTAATCCAGAAATGATTGATAAAAATAAGGAAGATTACATTCGTGAAAGCCATAATGTTAGTCAGCTCTTTTTAAAACATATAGATTTAATACAAGCAGAAAAAGTTTTGAAAATTATACAAAAATTGGAACCAATAGGAATTGCTTCCAGGAATATACACGAATGCCTTTTAGCTCAGGCAAATGCAATTTCCAATCCAACTAAAGAGCAAACAGATGCCATTTTAGTATTAAGAGAAGCTTTTAATGAATTTTCAATCAAGCATTTCAAAGATGTAATGCGAAAAACCGGTCTGAATGAATATGAACTTAAAGATGCTATTGATGTAATTAAAAAGTTTAATCCTAAGCCCGGCGAAGGATTTTCTGGTAGTATGTCGAATACGATAATTCCTGATTTTATAATCGAATCCAATCCGGAAAATCCCGAACAGAGCATTATTGTGAACGACTCCACTTTGCCCCCGCTCAAAATTAGCAATCTTTACGAATCGTTAAAAAGAGATTCCAAAGCTCAGAACTTTAATAAAGAAACCAGACAATGGATTCGCTCCAAACATGAAGATGCAAAATTCATCATTCAGGCTGTGCAGCAGCGGAAAATAACAATGCTGAAAATAATGAGTGCAATTGCTGGCGAACAAAGTGAATTCTTCAAAAAAGGGCCGGAATTTATTAAACCATTGGTATATAAAGATATTGCAGAAGTAACCTCTTTGGATATATCAACTGTTTGTCGTGTTGTGAATAATAAATTTGTGCAAACTGACTATGGTACCTATGAATTGAAATATTTTTTCAGCGAATCGCTCGAAACTGATGAAGGAGCAGAAATTTCAACAACTGTAATCAAGCAGAGAATTAAAGAATTGATTGAAAATGAAGATAAAATGAAACCGCTTAGTGATGAACAATTAAGCATGAAACTTTCCAAAGATAATGTTAAAATTGCCCGCAGAACAATTACTAAATATCGTGAGCAACTGAATATCCCTGTTGCCCGACTCCGAAAAGAGTTGATGTAAAAGTAACAAATTTCTCGATTTTTTTTCTTAATTTTATAATTATAAATTTTTTAAATTGTTAATATTAGGGGAAATAATGAGGAAATTAATTTACGCATTAACTTTTCTTTTCATCATACTTTTTACACTAAACAGTGCATTTGCACAGCCTTGGATGGATAATCTGAGAAAATCCAAACCAAGTTTGCAAAATTCAAAAACTGTTGCAAACTTCTATGATATTCAAACATCATTTTATGATTATTGGCAAGGCAAAGATACTACTCAACGCAGCATTGGATGGAAACAATTCAAGCGCTGGGAATGGTATTGGACACCAAGAGTCTATCCAACAGGAAACTTCCCTAATCCGGAAATTGCCGTAAAAGAATTACAAAAATTTAATAAAGATAATAAAGATTCGAAAAACCAGATACAATCTGTTGCAAACTGGGATGCACTTGGACCTTTTAGCTCACAGGGCGGATATGCAGGAATCGGAAGAATAAATGTTGTC
>MHAC01000051.1:0-4665 GCA_001804565.1 Ignavibacteria bacterium GWF2_33_9 | reverse complement strand
GGAGGATTTTGGAAAAGTTCTGATGGTGGAGATTCCTGGGTTACAACAACTGATGAATTAGCTTCCATTGGTGTGACTGATATTGCAATCAATCCATTCAATCCAATGCAAATATTCATTGCAACAGGTGATGGAGACCATTCAGATGCTTATAGTGCCGGGATTTATAAATCAAATGACGGTGGAGATACTTGGCAGCAAACAGGATTGAATTGGGAACAATACCAATCTAGAACTATTTCACGTTTATTGATTGATCCGTACGATCCAAATATGATGCTTGCCGGCGGCTCTTCAGGTATTTACCGCACATCTGACGGTGGAAATTCTTGGGTGTCTGTTTTCGGCACTTCTGTAAAAGATATGGAATTTAATCCGGGAAACAGACAAGTTATATATGCTTCAGGAACAAAGATTTATCGTTCCACAGATTATGGTTACACGTGGCAGCAATTGACGAACGGATTACCTTCATCAGCTCAAAGAGTTGCTTTGGGTGTGAGTCCTGCAAATTCTAATTATGTTTATGCGCTAATGTCGGCTTCCAACTCAGGATTTCTTGGACTTTACCGAACAACTAATAGCGGTGATAATTGGACTTTGCAATCGAATTCTCCGAATATTTTGGGCTGGGATATTGATGGTGGTGATTCCGGCGGACAAGGTTGGTACGATTTAACTATTGCCGTTAGCCAAACTGATATAAATACAATTTTCACGGGCGGAGTGAACGTTTATCGTTCCCTTAACGGTGGAATGAACTGGACATTAAATTCACATTGGTATGGAGGCGGCGGTGCCCCCGAAGTTCATGCTGATTGCCATTCATTATGGTTTGCACCAAATTCAAACAGACTTTATGCCGGAAATGATGGTGGTATTTATACCACTCAAAACAATGGTGATTATTGGTCATGGATCGGTAATGGAATGAACATTACTCAATTCTATTCACTCGGTGTATCTCAAACAAATGAAGATATTTATATTGCCGGTGCACAAGATAATGGAACAAAAAATTACGTAAATGGAAACTGGCAAGACGTAATTGGCGGTGACGGTTTCGAATGCATTATTGACCATACAGACCCGGCTTATCAATATGGTGCTTTATACTATGGTAGAATTTTGCGTTCATTCGATGGTGGTTATAATTTTTACGATTGGGTTTCTCCAAGCAGCTTCTCCGCAGAAAGTGGAGCTTGGCTCACACCTTATGTAATGCATCCAACCAATAATCAGACTATTTACGTCGGATTCCGCAATGTTTACCGAACAACTAACAGGGGTGCGTCTTGGAACAAAATATCTACATTCAGTTCAAGTAACTTGAATTTACTGAAAACAGACCCGGACAATGCTTCTTATATTTATGCATCACACGGCAGTGATTTTTATTATACTCCGGATGGAGGGACAAATTGGTTCTCTAAAGCATTGCCTGGCAGTTATTATTTAACAAGCTTAGCTGTTGTTAATGGTGCTCCTGAAACACTTTACGCCTCATTTTCAGGTTATTCAGCAGGTAATAAAGTATTCTTCACAACAAATGCAGGCACTTCCTGGACAAATATGTCCTACAATTTGCCAAATTTACCTGTAAATACAATTATTTACCAACAGTCAACCGGCAGAGTATATTGTGGTAATGATATTGGTGTTTATTATCTTGACCCGGGTCAAACACAATGGATTCCATTCACAAATAATCTTCCTAATGCATGTGTAAGCGAGATGGAATTACAGCCTAATTTCGGAAAACTAAAAATCGCAACTTTTGCTCGTGGTTTGTGGGATACTGAAGTATTCAACGGAGATGCCGTGATTTTGGATCTTCCTGTTTATATGGCAACGGATGTGCTTCGTACTCCGGATTTCTCATGGGATGCAGTTTCCTTAGCTGATAGATATGAATTAGTAATTTCGAAAAATCTTGATTTATCCAATCCTGTAATACATGAAACTTCCTTGAGTGGTTTGAGTTATACTGTACAGGAAGCTGACAAACTAGAACCTTTAACAACTTATTACTGGGCTGTGAGAGCTATTGACGACAATGCTTATGGAACATGGTCAGATACTTGGTCATTTACTACAATGAATAATCCACCGGAAGTCGTAACTTTAGACAAACCTATTACAAATACTTTTATTTATTCTCAGGATGTTGATTTCAGCTGGTTCGATGCAACTTATGCAGATACTTATGAATTGCAAGTAGCAACAACTTCAGATTTCTCATCAATTGTATATAATGAACCTGATTTGACTAACTTGAGTGTCTCCATAACTTCAATCCCTAACGGGAAGTATTACTGGCGTGTTAGGGGAGTAAATGATGTGGACTTTGGTCCTTGGTCAAATACAAATACTTTCACAATTTATTTTGTTATTCCTGAAAAAGTTACTCTTGAATTCCCTGATAATAATTCAATCGATACTGAAAATAATTTGCAAATAAGCTGGTTCAGTGCAAGCGGTGCTCAGACTTATGAAATATTAGTTGCAGAAGATGCAGATTTTACAAATATCATTGCATCATTCTCAAATACCCCTAATCTGAATGCAGATTTGAGCGATTTAGAATTTTATCATAATTATTTCTGGAAAGTTCGTGGTTTGAATCCATCAAATGTTGGAGAATGGTCAGATACTTGGACATTCCGAACTTTGGTTCCGCCATTTATTATGAATTTAACAGATAAAATTACGTGTCCGGGTAAATATATTGATTTAGGCACAAAAGACGAGGAAGGAAATGTTATAACTGCAATCGGAGGTTCAGGCCAATTTGATTTCACTTGGATACCAAGCGAAGGTCTTTTGAATCCTGCGACAGGTAACCCGACTTGGTCGCAACCAACTTATTCCAAAACATTTAATATTACAATAAAAGACAGAGTAACGGGCATCGTGCAAAACGGTTCTGTTTACGTTGAAGTAACTTCCGGTATTGCAATTGATATGCCATTTTACAGAACAGTGAAAAAAGGAACTTATGTTGAACTTAATGATTATATCATAAGCATAACAGGTGGCACTTCTCCATATACTAAAGTTTGGACAGACCGCTGGGGAAAAGAATTGCAAAACACTTACATTTTGCCTGCCGAGAATATCAATTATTATTATCTGACTGTTACCGATGCACTTGGTTGCTCTGAAACTAAGAGAATCAATTTGGTTGTTACCAAGAGAAAAGAATCAATTGCTGAAAATAATATCGTTTTCAGTCAGAACAATGATTTAGCATTGATGGTTTATCCAAATCCTGCTAATGATATTCTGAATTATTATTTGTTCGCAAATGACGAATCATCATTGAAACTTCAATTAATAAATATGAATGGAAATATTCTGAAAACAGAGAATGTACTTCCAAACCAGGATGAACTTTCAATCAAATTGGATAATATTGCAAAAGGAACATATTTCCTTAAAGCTTCGAACAACGAATCCAATGTAATATTCAAATTTATTAAGCAATAGAATTTGTAGATTAAATAAAAAGACGCCTTTCGTGAACAGCACCCCAAAAGTTAGACAAAAAACTATTGGGGTGTTTTTTTTTGCTTGAAATTAAAATTGACCGGGATTTTTGTCATTCGGAACCGCAGGAAGGAATCTAATCCATTCTAGTGTCATTCTGAGTGCCAGCGAAGAATCTATACTGTTCCATTCATAATTCAAATTAAACTTACTCTTTTTTTTAACACTTTTTAATTTAATTTGTTTAATATATTTAATTTGCTTTATTATTTTTCGGATATTTATGAATATTCAATTAGTTAAAATATCAAAATCGAATTACTCCCTTTTATTGGTAATCCTAATATTTATTTGCTCATCTCCCTCTCTCTTTTCTCAAACCAAAGATACTCTTTGGACGAGGGATGTCTGGCCACTTACTTTGATTAATGGAGTATTTTCTCCCGATGACCAATTCATTTATGCAACTTGCTTACAAAATAATACAGATTATTTAGTAAGGAAATATAATTCGAATGGTGATTTGATTTCAGAGATTGATACAATTGGAGGAATCAGACAGTTCAGTGAGGACGGTCGTTTCTTCTGGAATTATTATGGAGACAAGTATGATGCTCTGAATAATCAAAGAATTTCCAGAGTAGTAGATAAACTTGGAAGAACAAATATTAATTTTGGGGCATCTGTCATAAATGAAAAAACTGATATAGGAATTATTTATGACGGAGGTAATGTAGTTAAAACTGAAGATTATCAGTATATTCCACAATTTAGTATTATTTCATCCCTCCGACATGAGTATTATCTCAGATACTTCATATCCAGGTGGAATTTATGATTTTTATAGTGTTGCCATTCATCCTACAAGTGGAAAAATGGCACTTTATATGCATGATTCAAGATGGAATGATAATGTAAGTACTTATACTTCAAAAGTAGAAAAAATTGAAATATGGGATATAAAAACATTATCGAAAGAAAGAGAGATAATGACCAAAACATTAGCGAAGATGAACATGAAGCAATTGGATTTCTCAAATACTCCCCTGATGGGAGTGTATTAGGATACCAACATGATGGGAAGCTAACACTTTATTCCACAACTGACTATTCGATTGTTTGGGAAAGTGATTTTGGAATAATAATGAATTTTGGATGGTCAAGTGATACTAAGTA
>MHAC01000050.1:14939-27003 GCA_001804565.1 Ignavibacteria bacterium GWF2_33_9 | reverse complement strand
GCAATTCACCTGTAGCAATGTGAGCATATGTTATTAATCTTGTTCCGAGTTCCGTCATTTTTGCTGACAATTCTTTTGTAAATACCGGCAAATCGTGAATATCCAGTGCTGTATCCTCAATCACCGTTACACTTCTTTCATCACCTTTTATATTTGCCAGTAATCCCAGCCCGGCTTTACGTAATTCCCAGATTTTCCCAATTTCCTTACCTTTAATGACTGGGAAATGATATCCTAAATTTTGTGTTCGCAAATCATTTATCACATTTTGCAGGCAGGTATCAAGTTCGTCATCTGTTTCCTTTGCAAATTCAATCACGAGAATTGCAGCAGGATTTCCCTCAATGAAAAATCTATTCTTCGACTGAGTAATATTTTCCTTAGTTAATTCCAGCACATTATCATCAATTAGCTCTACTGCACCAGGGGAATGTTTCATTGCAACTATATTGGCTTCCAGAGCATCATTCAGGGAATTGAAATGTACGGCAACAACTCCGGCTTTTTCCGGTGGAACAGTAACTAAGTTCAATTTCATTTCAGTTACGAAAGTGAGAGTCCCCTCGCTTCCAGCAAGTAATGTGGAAAGGTTAAAAAGTTGAGTGGAGTTACCAAAAAGTTCTGTTTCTATTAAACTATCAATGGCATAACCTGAATTTCTTCTGCGAATGCTTTTTTTGGGAAATTTATCTCTGATAAGTTCCTGAAAATTCTTATCTGCCAATGAATTAAGAAAAAACTTGTAAATTTCTGAATCGGGAGAGTCCGATTTGCATTTTTCCAGAATTTCCTCTTTTTTCATCGGCTTGAAGTGGAATTGATTACCATCAGCTAAAAAACCTTTAACCTCCAATATATTTTCACGAGTATTTCCATAAAGCGGGAAATGTGAACCACAGGAATTATTGCCTAACATACCTCCAAGGGTATTCCTGTTCGACGTAGATGTTTCCGGTCCCCAGAAAAGTCCATATTTTTTCAACTCAAGATTAAGAACATCCGGTATTACTCCGGGTTGAACTCTCACCCATGATTCTATTTGATTAATTTCCAAAATTTCAGTAAAATATCTCGATACATCAACAACAAGCCCATTCCCAACAACTTGTCCTGCAAGCGAAGTACCTCCCCCACGTGGAATAATCGGAATTTGGTGTGAATTTGCAAAAAGGATTATATGCAGGATATCATTTATATTCTTCGGATATACCACCCCCAGAGGCTTTTCGGAATAATCAGAAGCATCAGTCGAATAAATAAGGCGATGCAGATTATCCGTTTCGATTTCTAAATGCTCTTTGGAAGAGATGCTAATTCCAGTAATTTCATTATTCATAAATCTGAAAATAAGATTTTATTCGTTAATTATTAAATTCAAAAATACAAATTAAATAAACTTTGCACATATTATTGACAAAAAAGCTATTATTCTTAATTTAGTATTATAAAAATGTAACATAATGAAGAAAACAAAGTTTAATATATTAAATCAGAAAAAATCAGGGTATAACTTGATTTTTCTCATTTTTTTATCATTTTTTGCCGGTTTGAATTTCGCTCAGTCTAAGGCTTTTGTTCAAGTACCCGATACGACTCTTTATCACTCTGGTTCAACTTATTCACTTCCTTTACTGAGCAATATCGATATGACAAATGTTAATTCATTGAAAATTACACTCGAATTCAGCGAATTACTGATTGATTTCAAAGGAATTCAGGCAGGTGCAAATTACGGTATAAATGAAAATGCTCCGGATTATCAACTAACTTTTGATTCAAATAATATTGCAACATTGGAAATATATTCAACAAGTTTCAATTCTTCTTATTCAGGTGAATTATGTAACTTATTGATTGAAACACTTGCAGGTCCTGATTCTGTTGCTGTTATCTTCATAAAAAATATTGAGATAAACGGAGAAATTTTAAATGATATTGATTTAATCTCCGGAAATATCACAATCGGTATTCCAATTTTCCCAATCATCAAAGAAGGTATCAATCTAGTTTATCCCAACCCTTTCAGTACTGACTGCACAATTTCCTTTTCAATTAGAGATGATACTAAAGTCAAATTTGAAATATTTTCACTTAACGGAAAATTGATTGGCAGTTCCTCCGGCGAAGGTGCATTTTCTTACGTTTGCCTGGATAAGAACAATCAACCGATAGAAAACATGAATAATAATTTGTTCACCCGAGGATACTATAAATTTATATTGAGTACAATTAACTGGAAATTTGCTTCTGGTTTATATTTCATTGTGATGAAAACCGAGCGTGGAACTTATGAAACTAAACTGATGCTTTTGAAGTAAGAATAAAAAATGAAAAAAAATAGATTAGAAATATTAATATTTATTTTCTTTGTTGCGGCAAGCAATTTGTTTGCTCAGGTGGATGATATAGATTCAATATTATATGAAGCAAATAACAGGTATAAACTGAACGAGATGAATCCGGAAGGAAAAGAGTTTTGGCTTTGTTTTATGCAAAATTATAAGTCTGAAAACAACAGGACAAACACACTTTTACTTGAACTTTTCATTACTTCGGAATTTGATACAGATGTTCAAATTGAAATTAAGGCATTAAATTTTAGAAAAACAGAAAGGGTGCAGGCAAAAACTGTCGTGAATGTCAAATTGCCTTATCTTGCTGAAGTTAAGAGCAGTGAGGTGATTGAGCCCGGAATGTCTGTTCATATTACTGCAGAACAACCCATTTCTGTTTATGGATTAAATCGAAGACACCAAACTACCGATACATATTTGGGATTACCAACAAAAGTGCTTGGGAAAGTGTATCGAGTAATGTCTTATACTATGTCCAGTCCTTTACTTCCCGAATTTGCCATAGTTGCAACAGAAGATAATACAAATGTGGAAATTAATCCAAGTGTTATTACCCAGGGAGGAAGACCTGCAAATACTCCTTTCTTTGTTACACTGAATAAAGGTGATGTATATCAAGTTGTTGGAAAACAGGATTTCAGAACAAATATTAAGGTAGATTTAACCGGTACATTTATTTCTGCAAGTAAGCCAATTTCGGTTTTCGGAGGACATCAATGTGCTTACGTTCCATCTCCTCCGCCCGTAATTACTGCCTGCAATCACTTAGTTGAGCAAATCCCACCCCTTACATCATGGGGACGTCATTTCTTTGTTGGTAAATTGGAAAAACGTTCAACTTATTCCTGGAGAGTACTTGCAAATTCTGACTCTACAAGACTTTTCTTGAATCAGAAATTTCTTGGTTACTTGAATGCCGGTAAATGGTTTGAGGATACTTCTTCAACGGATATTCAATTGAAAGCAGACAAACCCATTTTAGTTGCACAATATTCACAAGGATTCAAAAATGGTGATTCCATTGGCGACCCGTGTATGATTTTAATAAGTCCAACTCAGCAATTTTTAAATAAATACAGATTCGCAACTCCCGTTAATGGTGACTGGAACCACTTCATTACTGTAGTAATTCCAACAAATGCTATTAATTCTATGCGGTTAAACAACAATCGAGTTAATAAGAAAATTTTTCGTAAAATTGGCATTACCCGCTATTCAATAGGTTCAATTCAAGTCCCATACGGGACTCATTCGATTGACGCTGAAATGCCTTTCGGTATGTATTCATATGGTTTCGGGTATGGTGCTGATGCTTTCGATGCATACGGCACAATGGGAGGACAATCATTCATTGAGTATGAGCCTGCAAATGATACGCTGGCACCAATGGTCGAAACTTTCACGAAAACTGATGAGATGAAAATGATAATCCGTGACGACCGTGAAGATGATACAGGCATAAATGATGTTGATATCATGGAAAATCTGGGTTTTGATGTTAAAATTCCAAAATTCTCAAAAGGTGTGCCCCAATTGGAAATGAATTTGAAAAATATGCCGGGAGTTCCAGGAAAATTAGTTCTAAAAATCACCGATTTGGCACTTAATACAAAGTATCAGTCAATATGTTATCAGAGTAATCCCAAAACAGGACTTTTTGAGTACAAAATAAATGATGGAATTGTTGAAGAATGCAATATTGACGAAGGATGGATGATTGGGCTTTTTGCAAAGACGAACTTCTTTTTCCATGATGCAGATTTTGCTGAATCCGGCAATATGAATTCTTCTATTCCTATAATCCCCCGAGAATTAGGGAAATTCAAACAGGCTACTGGTTCAGGTTTGTCCATAGGGCTTTCTGCGACTCACCAGCTTTGGAAGAGATTATATGCTTCGGGAAAATTAAATTTTGAATCAATCAATGGCATTTTGCAAGCACCGGATATTACCGTTTCGAGTTACCGTAATCCTGAAACAGGCGAACTGTTCCCATTCCAGGAAGGCCGAAATCTCACTTTGACCGGGCTGAATACAGTATTGGATGTTCAAATTGAATATTATTTCAATTCATTAATTTATTCTTTTGCAGGATTGAATTCTACATTCCATTTCTCAAAAGCAATTGATTATTCCTCGGAAATTCTTACACCTAATTTTGTGGAATATTCAAAGGCAGAAAAAGCAATCATCGAGGCAAGATATCCCGAAAAACTTACTTCTCTTAATTCTGTGAATTTTGGAAGTGAACTCGGTCTTGGTTTTTATTATCCGATTCGGTATAATTTATCGGCTTACTTCGAAATGGGATATAATATTTATTTCGGCAGTTTAATTAATGATGGAGACTGGAATATATCCAGATTATCTCTTCTTTTTGGTTTTAAGTATAGAATTTAAGTATGGCAAAAGTAGTTCAGGAAATTTACGCAATTTTTTACAAAGAGATTTTAAGCGAATTTCGTACTCGGTATTCTATAAGCACAATACTTTTATTCATCCTCACAACTATCACAATGATTTCGCTTGCAATGGTTTCCGAAAGTATGAAACCTGAATTAGCGTCCGGCCTCTTATGGATTATCATATTTTTTGCTTCGATGATTGGACTTTCCAAAACTTTCGTTAGTGAAGAAGAAAGAGGAACATCTTTCCTTTTGCAGATTTTTTCCGGGGCAACAGCTATTTATTTCGGCAAATTAATCTTTAATGTATTACTCAGTTTATTCATTAATTTCTTTTCGCTGATTTTATTCTTTCTTTTCTCAAACTCAGGAATTGTGAAATCACCTGGAATAATGGTTTTAGTAATTGCAATTTCATCAATAGCTGTTGCTACTACGACAACAGTAATTTCAGCTATTATTTCCAAAGCAAGTTCCAAGCATGCATTATTCCCCGTGCTTTCTTTCCCCATACTATTGCCAATTGTTAAATTAGGTATAGATTTAACTGTTTCTTCATTCATCGGCACAAATCTCGCTGCAATAATTTCCGATTTGCAATTAATCATTGCATATATTGGGATAATCACAACAGTATCATACCTGCTATTCGATTTCATCTGGAAAGATTAGTTTCCGTAAAGTGTGATTTCCCTCTATCATTTTGGCTTAATAAGTCATCCTTTGCTTGACTAGGAATCCAGGCTGTTTTGTTTTATCAGTAATCCAAACCACCTCCCTACCGATTTCATTGGAATCTACCCCTCCCTAATGAAGGGAATTTGCACCTCCGGTTTCACTCTCACTTTCACTTTAATTCATTTTAGTACTTTTCCTTATTTTATGTGTTAGAAAAATATATTCTTTTTGCAAATTGCAAAAATTATAGTTTTTTTGTATTATTTTTGCATTATCATATTTGCCATATAATAAAAGAATATTATGAAAAAAACTACATACTTATTTTTGGTAATTGCTTTTGCATTTACAACTGAAATTTCTTTTGCTCAAACACAGATTACTTTCTACACAAGTATGGGAAACTTCGTTGCAGAAATGTACGATACGCTCCAGCCAATTACTGCAGGAAATTTCATTCAATTAGTTGAGAAAAAGTTCTATGACGGTATCATTTTCCATAGAGTTGTTAAGAATTTCGTTATACAGGGCGGCGACCCTACCGGCTCCGGTTCAGGTGGTCCGGGTTATACAATCCCTGATGAATTCAATGCGAAAGCTTCGAATGTTACCGGTGCTTTTGGGATGGCAAATTCTGGACCAAACACTGCCGGAAGTCAATTTTATATTAATTTAAAGAATAATCTTAATCTGAATCCTAATTATCCTGTCTTTGGAATAGTTATTTCTAACATTGAAATTGTTCAGCAGATAGGACTGGTTCCGGTTAATGCCCAAGATAGGCCTCTGACACCTGTTGTAATGGACAGTGTGAGAATTACAAAAGCGGGTCCTTTGGGAATTAATGAACAGTATGCAGAAAGTAAAAATATTAGTATCTCTCCCAATCCCGCATCGGATTATATCACCTTGACTATTCCCCCTCTTGAAAAGAGGGGGCTAGGGGGTGTTCTGGAGGAAATACAGATTTTCGATATCTTTGGGAAATCTGCCCTAATTGTAGGGGCAATTTATGAATTGCCCCTACAGATAGATATTTCCACCCTGCCGACTGGAGTGTATTTTGTAATGATTGGGGATAAAGTCGAAAAGTTTGTGAAAATATAATTATTAATAATATGAAAAAACTGATAACTATATATTTACTTTTTCTTATGATTGGAGTAACTTCAATTCATGCAAAAGAAATTGACCCAGTTAGAATTTATTCAGAAAATGAGCAATATTTTTTAGAAATAATAGCAGATTTTTATGATTCATCATCAGATTTTGGTGTTGTAAACATATATAAGGAAGGAATTGAAAAACCACTTTATACAATAAATCAAAAATTCGGTTATTCATCTAACAGAGATTTAATATTTTTAAGTAATGATGGAATTTCAATTTGTTATATTAAAAATGAAGATGAAGGTTCAAAGGAAGAATATGGTTCCATCTCATTTTATAAGAATGGGAAGCATCTTAAATCATATTCAAATAAGGAATTAATTAATTGCGACAACGATTCCGAAGAATGCGAATTATTATATAGAAATGAGAATTTAGTTCAGGATTCTCTAGTTATTGAAAAAATTAAAATAAGAAAGACGGATACTACTTATAGGAAATTAAGAGAATATTCAATAAAAAAATATATTGAATTAGATAATAGAACTTTTTTTGTTTATAAGGATTCTGCTGATAAAATTGATGTTTTTTGTCATAAATTTCCATCAATAATTTCAAACGATACAATTTTTTTAATCACAAATACTAAAAATGTATTAAGCTTCGACATTAAAACAGCGAAGTTAATTTTTAAAGTAAAATTATTGGAAGAATTACCTCAAATTCAAGAAAAAGCTAAGATGAGAAAAATACAAAAAATAAAAGTTGAGATGCCTTCAAGATATCATCCTCCCCTATTAATTGATAGTTCACGAATTGACGATTATTTTTATGATAAGCTTGGCTTAAAAGAACCTGAATCACAGGCTGATTCAAATATGTTTATTCATTCCTTCACCGCCGAAGGATACATGGATACACTTGGTAATTTTGAGATATTAAAACTAAAAAATTATTCTAATTTTCCAGATAGCCTTATAAAAGAGTATTTTTCAAGATTAAAATTTGCAAAACCTAACTACTCCAAAAATATAAATAAATGGTTTTATTCATACCATATTGAAGGTAGAAATCAAAATGATTCTATCGCAAAATCTGAATTTGACGAATTTATAAAACAAAGAAGTATGAGTGCAATTGAAAACCTATCTAAGGATTGCATTAATAACAACTATATACCAATTGACTTAAATGACGCAAACTTAACTTTAGATCTATTACTCTCTACAAAAATTAAGAATCAGATTGATACAATGCAAAATTCTGGGGAGATGAGCATTTTTCATATTGGTTTAGGAATGTGGTTACGAAATAATTGGAAATTATGGGGAGACTCAAGATTGTCGCTCTATTTCAACACAAAGGGTGTTTGTAATGCTGATAATATGAGTGGATATATCCTTCGCTCATATTATTATTACAGACATAAAATTAAATATGATATTGATAAAGAAATTAGTAAAGAAACTGAATAAGAGTTTTTTTTAAAAATTATCTCTACAAAGAATTGATATTTCCTCACTTCCGACTGGAGTGTATTTCTTGAAAATTGGTGAGAAAGTTAGTAAGTTTGTGAAAATGTAATGTATGAATGAAATTAAGTAGCC
Source organism: Ignavibacteria bacterium GWF2_33_9 (assembly GCA_001804565.1). Lineage (GTDB taxonomy): Bacteria > Bacteroidota > Ignavibacteria > Kapaibacteriales > UBA2268 > GWF2-33-9. The sequence continues at coordinate 18,849 of MHAC01000050.1, read as the reverse complement.
GCTTGACCAATTTGATTTTACTAATTTATAATATTAAAAAATAAGATACGTTTTTTATAATATCTTTTTATAATAATATAGATAGGGAAATGTTATGCACTTTAATGTAGTTCTCGAAGAAGCAGAAGAAGGAGGTTTTAACGTAATTGTTCCGGCATTGGATGGATGCTTCACACAAGGAGATACAGAAGAAGAAGCATTAGTCAACGCTAAAGAAGCAATTATTTGTTACCTTGAAGGGATGGGAAAACTAAATCAAATATATTCTAAACCTAATTATAAAATTTATGGTTTGGATCTTGTTTTATGAGTAAGACTTTTTCCGGTAATGATTTAGTTAGAGCCCTACGAAGATTGGGGTTCATTGTTGACCACCAAAAAGGAAGTCATATTTTTCTTCACAATCCTGAAATTAAAATTTCTGTAATAGTTCCCAATCATAAAGAAATTAAAAAGGGAACTTTACATAATATCCTAAAAAAAATTAATTTAACTATAGATGAATTAAAGGATTTAGTGTAATCCTTGCGAAATCAGAATACTTAACGCATTAGAAACCCATTTCGAATAAAGAATCTAAATTTATGAAAATAACAAAATTTAAGCATTTCGAGTGGATTGATTTCACTAAGCCGACCGGCGAGGAAATCAAGGAATTTGTTGCTGTGAACAAACTCGACACTAATTTGCTTTACGACAGCATGGAGCATGGTCATTTACCTAAAATCGAAAAATTGAAGGATTATACTTTTTTGATTTTCCGTGCTTATTCCGTGGAAGAAAGTAAACTTGTCGCAACAATTGGTGAACTTTCCAATAAAATTGCTTTTTTCGTTAATGGTTCCACGATAATTACAATTCACCGTGCTAAATTTGATTTTTTGGACAGCATTGCCGCAAGTCAGGAAAATCCGGAAGAACTTATGCTGGATATTATTGACGCAATGGTGAATTCCTTCAATCATCCGCTCAATAATCAGGCAGAATGGATTGATACTATTGAAAAAAATATCTTTCTGCCGAGAAGAAGTACAATTTCACTTGAAAATCTGTATTATCAGACATCTAAAGCGAGAATTTGCCGTAAATTAATGCTTTTCAGCCAAAACGTCTTAGGTCAGTTGAGTGTTCTCGACCAAAACAAATCAAAGCTTCAGAACATCAAGGATTCAATCATACATTCTATTTTACTTTACGAAGAAATTTACGAAGATGCAAATAATATCCTCAATACGTATCTTTCGATTACAGCAAAGAAAAGTAATGACGTGATGAAACTTCTCACGATTTTTGCCGCATTTTTCATGCCTTTAACGTTCATAGTCGGGATTTATGGAATGAATTTCTCCAATATGCCCGAATTAGAGTGGCAAAACGGCTATTATTTAATACTTGGAATAATGGCGGCAATTTCCCTCGGTATTTATCTTTGGTTCAAAAGAAGTAAAATACTGTAATAAAAAGAATAATATTGTAATATTTTGATTAATTTAGCATAATTATTTTTCAGGTAATTATGAAAAATCTCGTCTTAATATTTTGTTTTATACTATCTCCTTATATAATCCTCTCACAATCTGACTGGGTGCAGACGAATGGACCTTTCGGCGGCTCGATGAAATTTATCGGTCAGGATTGGAATGGCTACCTCTTTGCAATTTCTGAAAATAATTATCTTTACCGTTCCAAAGATTCCGCAGAAAACTGGGAACGTCTTTCCAAAGAGGTATCCGCAATAGCTTTCCGAAAGGATAGCACGTATGTATTGGGAAGTATTTACGAAGAAGTATTTATCTATGACAGGAATTTCAACTTTGTAAAACGAATAAGGGATAGACATTATAAGGATTATAGATCTGAAATCCGAGAGATATGTTTTGATTCGAATAATGCAATTATTATTCGTCCTGAATCATATGCCTCTGAAATGACATTGAATAATGGCGAGAAATGGTATAGACCTACAGAATTTATTTCTATGATTGATTCAAATAATTGGTATTATTCATTCCAGCACGATTCTTTTTTAAGGTCCAAGGATTTGGGAATAACTTGGGACACATTAATTTTTAATTTTGTACCTCGAACTTATGGATCAAGGTTTGAAGTATATAATAAAGTACATAATACTTTCACAATCTTTTTCGCTGAAAATGAAACATTTGTTTTTAAAGAGACCGATACAGGATGGGTAGCTAATTATAACTTTTTCCCAATCGGTTATCCGGGAATATCATTTATTGAACCTAACGGAGATATGTATGTAATCAATAATGAACTAATTGGAGTTTCAACTGATGGTGGTTTCACCTGGAAATGTAAGGGTAATGATTGTCCTTATTCAATTAATTCAATTATTAAAAAGGGTGACTTTTACTATTTCTCAACGTCCGGATTTGGCATTGTAAAATGGGATATGAATTCCAATACTTCTTATCTAAAAAATTATGGATTAAATTGCACAAGAACTTACAGTATAAGTAAAAGTAAACAAGGCGATATATTCATGGAGAGTGATATTGGAGTCTTTCGTACTTCAAATAAAGGATTTAGTTGGGAACAATTAAAAATACCCGGAAATACTGATAATTACAATACTATTTTCTGCTCAAAGTTTGGGAATATATTCGTTAGTAATGGAACTATTTATAATCTTAAGGGTGGAATTCTGATTTCATCTGACAATGGACAAACTTGGGATACATGTTTCTTTGACTTAGGTACAAGACAAACCTGCATATTTGCAGAATCCGATGAAGGTAGAATTTTTGCAGCTGGAAATGAGTTATTTTATTCAGATGATTTTGGAAAGACCTGGAATAAGTTTTATAGTTTTGGCGATTATATTAGTTCTCTAGCTACATATGGTGATAATTATGTTCTTGTTGGAGTTGGCAGTTCAGGAGTTTACTTTTCAGAGGATAAAGGAATTTCGTTTAGAAGATTAAATATCGAGTTAAGTGAAATGCCCAGGTACGACATAGTCTTTAATAGAAAAGGTGATATGTTTATAAATATGGACGGGTATATGGGTGGAGATGCAATTTACCGCTCAACTGATTTGGGAAGGACCTTAAAAAATGTTATGCCGGATTCGATTGGTACAGTTGGTTTTTTAAGGGTAGATAAGGAAGATAATATATATTTTTCAACTTATTCATATTATACAACCAAAATTTATTATTCAAAAGATAATGGAGAGACTTGGAAGAAAATGAATTTAGGTATATTGGATTCTATGGAGATTAATGATATTTTCTTCGATGATAATCAAACAGCATATATTTGTACTCAATTTGACGGGGTTTTCCGCTCTGATAACTTTACAAGTCTTGATGATAAGGCAATTGAAGTAAAAAAAGTCAATTCGGTTTATCCCAATCCTGCAGAGGACTATATCCTCATAGATTCCCCCTCTATCAAGAGGGGGCTAGGGGGTGTGTCGGAAGAGATACGGATTTATGATATATTTGGGAATGAAATGCTAACCACCCCGTCATCACTTCGTGATGACACCCCTCCAAAGGAGGGGAATTTGAGGATAGATGTTTCCTCCCTGCCTGTAGGAGTGTATTTTGTTCGTATTGGCGATATGTTAGAGAAATTTGTGAAAATCTAAAAAGTACTATTAAAATGAAAACAAAATTACTTATTATATTATTGATATTTTTACCGAAATTATTATCTGCAGAAACTGAATGGGTCAAAGTAGATGATCCTTATAAAGGCTCTATTAATTTTCAGGGTAAAGATTATCAAGGTTATTATTATTCTTCCATTTATCCAGACAAATTGCTACGTTCAACTGATGAAGGAATTACTTGGGAAATAATTAACGAAAATGCTTATTCATTTAAAATAGGTTCTGACAGTACATTTTATATTGGCAATGGCCAAGGAGAATTATACT
>MHAC01000050.1:6416-14923 GCA_001804565.1 Ignavibacteria bacterium GWF2_33_9 | reverse complement strand
CACATTAATAAGTCAAATTAGAGACAATGACAGCACCAATGATGATGGCGAAATAAATAGCATCAGACTTGATTCTTTGTCCAATATTTTTATTTATATTGTAGGATATGGGAATTTGATGTCCACAGATAAAGGTTTAACTTGGACAAAACCAAAAGCTTATCCTACTTTAATCGATTCGAATAATCTCTATTACAGGTATAAGGGTAATCAGTTTTCTGTTACAAAAGATTTTGGAAATACATGGGAGGTACTTTATACAAATGATTTATTTTATTCCCAAAGACCTGCTTACCAAGCATATAATAAGAAATTTGATAATTTCTTTTTCTTATGTTCGGAAAACGAAATTGTGATTTTCAAAAAAATTGACACAACTTGGACAATCCGAACATTAGGGTATCCTTTCTACAGTCTTCCTTATAGAATTTATTTAGATAATGCCGGAGATTATTATTTATTTTGCGAGAATAAAATTCGCAAGTCCAATGATGGTGGTTATAATTGGGAAATCATTAAAGACAATTTCCCTTATTTGCCAGGAGGTATAGTTGAGATTGATTCGGAGTTCGATATTTTCATTGGAGAAAATAAAATTATTCGGTATAAACTCAGTACAAACACATTTACAATCAGACAATCTCCTATTAAAATAAATAGTCGTTCAACAAAGAGTTTTAGAATTGATAATAAAGGTGATTTAATAGTATCTTCAGTAAATAAATTATATAAAACTTCAGATTTGGGTTTAACATGGAACCTCATGAACACACCTATTGATGGTCTTGATGGTGGAGATTTATTTTGCTCAAAATCAGGGAATTATTATCTAAGTTATTACTTTTATTTTTCAGAGTGGGAACTTTCAGGATTATTAATTTCAACTGATTATGGAGCAAGTTGGAATTCAAGTGATATGAAATTATCCGATTACAGAGCTCTACATATTGCAGAAATGGATGATGGGCGTCTTTTTGCAGGTGCGAATGCTTTTTACTATTCTGATGATAATGGAAAAACATGGACAATTACAACATATTTTGCTGGCAGAATTATATCAATAAGTACTTATGGCGAAAAAAATGTATTCATTACTCTTGAAGACGGATATATTTACTTCTCAGAAGATAGAGGAGAGAGTTTTGATAGATTAAATACCGGATTTACTGATATAAGTTGCATTAGCGTGAAGTTTAATAGCAAAGGTGATATGTATATCCCTTGTGCAGAAAAGCCATGTATTTTATATTCAACGAATTTAGGTAAATCCTTTAGCAGTATACCGGTTTATCCACTTACCGCCATAGGCAATATTTTCTTCGATAAAGAAGATAATATTTATTATACTTATGATGGGAAGTTATACATTTCCAAGGATAATGGAGTAAATTGGAAACGGATGGACCAAGGGATTTTGGGAAAAGTTTATGTATCAGATATTTTATTTATTGATGAGAAAACAGCATTTCTGGGCACTTGGTATAACGGAATTTACCGCACTGATAATTATACGGATATAAAGGAAAAGGGAGAATCAAGTAATACAGATATGGGGATATATCCGAATCCTGCAACGGATTATATCACCTTGACTATTCCCCCTCTTGAAAAGAGGGGGTTAGGGGGAGTTCTGAAGGAAATCAAGATTTTCGATATCTTTGGGGAACCTGCCCTAATTGTAGGGGCAATTCATGAATTGCCCCTACGGATAGATATTTCGTCGCTTCCGGCTGGAGTGTATTTTGTGAAAATTGGTGAGAAAGTTAGTAAGTTTGTGAAAATGTAAATACAGAGAAATTAATAATGGAAAATTTTAAGATAAAACACCTTGTATCCAAAAGAGATATCGGAATAGAGGCGTTCGAACTCGAAAACGGCAATTTGATGCTCGAAGCAACTTTGCTGGACCCTTATCATTTAATACGTCTCAATTTACATATTGAACCACAAACCAAGACAATTGTCTTCGCAAAAAGCGAATTTGCAAACCATCCTCATAAAAAATGTCCGGATATTTCGGGAAAAGCAGAACTTATGGTTGGTCTGAAAATTGAGCGAGGTATAACCAAACAAGTTTCCCATAGAATCGGAGGCAGTGATGGGTGCGTTCACCTGCGGGAATTGGCTCTGGAAACAATTAATTTTGCAGCAACCCCATTGATTGGCTATGACGAAGGATTCGGGCTGATGAGCCGAACATTCAACATACTAAATGAAACGGAAAGATTTGAAATATCTAAAAACTTACTTAAAAATACTTGCTATATTTACAAGGAAAGAAATGAATAAACTAATTAATCTTTCTTTGCTGATTAGCATAATGGTGCTATTTCAGTATAATATCTTCGCTAAACCATATCAGCCGCAGGTGAAAGGCGGCTTTAAAAGCTGTACCGTTACCGAATATCGCTACAAACCGGGTAAAATCGTTTTGAAAAACGGTGAAATGTCCTATGCCCAAAATTTCGATGCCCATGGCAATCAGATTGAACTGATTTATTATGAAAATAATAAAATTTCTTCCAAAAACAAAGTCGAAAACAAGTACAATACCGCCGGACTTCTGAGCGAATCAGTTTATTTCGATAAAACGGGCAAGGTTAGTACAAAGTTCACCTATTCTTACGATGATAAAACTAATCTTATCGGGAACGTAACCTACAATGCCAAAGGCGAAGTAACCGAAAGGGGCTCTTATGTTTACGATAAGAATGATTTTATGATTGAGGAAACTCACGAAGTAAAAATTGGAGAGAATGAATTTTACAAAGGCACTACGAAATATATAAACGATGCACATGGGAATAAAATTGCGGAAATAGCAGTAAGGAGCAGTAACGTTTCCGTTTCCGCTTCATCGGAGCAAAATCTGGAAAATAATGAAAATAAGTCAGAAGTAAAAACCGAAGAAAGTGCTGCCCCGCCCGATACCGTAAAATATGAGTACGTTTATGACGTGAAAGGCAGAATTGCAAAGGAAACAAGAATCGGGGTTGATGGATTCAAATTCGTGAAAGGATATAAATACGACGCATTTGGGAATCTGAAAGAACAAATCTATTTTGACGAAAATAACAAACCTGTAATGACAACTGTCTTTGAGTTTAAATAAAACAATTTGGAGTTCTCAACAGAAAATCATAAAAGCCGACCGAAGCCGGCTTTGATTTGTTATAAATATCTTTTACAAGTTTCGATTAATTTGTCTTTATGTTGAAAAATATCACTCATAGAGTTTATTTGAACTTTTTGTTCTTTTTTATTTTCGTCAAAAAATCCTAAGAATTTTTTCTCATTATTAAAGTATGCTCTCACAAGCGTTTTTTGCGAAGAATCATCGAGACAATAATTACAGAAGTTTTTAAAATCCTTGATGAACACCCTTGTTGGTTCAACAATATCGCTTAATATAGCTCTCGTTGTATAGAATATCTCCAGTTCTTCTTCTGTAGTTACAATCTCTGGTTTTTCTTCGACAATTATTGGTTCGTTGATAGTATCGTCGGCAGGTATATTAATAACGGCATTCAATCTTTTGTTGATTTCGTCGTGAATGAATTCTTTTAGCGCCTTTTTTAAAATCTCGGAAAATTGAGACAAAAAGTTTTTTGTCCTAACTCCTGAATAAACTTGACCTGCTATAAACTTAACAAATTCTTCTTTTGGATCATTCCATAATTCCTGAAGAACCTTTTTTGTATCTTTCATGTATTTAAGATCGCTGGCTGTATTCAAAATCTTATCAATATCAAAAGAAGACTTGCTGAATTTCTTTAATTCATTGGCAACAGAATCGGGGAAGTTTAATAAGTTAAATTCAAAAAATGGTTTTTTATCCATAACGTGAAGTTCATCCAAATCAGAATAAAATTGATAGTCAATTCCGTTTGTCAGAACACCAATTCTAATTTTTGAATCAGTTGCAAAATATCTGTAAAGTTGAGAAGAATGTTCCGATAATAATTCAACAGCTACTTTTTTGCATTCGATTAGTATGATAGGGCAATCATCTTTTAAAATGGCATAGTCAATTCGTTCTCCCTTCTTAATTCCAACATCGGCAGTATACTCTGGGACGACTTCGTTTGGATTAAAAACGTCGTAGCCAAGGGCAGCGATAAAAGGCATTATAAAGGCGTTCTTAGTTGCTTCCTCTGTTGTAACAGATTCTTTCAACTTAGTAATTTTTTGAGACAAATTCTTTAAGGAATCAATTAAATCCATATAAACTCCATTTTATATCTTAAAATTATGTTTCTTTGCATAATTTCCCAATTGTTGTAAATAGGTTTTTTCATAGAACACCTTTAAATTAATTTATAATATTCGAAAGCAATTTGCTTTCAGGATATACTTAATAAAATTAACAACAAATACATCTAATTAGGAATACTTATATTTTAAAATTTATTTTATGCAAATCTTCATCCTTTATTGAAAGAAATTCACCAACATAAAAAGCACTTTTTTGTCTTGCTAAATCTCCGTAAGCTCCTTGAGTGAAACCAAAACATAAAATACGACAAAATCTTTGAATTGAACTTATAACAATTTTATTGAATTCGATGTAAAGCATATCTGTATTATAAGGAGGATTATTTATCATATCCATAATATCTTTTCTATTTTCGAATTTTTGATTTAGAAATCTTGAATTTAAATTCTCTGGACTTTCCCAATATAATTCTTCATCATTTAATAAATTTAAATTATGATACCTTCCCTTTTCTGAGGAAAAATGTGTTAAAATTTTGATAATTTCCTTAAAATCAGAATTGTTATTTAAAAAATCGAGATCGCTTATCCTCGCCGGAGCAATTCTATACAATTCATAACTTGAACAAGTTTCAACAAAAATATTGATTAATACATCCAATTTATGACCTAGGTTACGCAATTCCTCCTTCTTTGGGAATTCACCATTAATGTTGTAATTATTTAAAATATATAAAATTTTTAAAATTCTTTCGATTCCGACTGATAACAAAAGAAAAGGTGCAAATAATTCCTGATACGAAGAATTAAATCTTGAAAATTGGACAAGTCCGAGCTTAATACAATTAAAACCATTTCTTAATTCTCTATCGATCGCTAAATTTGAAATAAAATTATCCATTATATCTCATTTATCATTCTATTCACAAACAAATCAGGAAAAACAAAACAAGAAAAAGTTCCAAACAAACCTACTTCGGTATCAATAAATCCATCAGGATAATCCTTCAGGAGTCTTTTCATTATGTTGAGGTTATCACCGAAATAAAGTTGTTCCATGGGGATTTTTGTGATCTGATTAGTTTTTTCCATGACAATTTTTATATTTATTACCACTTCCGCATGGACAAAGTTCGTTTCTACCAATATTTTTCATTTTTTGTTTATTGATAACTTCCAATTCTTTAACATAATCTGTATCATGGATTGAGGGCATTAGCACAGATAATTTTGAAACATTATTTTTATTGGTAATTGTAAAATCACAACGGCTAATTATGTCCATTCCTATTATTATATCGAATTTATTTGGAATTGTATCTTTGCATTCTGTAACTCTTATATTTGGGATCATTACCTTATTTGGTAAACCAATACTAACTAAATATGTATTACAAGTATGCTCACCTCCAACTCCATTAACTTTTGTTTGTCCAGTTGGAACGAAATGATGATCATTTGCAAAACCTTCTCTTATCACACTATGAGTTGCCCCAGTGTCCCAAAGAGCTTTACATGCAAATAAGATATTAGGATTAAGTTCTTCATTTTCTTTAAGAGGGTAAGTAACATGAGCATCAGTTATAATTTCACTAATAACCCTATTATAAAGAGTAGTAAAAGCTCGGTTTACCATATTAGAATATTACTCTTGATCGAAACGTTTGTGTGAAATTTTCTTCTCCAGGCTGACATTCTTGAATTAAAAAAGTTCCTAATTCAAACTTTTTTATTGATTCAGAATAAGCTTGTAATTCAGTATTATAAATCCCAACTATTTCTTCATCTTTTATTACAAGAAATTTGCCAAGATATTGTTTTACAAAATTTTCTTGTTCTTTTAAATAATATTCAAATTCTTTTTTTAGAATATTCATAGTATTTGAGGAAATTTATTTAATATTTTTTTTCACAAAATTACATACAATATTGTAAATAACGTATAATATATTAGAAATATTTTTATTTGAAAAAATTCATTTTTAAAATCATTTCCTTTCTTTCCTATTCCTTTACGCTAATAATCGTTTCTTTACGTTTTAAATTATTATTTATCAGGAGATTAGAAATGAGCAGTTTATCAGAAAATTTCAACAAATCGGGTTTCTCTCTCTTCCTTAACGGTGGCTCGTGACGACTTTTCCGTATTCTTGCCGGTATTATTTTCTTAGTAATCGGATATACTTTTAATGACATTCTATTCGGAATAATTTCAATGATTTGGAGCTTTTTCCCCTTTACTGCAGGTCTATTCAACATTTGTCATTTTAGTTCTGTGCATGCAGACTAATATCCCACAAAAAAAATTCGTAGCTTTCAATCAAAGTTAATTGGAAAAAGTGGTTTGAAATATTAAAGTTTTATTCAATTCCTTTATATTAATCACGGGAGCTAAATCCATCTCCATGTCTGCGTCTAATTGTGGATTGGCCGCCATATTGTTCTTCTGGTTCTATATCTGCTGTATCTTTATATAATTGTGAATAATGAATAACTTCATCTTTTTCTATAAGTGATGCTGCTATACAATTCTCTCCGGTAAAACGGAATGAATTACCAAGTCCGATAGATTTATCATTAAATTGCTTTGCATCCTTCACGCTCATTATAAAATTTCTTGCTTGTTCAGTTGTGATTATTGCAGCATTTTTCTTTTGATTATCTAAGGCATCAATAACATAGCCTCTGAGTAACTTTTTGAAATATATTGAGAAAATCTGCGGGTCAGAGATGTACTCAAACCCAATAATTTTATTATTGATTGCAATAACAAAACCGGACTGATTTTCAAGATATTTGAAACTTTTTAGATAATCTTCCATTTTATCTCTTGAGCTTTCGAAAGCATCGCTCATTGCGGAAGAACTAGAGAAAGCCTTCCTTGTATTCAGTAATTCATCTACACTATTCCACACTCTTCTCTGGTCTGCCTGAAATTTAAGATAACCTTCATTCCTTTCGAAATTCAAGTTCACGTCCTGCATTTTTCTTGATTTACTTTTCGAAGACATAATTCTATCAGATGAAGAAAAATGTTTTGACTGATAACTCCACCGACCTGATTCAACACAACTCACGGGAATTTCAGTTTTACTTTTCTTGTCCAGTAAAATTGTGCTGTTCAAGACTCTGTTTTGTTTTGCTCCGATTAATTCTTCTCCATCCAAGAGTAAAATATAATGTTCAGATAAATTTTCAACATACAAATTATTCACCGTACCGGATTCACTTACTTCTCCAATTTTCACGTAACCATTATCCAATGCAATATTTAAAGATAGATAACTAACTTTGTTATCAACATTGTAAAAAGTAGGGAAAACTGTCAGGTTACTGAAATTTTGCATTTCACCAAAAGTGACTTCTCCGATTAAGTTATGAATTGAATATTCCATTGTTTTTTTCCTTTATTAAAAAATGAAACTATCTTGATAAAAAAAAACACTTTTTTTTAAATAGATAATTGTTAATTATACAAAATTAGTTAACTTTGCGACCTAGTGAGTCCTTCAAAATGAGGAAACAAAAAAATGGGAAAAGAACAGGAAAATAATTTGCAAGCACGCAGAGTTACTTACATTACAAATCAGTTAATGCAAGGAAAAACTCTAACCGTTAAAGGTCTTCACGAGCATTTTGTGAAAGAATATTCAACTTTGACTACCAGAACTATCCAAAGGGATCTAAGATTAATTCAGGAGATAATTCCTACTTTGGAAGATAGTAAAAAAGGCAGGCAGAATTTATGGAAAATACCTAGAAGATTTCTAACTAATAAAGGAAGTTATCTGAGTGCAAATGAATTGTTATCAATTTATTTCCTCAAAGCATATTTGAAACTATTCAAAGGAACAATCATAGAAGAGCAGGTGAATATTCTTACTGAAAAGATTGAAAAAATGGCTCCGGATGATATTATCTCGAATGATGTGTTATTCAATGACAAAAATATAGGATATTTTGATTATTCCGATTTTGATCCTTTAATTCGCAAGGTAATTCGTTTAATCAGGGAAAAGAAAGTAGTCCGGGTGGAATATGAACACTATGAAACCAATTCCACTAAAGAAATGGAAGTAGTATTCGAAATGTTTTTCACCAATTCGGAAATGTTGTATGTTATTGTATATAATATCAAACATGAGGCATACATAGTACTATCTCTACAAAGAATTGTTGAAATTCAGGAAACAGAGAATAAACTGCCTGATAAACCTGAATTCAATTATAATGAATGGGCAAAAGGCAGGTTTGGAGTTTACTGGGGTGAGCAAGTAGAAGTAGAAATTTAA
>MHAC01000050.1:0-6402 GCA_001804565.1 Ignavibacteria bacterium GWF2_33_9 | reverse complement strand
TGTTTCTCAGAAATTTGAAGAATTACCAAATGGGAATTTACTACTAATAATGACTGTTCCAATTGTTCCCGATTTTATTTCCTGGATTATGAGTTGGAGCGATGCGGTAATTGTGAGAAAACCAAATGAATTAATCGTTAAGATACAAAGGAAATTGCACAAAGTTCTAAATTCTTATGACGAAAATTAAATCTATGAAACTATCAAAATTTATTTCCTCAAAATTTTGGGATACTGAAAATAAGAAATTTCTGAATTTTGCAAAATATTTTTCTATTGTTAGTATTGCAATCGGAGCTTTGGCCCTTATTATTTCGCTATCCGTTTTGGATGGTTACGATAAAGAACTGAGAGGTAATGCCATCAAATTTACATCTCATATTTTACTGCAAAATTTCAATCGCAATCCAATTAATGTAGATGAAAATATAGAAAAGATTAATAGTCATTTTAATAATGTAACAAATGTTCAGCCCATAATTCAAAATGAAGCATTAATAAAGTCAGACGAAGCAACAGAAGGAATTTTCTTTCGTGGAATTCCTGAAAATTACAATATTCTTAATCTGAAAGATGATATTCAAACGGGAAAATTTGACCTGTCCGGTAAAAATAAAATTATCCTCGGCAAAAGATTAGCAAAAAAAATGAATGTGAAAGTTGGTGAGTCGGTACTTCTCTTTTCGCTTAAATCAGGTGAAAATATCAACGATTTTTCTTATAAAGCAAAGAGATTCACAATTAGCGGTGTTTTTGAATCTAAAATGGCCCAATACGATGATATAATTTGCTATATCAGTTATAAAGATGCTGAAGAAATCACGGGTTTGACAGATAACCAGGCAACTCATTTGGAAATTATGCTGAATGATGTTACTCAAGCAAATTATATTTCCAGACAAATGGAGAAATTTCTTGGTTATCCCATTTTTGCACAAACTGTATTCGATTTGCATCAGTCGATTTTTTCCTGGATTGAACTGCAGAAAGAACCTATCCCGATTATTTTAGGATTAATCATCATCATCGCTGCTTTTAATATCATTACCACTTTGCTAATTTTAGTCATCGAAAAAGTACATTCAATTGCAATTTTGAGGGCAATGGGAATGCAAAAAAGTGAAATAATAAAGATTTTCATCAGGTTAGGCGTAATGATTGGCCTCAAAGGTTCACTAATTGGTTCGGGTATTGCACTAATATTCAGTATTCTACAGCAGACATTCGAATTAGTACGATTGAACGGTGATATCTACTTCCTAGACGTGCTTCCGATTGAAATCAATCTGATGCAATATATACTGGTTATTATCATATCATTTGTCCTTTCATTTTTGGCAACGCTAATTCCTGCTATTGTTGCAGCAAAAATGAATCCTTTACAAGCATTCCGATTCAAATAGGTGAAAATTGAAAAATCGGCTGAGTATATTGACTTTTACTATGTTCATATTTCTTAATGGAAATTTAACAGGTTTACATGCTGATGAAATTTCTATTCCAACCGATTCTTTAAAAACACAAACAGATTTATCATATTTGCAAAATGAAAATGCGAATTATATTAGCACCTTGTTTACAAAGTACGTTTACACCTATATATTTACGAATCAGGCAAATTTGAAATTACCAACTGCCTTCGGTATATTTACTATACATCAGAACTATCAAGGTTCATATCTTCGAATTGCAGAAAATCCCACAAGAGATGATGAAAATTGGTACTTTGGCTACGAAATTCCCTTGCATAAAAGTGTGAAAGCCCTCGTAAAGCAAAATTGGCAATTCACATCAGATAGTCGTAATATCGGTTTAAATCAATTAATGCGGCTGAACGGACTTGCAGGTTTGTCTTACTCTCCATTTAATGAATTTAATCTGGATGCTCTTTTCGGAATGGAAAATAATAATCAATTGGATCTGAAATCCCAAGGAGCAATTTATCAGTTAAACGGTAATTTTAATCTGAATGAATTTGATAATATAAATTTCAATTCAAATCTCCATAGTAATTTTATCAATTTGAATGATGGCAGGAAAAATAGGGATATTAATGCAAATGCATTTTTGAAAAATATTTTCGGAGATGAATCGGATTTATCATTCACTTTAAATTATAGAAATTTGCAAAATAATCTGTTGGGATATCAGATAAAAAATGGAATTTTACCGATTGAAATTAGGAATGAAAATAATATATCAGGTAATTTTTTGATGAACTATAAATTGTCCGATGCAGTAAATCTGAACCTGGATTTGCGGATGCAAATTTTGAATGTTGACAGAAATTACAAACAAGAAATTTCTGAAATCCCCTATTCTTCATTCAACAGAAACATTGAACAGACGGAGCTATACGGGAATACCGGATTATTTATTGATATAGGGAAATTACATCAAAAATTAACCCTTGGATTTGCCTCACATAATGAGAAGAATAATCTCACCAAAAATTTTTCGGATATTGAACTTGCAAAGTATCAGTTATTCGAATCTCAGAGGGATTATAATTCAGGCAGAGTTAATATTTTTTCGCAAACACAGTATAATCTGAATTCAACTACATATATTATTGGAACTTATTTCTCACAATTATTGCGGTACGATACTCCTTCCGATTACAATTTTGATGATAGAGATGAATTAATAAATATCTATAACCTAAGATTTTTCCATAGGTTTTCAAGGCAAATGAATTTTACACTCACATTCGAAAATCGTCAAAATCACTTAGTGTATATTTTTTCAGAAAGAAGTTCGCTGAATAATTGGAATAAAGTGTATAGATTTTCACCGGAAATCACATTGAGAACCTCAAAATTAACATGGAATCCAAGGTTCGAAGTGCTCGCTAATTATACAGTTTACGATTTTGCTGCAATGAACAGTTCAATAAATAGCTTCAGTTTTCGCCAAGTACTTTATTCGGATTCATTAATGTATAATTTCAATGATAAATATTCTTGGCACAATATTTGGAAGGCAAAATACAATGAAAGAGGGATACTTTACTGGAGTGATTTCAGTGAATCTCCCCAAACGAGTAATTATGAAATTTACGTCAAATCCATTTTCAGAAAGGATTATGCTAAGAATGTGTGGATTGGTGTTGGAGGAAATTATTATCGTTATACTCAAATAAGATTGAACAATAATAGTCAAATAGAATATAATTTGGAATCTTTCTCACCTGAAATTTCAATTAATTACGTCTATGGTAATTGGAATATGTCAATTTTAGGTTGGTATGAGTTCCAAACGATTAAATCACGGATTAAAAACCAAATTACAAATTTATCGATAAACGTTAATTTACAATTTTAAATGCTGAAATATGATTTCCACGAAATATTAACTTTGCCAAGCAGACAAAGTTCTCTTGACCTTGCAGAAAGCGTTATTGAACATATTCGAGATAAATATGTGATTTCGCTGGATAAGTATTATAATATACTTATCGCAATAACCGAAGCTGTAAATAATGCTATTTCGCATGGGAATAGTTATGACAGTAATAAATTCGTAAAATTTGACGTTTATGCCTCCGAGAGTGGAATAGAAGTATTTATTCAGGATGAAGGTAAAGGTTTTGACCCACAAAATATTGCTGATTGCACTGATGAAGAAAATTTGCTGAAAGATAGTGGTAGAGGTATTTTCATTATGCAATCTCTTGCAGATGAATTTGAAATTACTACTAACCATTCCGGCACTCTTTTCAGAATGTATTTTGGAATCTGATATGAGTGATTTCTTTCATTTTCCCAAAAAAAAGATAAATGGCACAGAGTATTGGGAAATACTCGACAGAGACAAATTATCTGAGAAAAAAGGTGTACGAGTTGTCCTTGGTGATGATTTCGAGTATCAAATTGCAGTTTTCCTTGTGAACGGGAAAACTTATGCAGTTTCCAATATATGTCCTCATCGCCATCAGGAAAAGATATTCGAAGGTTTCATCAGAGAAAACGATAAAGTTATGTGCCCTTTGCATGGCTGGACTTATTTTCTTGCTACCGGTGAAAATACCAATCCCAATCAGGGTGTAGGCTCCATTCAAACTTTTAATTTGATTGAACTGGAAGGTAAAATTTATCTCGAAAAGCCGGAAATCAAAATTCCAAAATGGCGTAACATATAATCTACTTGAATTATGGACATTTTTCAAATGGAAATTCCTAATAATATCAAACAAGTCCTCCTCTCCGAAAATATTCAGGTGAATGAAGAATTGCCGGAATCCATTTGGATTAAGCTTGCTGAATTACCCTCCAAACCGGGCGTATATTTGCATAAAGACAAAAACGGTAAAATCATTTACGTGGGTAAAGCTAAAAATCTGAAAAACCGCATCCGTTCGTATTTTCAGCAAGGTAGAATTGTCGATGCCAAGACAAAAGCAATGATCAGTCATATTTACTCATTTGATTATATAATAGTCGACACCGAAGACGAAGCTTTCATTCTCGAAGATAATTTAATAAAGCAAAATAAGCCTAAATATAATATTTTATTGAGGGATGATAAAACTTTCCCATATATTAAAATTACTAATGATGAATTCCCTAAAATATTTTCCACCCGAAAAAAATATAAGGATGGAGGAAAGTATTTTGGTCCATATACTGATGTACGTTCGATGAATATGATGATTAGGCTGATTCGAACAATATTCAATATTAGAACATGCAATCTGAAATTAACAGAAGAATCAATTGCAAAGAAGAAATTCCGTGTATGCCTGGATTATCATATCCATAAATGCGAAGGACCATGCGTTGGATATATTACCAAAGTGTATTACAATGATAATATCAAGAAAGCAATTCAAATTTTAAACGGAAAGACTAAAGATTTGGAATTAATTCTTCAAAAACAAATGCTCACACTTTCTGAGGAAATGAAGTTCGAAGAAGCAGGAATAATCAAAGAGAAATTGCTGAAATTACAGGAATTTACTTCCCGACAGAAAATTGTCTCGAATGATTTGAAAGACAGAGATATTTTTGGTCTGGCACGTGTTGATGATTTAGTCTGCACAGTTATTTTCATGGTACGAGAAGGAAAAATCATCGGCAGAAAACATTTTATTATTAAAAATCATCTAAATTCAGAAAATAATGAAATAATAGGTATTACACTCGAAAAATGGTATCTTAGCTCAGATTTTCTGCCAAAGGAGATATATCTTACTGAAGAACCTATTGATTTGGAATATATCACTGACTGGCTGCAAAAAAAATTCAAGCAGTCAGTTTCTATTATCATCCCACAGCTAGGCGAT
This sequence comes from Ignavibacteria bacterium GWF2_33_9, assembly GCA_001804565.1. GTDB lineage: Bacteria > Bacteroidota > Ignavibacteria > Kapaibacteriales > UBA2268 > GWF2-33-9. The sequence continues at coordinate 1,118 of MHAC01000050.1, read as the reverse complement.
AAAAGGAAATTGGTGGAAATGGCAAATTCCAATGCAGAACTGATTTTGCGGGACCATATTGCATCATTGGAAAATCGGGATAAAGTTGTTCCGCAAATGGTACAGGCCTTGCAGCGTGATTTACGTATGCAAAAGCCGCCCTTACGAATCGAATGTTTCGACAATTCGCATATTCAGGGCACAGATTTGGTCTCCTCAATGGTATGCTTCGAAAATGGCAAGCCTAAAAAGTCAGATTACCGTAAATTCAAAAATGAAACTGTCGGCAAAAATGATGATTTTGCGACTATGGCTGAAGTTGTTCGCCGCCGATATTCACGTGTGCTGGCTGAAAAGACTCCAATGCCTGATTTAATTGTGATTGATGGCGGGAAAGGTCAATTATCCGCAGCAGTTGAAGTCCTGGAGGAGTTAGAAATACTGAGCAAAGTAACAGTTATTGGATTAGCAAAGCGTTTGGAAGAAGTATATTTCCCGGGACAATCTGACTCAATCTTGCTGCCAAAAGCCTCATCAGGACTTCGTATTTTACAGCAAATCCGTGATGAAGCTCATAGATTCGCAATTACTTTCCATCGCCAGTTACGTGAGAAGAGGACAATTCAGACACAATTAACTGAAATCCCGGGAATCGGCGAGAAAAAAGCAACTAAATTAATTAAGCATTTCGGTTCTGTAAAAAAAATCAGGGAATCATCTCCCGAAGCAATTGCAGATATTTTAAATCAAAAAGATGCTGAATCAATACATACGTATTTTCTAGGGAAATAATCTTAACTAATTATATTATTCGAACTTCTTTTGTCATTCCGTGCTTTAAACGGAAATCTAATCTGTTATAAAATTCGACCTCTCCCTAAATCCCTCTCCTAAAGGAGAGGTACTTTTTTTGAATATCATTCTGAACTGCCTGGAGGTACTAGAAATAGTGAATATTTAATTTTGTTCGTAGAGACGTAGCATGCTACGTCTTGACCCCTTTTGGACAATTTTCAATATTATTTTTTTTACCTCAAGTGTACTTTTTGGCCAATTTTTTTGTTTAGTATATATGAGAACTGCAATTTTGGAAAAATAATTTAGATCTGTTGTTTATTATTTAGTTGTTTTTCGTAAAT
>MHAC01000049.1 GCA_001804565.1 Ignavibacteria bacterium GWF2_33_9 | reverse complement strand
GTATACTTTCATTGATTATTATATTTGGTTCGACACACCCCCTAGCCCCCTCTTGATAGAGGGGGAAGAAAGGCAAATCCCTATCCCTCCACTATCTTGATTTCTTCTTCGGTGCTCGGGGTTGGAGGTTAGGGGGTTTTTGTATTTTGTAGAGACGCCATGGTTGGCGTCTTTTTCTTGTCCTTCTGAGCGAAGCGAAGAATCCATGTATTTATTTCAAATATTCCATAGCAGTTGCTTCGTTTTCTTCAATTGCAATTTCAACAGCTTTTTTGGCTTTTTCTAAAAGTTCTTTGCTTTCTTTACGGAGTTTATGACTTACCTGAATTTTCTCTGCAATTTCCTTTTGGATTTCTTCATTAATTAATGGAATTTTAATGCTTTCTAATTCAGTTTTTGAAATAGCAGTCAAAATTGTTCCTTTTGAACCTCTTTGTAACAATTCTTGAATAATATCTGATTTAAAAAGTATGAGTAAAGTTTCAGAATTAATTTTATCTGAATTAATTACAAAAAATCCTGTAGAACAGATTGAATTATCAAATTCTTGTTCAATCAAAGCACAAGAAGATAAGGAACCTTCTATTGAAGAAATAATTAAATCGCCAGTATTTATTTTTCTTCTGGCTCTTGTAGGTAAATCCTTTCCAAATTCTTCTTGAAAATCCTGTACATAACCTTGAGATGAAATATTAGAAAGGGCTAAGTATTTATATTTTCTGTCTAATTTAGGATTATAGTTCTTATCTTTAAAATTAACTGATTCTTTCACCAAATCCCAGCCGCCCTCATATTTTTCTATTTTCTTTATAATTGCATCATATTTCGGTTGAAAATATTCGCTGTCATATCTTTTGGCATTATCAATTTCTTTTTTTGTAGTTGTAAACCAAAGGGAGTGCTTAACTTCATAATCCAAAAGCCCAAGTTCCCTGAGAAGTATTTCTTCAGCTTCTTTGTATAATTTTTTAGATTGAGTTTGTTTTTGATGAGCTGATTTTACGATTTGTTCGATTTGGAGTTGGAAGAGTTCAGGCAGTAGAGGAATTTTTAATATCCTCACTTGATACATGCTTAGCCATGGTTGAACATTTCCAGTTGCAAATCTATTTACCTGCAATAAACCATACTTTGAGTTTAGAAATGTTGTTACAAAGAATGGATTAAATCTTTCATCAATAACTTTAATATTTACTACATTATCATTTGTGTTTAGATCCATGTCTTCAGGGAAAATAATCGTTGCACCACCTATCTTTCCTTTTCTAGCCATTAAGACATCTTGGTTTTCTGTATGAGTTTTTTTAAGCTTACTATGTGCCTCTTTTGATATAAATTCTAAGTCTGTTTTATTAAGAAAGAAATCTCCAACATTTGATGATCTTATGTAAGGAATAACTTTTTTATTTCCATCATTTAAGGTTGCAAAAATATCTGCAAATGCCCCGTTAGATTGTAAATCCACAGTTTTTGCAATATTGATGAGCGATATTCCACTTCTTATTCTTTTATCCATTTCTAAGAAAACAGGCATAAAAAAATCTGCATCGTATCTGCGAGCTTCAAGGACATCTGTATATTTTATGTAGCTTATTTGTGCCATAAGTTAGTTTTTTAAATTAAAAAGAGAAGGATCATTTTCTACATTCTTTAAAGGTTTTATTTCTGTGAAAATTATTTGAGGTTTTTTTTCTTTAAATTCTCCATTCTTGTCTGCTCTATCTACTTGCCCTAAAATTTTTACTTTTGGGAATAAATGTCCAATTTCGCTCGAAATAATTTTATTCTTAAATTTGGCTATGCTTCCTTTTTCTGGTTTACAAAACAAAGTGTGTTCTTTATAACGAAATCCAATCGTATTAGTATTTTCTGTTGCTCTTGTTATTTCTCCTTCTAATTCAACATATTGACCATGTTTTAATTCAGGTAGAACAATTTCTTCGCCATCATCTTGTGTATAAAAAATGTATTTTTCCTTTTCAGATACTGTTACCTTTTTTTCTTGCCCATCTTCAAAAATACCAAATTCTAAGATTCTATCTTTTTCAATTATTTTCGCATTTTTTGAAAAAAGATTTTCTGGACAATTCGCATAAAGATCTGCATATTTTTTTGGAACTTTTAATTTTTCATTATTTTGATTAAGGATTTCTAAATATGTTTCATTGTTTTCTTTAAATATTCTAACATTATCAAATTTGCTTTTCACAAAACTTCCAATATGAGTAGCCAATTTAATGGACCATTGAATTGCAATTAAAGCGTTTTGAAAAGTTTTTTTAACATCCTTGACAATACCAGTTTCAAAAAATCCGTCATTTGCGGCTTTTCTTATTGTATTTGCAGCATAAAGATAAAGTATTCCCTCTGGTGATAATATTTTTTCTATTATATCAGGAATTAATGCATCCCATGATCCTTTCCTGATTCTTATAGGGATTTCAAAATCTATCTTGGTAAGACTAGGATCTTCTTTCAAAAGAAAGTATCTTAAAATTTCATCAAACCCTAAAAGTGCTTCTGCAGATTTACGAATATCCAATAATCCATCTTCAACAGATTTACCCGTATATTTCAAATAGCCAATAAATTGTTCATCCTGATTCATAAAAAACTCATTAATTATTTCCAAAAACTTAATTTCTGTTCTTTTGCCCACTTTTCAAAAGCATCTGCAATTTCCTTCAGGTCGTGCTTTTGGATTAAATGATTATGTTCATCTAATTTTCTTTCGCCATTCTCATAAGTTTCGTAAATTTCGAGTCCGGAATTATCTTTACCGGTGCATTCGCTTACAGCCATAAATACTTCATAATCATCTACTTTCGGATTAATCGTATCATCCCATTTCTGAACGAAAAGAACAGAAGTTTTCGTGCCTGTATGCGGCTTGAAAGTATTTCCGTCCAACCCGACAACTGCAATTAATCTTGCTTTCTCCATAATGAAATTTCTGATTTTCTCATCACTTGTATTATTAAACCTGCCTTGCGGAAGAACAATAGCCATTCTACCTCCGGGCTTAAGGAAATCCAAATTCCTTTCGATAAACAAAATATCTCTCGAAATGCGGTTAACTTTTTTCCCTTTCCCATCAAAAGCAACTTCATAATTGGAAATCAGTCTGCCGTCCTTAATATCACCTGCGAAAGGCGGATTAGCCATAACAATATCGAAATTGAAGTCTTTCGGGTATTGGCGATTGACAGCAAGGTCGAGAAGTCTGTAATAACCATCAAGATAGGTTTTTGCCCATGAACTGTCTTTTAGCTTTTCTTCCCATCTAGTATAATCGAGAGTGTTCAAATGCAAAACATTAGTCCTTCCGTCTCCTGCAATCATATTCAAAGTGCGGGCAACACGAACGGACTTTTCGTCAAAATCAATTCCGAAAACTTTCGTAACGTAATCCCTTTGTTCATTAGTCAACCTTTGATTAGAGAAATTCGCAAATTGAGCTTTGCCCTGATTAACGAGTTTCTGCCAAACGTTAAAAAGAGTGTGAACCGTGAAACCACAGCTGCCGCAAGCAGTATCAATCATATATTCATTCGGCTGAGGATTCATCATATAAACGCACATATCAATCACATTGCGAGGAGTGAAGTATTGCCCCTTCTCACCTTTGGCAGATTTATTAACGAGATATTCGAATGCCTCGTCAATAACTTGCAGATTGGAATTAAAGAGTTTAACGTTTTGGAGAAAACCAACGCAGATTTGCAAATGATTTTCATCGGTAATCCTGAGCGGTTCGCCTTGCTCGAAAATCCCATTCCATTTATTCTTGGCTTTGCCGTATAAAGCATTTATAACTTCTTTTGTATGGTGAGCGTCCCCACGGCTTCTGAATTCAAGAGTTCTGAAATCATCTTTATCAATTTTTTGCAGTATTTGTTTTTCGGTTAAATCAGGATTTTGCTTCTTTATAATTTTAAACTGCGATTCGATATTAACCCTATCGTCAGAACTTTGAATTTCGTCATAAAGTTTGGTAAAAATAAGTTTGAAAATTTCTTCGAAAACGTCCACACCGGCATTAGCAAGAACTTCATCTTCCATTTCCTGAATTAAATCTTTGAGCGATTTTCTTTCTTCAGTTAACCGGTCGTTAATCATCAAATCCAGATAAGTGAACTTCTCATTCTTAACATCATCAATCGTTTCGGTTGCTTTCGGAATATTGGTCAGCGGCTCGAAATAGTTCGGGTCCAACCTTTCATAATAATTAATTTCCACCCCATTAGTCCAAATAGCCAGAGGAGCACCGGTAGCATTAGTATAACTCTTAAGTTGTTCTTTGCCGTCTTTTGCTTTATGCTTTTTAATTTCAACTACGCAATAAACCGAAGTCTTATCCTTTTTATTCAGAATAATAATATCGGCAAATTTTTTCTCCCTCCCGAAAGTAACGACATATTCCACTTCGAGCAAATCCGCAGAATAGCCGTAATCATTAATAAGTTTATCGAGCATTAATTGCCTGACAATTTCTTCCGGTTTGACTTGAATGTCCTTCTTTCTCTTTAAGCAGGGAATAAAGAATTTATTACCTTTTTGAGTAATGCTATTTTCAATTCTATCTATACTTTCGGGTGAAAAAATGGTAAGGTCGTATTTACCATCAGATTTGACAATTTGTGCAAGTTGGATATCTTTCAGTTGGAAATCATTCATTTAATTACTTTATTTGAATTATGAATAATGAATAATCTGCAAATTACAAAAATTTCACTTTATTCTCACTCCACTCTTTCATTTTCCCTCCCAAAATAATCAATATCTGCTTTTATTCGTAATTTTGTATTATGAGAAGACCTATAAAGATATTCGATTGGTATATACTGCGTGGACAACTGGCACCATTCTTTTTTGGAACTGCCCTGGTGGTCTTCTTATTCCTTATGCAATTTCTCATTAATTTCCTTGACCGATTTGTCGGAAAAGGTTTGAGCATTTGGATAATTCTGCAATTGATAATGTATTACCTTGCTTCTATGGTTGTGCTTGCAGTACCAATGGGAGTGCTTTTTTCAACTTTGATGACATTCGGGAATTTATCTTCAAATTCTGAAATAACTGTTATCAAGGCAAGTGGCGGCAGTTTAATTTCAATGATGAAACCGCTATTCCTTTTTGGGATAGTTCTTACAATTTTCCTGTTTTGGTTCAATGATTATGTATTGCCCGAATCCAATCATCAGGCAAAAGTTCTAATGTCAGACATTACACGCAAAAAACCTACATTCAATATTGAGCCGGGACAATTTTCCTCTCAACTTACAGGTTATACAATTCTGGCAAGAAAAGTAGATTCAATGTCCGGGAAAATGACAGGGGTAACAATTTATGATAATTCCAGATTTCAAACACAACTCGTAATTTCTGCTGATTCAGGTTATATTCGCCCTAATCCATCTTATACAAAGATGATTATGACTTTATTCGAAGGCGAAGTGCATCAATCATATACAAATAAACCGGAACTTTACCGCATAATCAATTTTGAAGAATCTGAAATTCGCATTGGGATTGAAGATTTTGCTTTCAAAAGAACCGATGAAGAATTGCTTTCACGAGGCGACAGGGAAATGCATATTTCTGATATGGAAGAAGTTGTTCGTGGACTTGATACAAATTTGCGGCAAAGATGGAATGACCTGAAAAATAATTTGCAGAATCAAATGGACTTTTTATTCAGTGGTATTGGCAGTTACAAGACTTACGCAGGTTTTTCTTATGCAAAAGTTGATTCGCTGGCTACTCTGAGATTGAATATTTTCAAAAACTCTGAATTACAACTCGATTATTTCAAAAATAATATTGCATCAAATTATAGTATAATATCTACAATTGAAAAGAGAAGAAATACCTATATTGTTGAAATACAGAAAAAATATGCAATACCTTTTGCATGCTTTGTATTCGTACTTATTGGAGCACCATTAGGAATCGTTATTCGCAGAGGAAATTTCGGAATTAGTGCACTACTCTCACTGGGATTTTACATTTTTTACTGGGTATTCCTGATTGGAGGAGAAAAACTTGCTGACAGGGATATTGCTTCGCCGGTATTGAGTATGTGGCTGGCAAATATCATAATAGGTGCATTCGGAATAATACTCACAATTCGAGTGAATCGTGAGAGTTTCAAAATATTTTCCTTCAAAAAGAAAAAGAAATTAAGCGATAATCCAGTAAACTAGTGCTCCTAGCGCCATCCCAGGAAAAACATCAAGAATTGTGTGCTGTTTTGTGAATAAAGTACTTATACCAATCAATCCGGCAAAAACCAGACAATACCATCCCATTAAGGGGAAGAGAGTTAAGCTTATGTATGTAGCAAGAGAACAATGCATACTTGGGAAGCAATTGTTAACATCATCGAAACCTTGAACGAATTTTAGGTATTTTTTGGAAATTGTATCTACTTTGTAATCCCTCCATTCAGTCGGACATACTGCAGGGAAGAGTATAAATAGTAATGCCTGAAAAACAAGTAATAATAAACCGCCAAAAATAATATAAACACCTCGTTCAATATTTGGAATTGCTATGATGAAACCACCAATTAAGATATAATAAAGGAAAGAATATATCCAAATCCAAGACGGCCAAAATGGGAACCAATCATCTATTTTTAATTTTAATTGTCTAGTTTTGAAGAAATTACTGTTTCTTTGAGTCCAGAAATATATTTGATATCCACCCGCAACAACAGCTGCTATGAGCGATGTTAATTGTAAATAATGAAAATAGGACATATTTGAATAATTTAGGGCTTTTCCAACAAAATAATATAATAGTGAGAAAAAGATAGGAGATAATACAAGTATTAACATCCATTTAGGTGTAAAATCATTTGCACGGGTTTTTGTCATAAAATTCGTAAAATAAAAAATAATAAAAACGCAATTTAACTAATTTTCAGAAAATGAATATGAATATTATAATTTTGAAAATTAATTGTATTTTTGTATTTCTTCTAAATTATTCGAACTTAACTCATTCTTATGTTTACTGGTCATTTTATCAATCTTCATAAACTTTGCAGCTCGTTCAGCTTGCAAAAGAAAAGCTTCAATCCTTGCTTCTATAATCTGAGGATATACATTTCCATCTGTTTCGATTGTTAAGAAAGGAATTTTAGAATTACCATTCCAAATTTCAGACATCGAGAAATTGGATTTCACTTGTTGCAATGCTTTCACTTTTCCTTCAACAGAAATTTCCGGGACTGCAATTGCTTCAGTTATTCTTGTAGGCATACATCCGAAAGGACCAACATTAACTATTCCTGCATAATCACTTAAGCCATGAGTAAGTGTTCCGCCAAGCACTATCCCGGGTTCTCCCTTATAATCCAACGGAATAATATGTTCAGAACTTTTCATTACTTTTTCAATATGGTTTCCTTTATATTCATAATAACCGGAATTTTCAAGAATTTTCTTAATTTTCTTTTCAGTTCGCTTCATAAAATTATTTCGGATTTTTCTTTCTATTTTATTACGAAGCGATTCATCAGGTTCCAGCAATTGCTTATCAATCAGATAATCAACATAAAATATCCATTCGGAAATATAAGCATCTTTTGTAACGAAACCATTTTTTGCAAAGAGTTTGTTCAGCCATTTATGCGAAAATCCATCCCGTCGTACAAAAATTTCACCCATCAAGCCAATATATTTCGATTCAGTAATCGGAATTCTAGCAGGAATTTGTTCATTAATATTTTGAGCAAACATCTTCAGAGCAGACATAAATCTTTTTGGATTTGTGCCCATCACATCTTTCAATTCTTTGAAATACTTATTGAAAATCTTTATTCCTTGGTCTGGGTTCCTTGAATTTGCTAAAATTGCAGACCGCACATCATCCAATACATCACTTGCCATAATTGCCTGAATACCTCGTACAGCAAAGTTTTCTCCAAATCCTGCAAAACCATCTTCATTCATCAAAGTCATTTGTGCTACTTTCGTCCATCCTTTTTTTCGAATGATGTGTCTTAGGAACACGGGGTATTGCCCCAGGCGGCAATTTCCTGCACCCTGTACATTGAAAAATGCTATGTACTTTTCACCATCCCACTCATTCTCAACATACTGAATTAAGCTCCCTGCTAAAATTAAAAGAGGTAAACATTCCTTGCCAGTTGCAATAGAGCGTCCATATTTCAGTGTTTCCTGTGTTGCTTCAGGAAGAGCTTTTGCATTGAAACCTAAGCTGCGTAAAGCTGAAGCAAACAGGGGAGATGCTAAATCTCCCATTGACGGGATTAATATCTGTATATCAGGACTATTAAGCGGAATTTTCTTCCCATCCAAAGTAAGGAAGTACCCGAATCCATCTTCAGAAATTAATTGAGCAATTTTCTGTTCAGAAACATCGTTGATTTTGTTGACTTCATTTATTATAACATAATTTTGTACAATATCCAGAAATGCATCAATGCGTGTATTAATTCCGGCATCCGCAGAATGGCTGTCCAATTCCAAAGTCAGACTTGGTTTAGTACCCATAAGGTCACGGAACGTAGTGATAATCAAAGAATCCGGTCCGCAAGAGAAATTGGAAATATAAGTAGCAAAAAGATTTGGATTATCTTTCACAAATTTTGCAGATTTCAAAATCTTCTTACCACCTTCCCAATACATATTATCATCAATTCCCATCTCACGATAATCAATCATATCATAAGGGATGATGTAAATACCACGTGAAGCAAACTTTTGCGGAATTCCTTTATTTGCTATATCATTGAATGAATTATAAGGACGACCTAAAAGGACTATTCCGTACGCATTCTCATCTTTGATTTTTTGTAATACTTTTCTGCCGATATTTCGCAATTCATCGTTGGCTTCTTCCAGTTTTCCTACTGCAAAATGATATGCACGAAGAATATACTCAGAATCGTATTCGCCAATTTGATTAGCAATTTCAATAAATTGTTCCTCTTGTGTACTCCAGCCTTTAGAAAAATTCAGTTTTGGCTGTAGTAATTTTTTCTCAAGATCGTACTCTTTGAAAGCTTGCTTCAGGAAAAATGGTTCGCCCTGCACAAAAACACAAGTAGAATTGAAATCCAATCTGTCCTTTTCCGAGCCGTGAACATACATTTCATAAATATTTGGTACGAAATAATAATCGGGATTCTTGTCCAAAAGATTTTGGAATAATCCAAGTGAAAGCTGAGAAGGATAACAAAAAGATGTATATTCACGTTCATAACCTCTTTCGTCAAATTCATCGCTCATCACAATTTTACAGCCCAATTGTTTAAAGAAATTTGCATATAGAGGGTAAAGCGAATGAGTCATAAAGGAATAATTGAACCCAATAGTTGGAGCATTTTCCTTAACTTCTGTTTCTGCAATAAATTGTTTGAAATATATATCTTCACGAATTTTAACATAATCAAATAGTGAAGCATCATATTTCTTGTTTTGGAGTAAATTGTAATACTTATTGCAGGCACCTCCAAATGGATACTTTTTGCCTTCCACAGCGATTAAATTTATTTCACATCCAATATCGCATTTTTCTTTACCGCCTGCACATATGAATGGTTTAAGATGTGTGACATTTCTGTCAATCAAATCCTGCAAATCGAAGTCTCCAATATCCAGGAATCCAAATTTTTGCTTTTCTATTACTTCCAGAGCAACGCCGAAAGCACCCATTAATCCCGGATCCGGTGGAACAATTATTTCCTTATCGGTAAGAGCCGCCATAGCAATAGGAATTGCTTTATTATAGCATACTCCACCTTGCATGAAGATTTTTTTTCCAACCTGTCGATTGCCTTTTACTCGGTTCACATAATTCATACAAATGGAATATACCAATCCTGCAACAACATCATTTTTCCCGATTCCTTCCTGTAATGCAGTTTTAATATCACTATTGATAAATGCGGCACACTGATCAGAAAAGTTTGGAGGTTGTACTGCAGACATTGCAATTAATTCAATTTCTTTTACATTAATGCCAAGTGTTTCATAAGCGGATTCTTCGATGAAAGAGCCTGTCCCAGCAGAACATGCTTCGTTCATGGCATAATCAGCAGGAACTTTATTCACGATATATGTATATTTCGCATCCTGACCACCGATTTCGAATATTGTATCCACTTCTGGATCGAAATAAACCGCAGCAGTAGCATGTGCAATAATCTCATTGTAAATTCCTGCAGATTTTGCATGCAAACCTGCAATATGTCTTCCGGAACCAGTTGTTCCAAGTCCGGTAATTTTCACTCCTTTTGGAATTTGATTCAACAGCTCTTTATAGCATTTCTTTGAAGCACCTATTGGGTCTCCATGAGTGTAAAGATACACGTTTGCGGCAATTGCCTTAGTCTTTCGGTTAATTAGAACTGCCTTTGTTGTCGTAGAACCGACATCCAGTCCAAGCACAAGTTCATCGCCTGCTTCGGCGGGAACATTTTGTAATTCCTTGAATTGAACTTTATCCTTGTAATTACTTAATGCTTTATGAAATGTGAATGAATTTTCATGCGGTTTGAATAGTTTAGATGGATTAAGCTTTTCCTCGAAATTATTGATTAAGCCATATATTGCAGCTCCAAGTGCTTCGAAGTATGTAGCTTCAGTTGGTTTATGTACTGAAAAATCTTTTTTCAGATAGTTCATCACTGTGGAGTTATTCGTAACACCACCAAGCACCATAACATCTTCACCATGATGTTTACTGAGCAATTCCTTCACTTTGTCAGAAATCATAAGAGCCAGACCTGCTGTTACCTCTGCTTTAGGTACACCCTTGTTCAGAGCATGAGTGCAATCAGATTTTGCAAAAACAGAACATCTGCCTGAAACACGATGAGCCTCGCATCCATGAGAAATTTGCATAGATTCATCCAAAGTCAGGTCCATTCGACGAATTTGTTGGAGGTAAAAGTCTCCGGTACCGGAAGCACACTGATTTTTTGTGTGTACTGCTGAAATATACCCAAAATCATCAACATTGTATACAATAAATGTTTCTGCACCAAGTGAGGCAATTGCTCTTACCTTTGGCAAATCATTTTTCAAATGTTGATATGCAGTTTCAGTAGCAACTGCCTCGGAAATTGTAGTCAAATTTACTAAGTTTCTAAATTTACGACCAGTTACAATTACCGGCTCCAAATTCGGATTAATCCTTAATAAATTATCCTCGAAAACTTGTTTTGGATTCCCATTATGCTGAAAAGTTCCTACTTGCTCATATTTTATCTTTGAAGTTCCATTTTGAGATACTTTTACAAACGTGATAGTGGAAGAACCAAGTGAAACACCAAATATATTTTTCATTAATTATTTTTCAAAAGTTAATTTTTTCAATTTTTTTATTAGCAAAAATACAAAAATATTACTAAAAATTAAGGAGCTTGAGACATTTTTTATATTACTACTAAGTATATATAATCTATAAAAATCAAAGTAAAGAAAATTCAATACTTAATTGTTATTTAGTTAAGATTAATTAAATTAAATGTTTTATGATTACAAATTGAAAAAAACTATTTAAAAAAATATTAATTGAGAGGTTATATGTTTAAAAATCATCCTAAAGGACTACTTGCGGCATCATTAGCGAATATGGGTGAAAGATTCGGTTTTTACACGATGATGGCAATCTTGGTATTATTCCTTCAGGCAAAATTTGGATTGAGTGGAAGTAATGCAGGAATAATTTACGCAATTTTTTATGCTTCAATTTATCTCTTGGCCCTAGTTGGAGGTTTAATTGCTGACAAAACACGAAAATATAAGGGAACAATCCTTGCAGGTCTGATTACAATGGCACTCGGATATTTGTTTGTATCTATCCCTACTCCTACTCCTGTTCCAAGTATGACACTTTATCTAGCAATAACATGTTTCGGTTTGTTAGTAATAGCCTTTGGAAATGGTCTATTCAAAGGAAATTTGCAGGCACTTGTCGGTCAAATGTATGACAATGAAAAATATCAACCAATGCGTGATTCAGGTTTTTCTTTGTTTTATATGTTTATTAATGTTGGAGCAATATTTGCACCATTTGCTGCATCTGGTGTGAGAAACTGGTGGCTTTCATCTAAAGGTTTTGCTTATAATTCAGATTTACCTGCAGCTTGTCATCAATATTTGAGCGGTACAATTACTCCCGAAGGATCAGCGCATTTAACTAAAATGGCAACTGAAGCTGATATGACCGGTGCATTTTCCGGAAATATGGCAGGATTTGTAAATAGTTATTTGGATGCATTTGCTACTGGTTTCCATTATGCATTTGCTGTTGCAATTTTTGCAATGTTAATTTCTACAGTTGTTTATGTTATGAACAAAAAGAATTTCCCTAATCCAAAGAAAGTTTTGAAGAAAGGTGAAGTACGTACTGAAGAACATGCAAGTGATGCAGTTGTATTAAGTACAGAAGAAATTAAACAAAGAATGCTTGCTCTTTTTGCCGTATTCGGAGTTGTTATTTTCTTCTGGTTCTCATTCCACCAAAATGGTTTGACTTTAACATTCTTTGCAAAGGAATACACCTTACTTAAAATTGGCAGTATGAATATTACAGCAGAAATGTTTCAGGCTGCAAATCCATTCTTTGTTGTATTTCTTACTCCGTTAATTATGTGGCTGTTTGGTTGGCTGCGCAGTAGGAATATGGAACCTTCCACACCTAAGAAAATTGCAATAGGTATGTTTATTGCTGCTTTAGCTTATGTATTAATGGCATTTGGATCTTTTGGTTTGCCTTTGCATAATGAAGTTGCAGCGATGGGAGGTTTACCTGAAGCACAAAAAGTTACTCCATACTTGCTTTTGGGAACTTACTTTATTATAACGATTGCTGAACTTTTCATAAGTCCTTTAGGAATATCCTTTGTTTCTAAAGTTGCACCACCTCAATATCAAGGTGTAATGCAAGGTGGATGGTTAGGTGCAACAGCTCTTGGAAATCAATTATTATTTATCGGGGCAATATTTTACGAAAGCATACCAATTTGGGCAACCTGGTCAATTTTTATTGTAGCTTGTTTAATTTCAATGACAATGATGTTGACCATGCTGAGATGGCTCGAAAAAATAGCTAAATAAAGTTTCAGATTAAGTCTGATAAATGAAAAGCGGGAGAAGTAATTTTCCCGCTTTTTTTTGTTCAAAAAACATACAATATATTTTAATTTTAAAACGTTTTTCTAATTGAAGAAGAAAGGAGGTAACAATGAAAACAAAAGTTGGACTTCTCGGCTTCGGACGCACCGGTAAGAATGTTGCTAATCTGATTTTACAAGATCAAAATTACCAATTGGAGTGGGTTTTCCGAAAAAGTAAAGTTCTCGAAAAAAGGTCAGTTCCGGATTTTTTCGGGATACAATCTGAAGAGCCGGGACATATTTATTCTGCTAAAACTACATCGATTGATTTTCTTCTTGACGCTTATCCTGTTGAATTCATAATAGATTTTTCAGCTCCTGAAGTATTGCATACTTATGCATACGAGGCAGCAAAAAGGAATGTGAAAATCATATCTGCAATTTCACATTATTCTGAAAGTGAAATAAACTTACTGCATGACTTATCTGCTGATAATGTGATTTTCTGGTCACCGAATATAACTTTGGGTGTGAATTTTCTGCTTTTAGCTTCCAAATATCTAAAAGAAATTGCACCCTCAGCTGACATTGAAATAATAGAAGAACATTTCAAGAAAAAATCGGGTATATCGGGTACAGCTTTGAAAATTGCAGAATCTTTACATATTGGAAAAAGTAATGTACTTTCGGTAAGAGCTGGGGGAATTGTTGGAAAGCATGAAATTATTTTTGGATTCCCTTACCAAACTGTGAGGTTAACTCATGAATCAATTTCCAGAGAAGCATTCGGGAATGGTGCATTATTTGTCGCACAGGAATTGAAGGATAAAATAGCAGGATTTTACACATTTGAAGACTTGCTTTTGCCATATTTTAGTAAAAAGTCAATTACTAAATAGTATTAACATAATTTACTTACCCCCAAAAAGAAAACTGCTCCCTAGTTCGGGGAGCAGTCTTGATTTTGATTGATTTATAATAAATTATTTATTGACAACGAATTTTCCAAATTCAGTTTTGCCCATAGATTCTAATCTAAAGAAATATGTTCCGCTTGCCATTGCACTTGCATCAATTTTAATATTATTACTGCCAGCCTGCATTTGCGTGAAATTCTGAGTGAGCACAATATTGCCGTTCAAATCAAGAATTTCGAATGTAACAGCAGAAGCTTCATTCAATGTAAATGTAACATTTGCCTGACTTCTTACAGGTGAAGGAACAATATGAGTATCGAAATAATCGGTAAAACTAACTGATGCCGGATCTTCTGTTGTAAATGACCATGTTTCGGACCAGGGGGAATTTCCTGCATCGTTCACGCCACGTACTTTCCAGTAATAAGTTGTGAGTCCTTTTAATTTTTCAATTTGGTTCACGTATTGATTAATCCATACTTTGTTGTTCTGTATAAGTAAAGTCGAAAAGTCTGCATTTTCAGACAACCAGATTTCGTATGAATCGATATTTGGAATAGTTTCCCATTTGAAAGTTTGTCTTCCTGTTAGTAAATTGATAGATTCATCTGCAGGTTCAAGTAAGTTCACAGTATCAGTCGGAATAGTAGGAAGCGTTTTGAAACTCCAGACATTCGAATAATTACTCATACCTTGGGCATTAATAGCACCAACTTTCCAGAAATATGTAGTTGCATTATCAAAACCTGAAAAAGTATAAAGTGTAACAGTAGTTGTATCATCAATGATCAAATTTGCAAAATCGCTGCTTTCAGAAACAACAATTTTGTATTCATCTGCTCTTTCTGAAGGTTCCCAAGTAAATAAAGTTGTATCTACTCGAACTTTAGTATAATCGAGTTTAGGTGAAATTAATATAGGAGCATTCGGACGAATTATTCCAGTTGTGAAATGCCATACTTCACTCCATTCGCTGGTACCTTGAGCATTTTCACCTCTTACTCTCCACCAGTATGATGAATTTTCTTCCAAATTATCCAATCTCAACCATGTGGAATTTTTATTTCTTTCGAATGTATGAATATCTTGGAATAACGAATCATTTGCTATGTCATAGTCATAAGATACAGTTCCCGGAGCACCGGTCCATTCAAAGATTACAAGTACGGGTTCAACCATTGTTGTATCTTTAACAGGAGTTTTCAGAGTTGGAGGTGCTATATAAGTTTTGAAATTGAATGTACTTGACCAAGCACCAGGACAAACTCCGTATGTTGCCATTACTTTCCAGTAAAATTTTGTATCATAGTTAGGTAATACAAAAGTGAATGTGTTCAACGTAAGATTAGTATCAACCAAAAGTTCTTTGAAATCATCAGTTTCACTTAATAGTAATCTATATGAAGAACCTGTTTTTCCTGCATCCCACGAGAATGTTGTTTGCAGTGGATTACCGGTTGAACCGTTAAGAGGTAAAATTGCACCTGGAGTTTCGGCAGTAGTAGTTACCATTCTGGCATTTGACCATAAGCCAATATTGTCAGTATTTTTAACTCTTACTCTCCACCAATAACTAGTAATTCCCTTTGGAAATGCAATGGTAGCTGTTACACCGCCAATGTTTGCATTATCGAGAACAATAGTTGTATCTGCAAAATCAGATGAAGTTGCAACTTGCAAATGATAATTTGCAGCAACTGCAACTGTATCCCATCCAACATTGGTAATCATTGGAACGCAAGTGGATGAATCGGTCGGATTGTTTAATAAAACTGGTTCAATTGGTGTTTTGAACATGAAAATTTCTGACATTTCAGAACTGCATGAATCCAAAACATCTTCAACTAAAAGTACAGGGTCAGTTTTTGCAAAAACCTTCCAGAAATATGTTTTATTGTATTCATCAGGTAAAGTAAATGTGAATGATGTATCAGTAGTTCCGAATTCAGTAGAAGCTCCAAATGTTTGCGTTTCTGAATAATATCCGGTGTAATACAAAGCACCTTCAACAGGAGACCAATTCAAAGTTACTTCAAAAGGCATTCCATTTTCGAAGAGTGGGGTGCCTTGAGATGCATCTTCAGGAGTGAGCAAATCCGGAGCCCCTGCTTTTGTGCAGAAATTGTGTTGATTTTCTATATTGAAAATGCTCCAGCAATCTGAAGCATTCTGATATGCAGCCCAATAATATGTCTGTGCATTAAACGGTAAATCTACAGTGATGTTAATTATACCGGAACTTATTAATGGATTAGCAATTAAAGTATCAATAATAATATCAGTCATTGCAGTATCTGCGGTAATTAAAAGCCTAAAAGAATCCAAGCTTGCATATTCTGTTTCTACTTTGAATTGCAAATGTCTTTCCAAACAGCAAACATCATTTACCGGACTAATTAGTACTATTTCACTCAAACGAGTATGAAATGAAAAAATATCTGATGTGAACCGCTGGCCATTGCCACCAATTGCGACAACTTTCCAGTAATAGAAAGAATTTGTTTTTAAAATACCACCGTCAAGTAAAATTTCGCTTGCAAGTGTTGTATCAGATTGAGTATTAAGAGTATCAACGAAAGTTTCAGGACTTTCGGTTGGGAAGTCCATGTCAGAAGATAATAACAGCACATATCTCACAGCACTGTCTAAACTATTCCATTTGAACATTGTTGAAGTTTCAACACATGCATCACTATTTGCAGGTTCAAGTAACGTGGGTAATGCGCTTGATGAACTTACTGCAAATAATCCAAATAAAAACGCAAGTAATGAAAGTATTTTCACTCTTTTCATAATAAACCTTTTATGTTTTTTTTCAAAATTACTAATTTTCAATATATTAATATTTATTTATAAGTTACAAAGTTTTCAACAATTTACAAATAAATCTTTACGGTTATCAATGAATTTGTAAGATAGATTCGTATCTGTTAAGTGAATTTAACGCTGTCTGTACTATTTTGTCCCACCTCATCATCACGCATCTATAACCGTTTTCACCCCAGAGATTATAAGCAATCAATGCTTTAAGATATATTCTAAAATATTCTTTATCTTGTGTATAATATTCTTCATTCCATACATTTTTGCTAAGGGAAAATGATTTAAAATCATTTAAGAAATTATCATCAATCTTATACTCATTATTGAATTTGTAAAAATCTTCTTTATATTTTTTTAGCAATTCATCCTTTTGACTATATAGAAAATTATATACAAATTCTAAAAAATACCCTCTTTTCGTTAGCACTTTAGTTAGAATATTAATTGAATCATTAACAGCTTGTATGTCCGGAACGACACCACCTCTCACAATAATGTAACGTCCGTTTTGGGTTGTTACAATTGGGAAATAAGTATGTCCGCCGGTCAATTTAATCATCTCTTTAATACGCTTTTTTTCCTCGGCTGAAGCATTCATTTCGAAAGCGGGGTCCGTCTCATAATGTTTCAGGCTGTCTTCAGGTTTTTGAATACGTCTGCCGGAAGGTGTTTCATATTCAGCAATTGTAATTCGGAATCCTGTCCCATCCACCATATTCCAGATTCTTTGTACAGTACCTTTCTGGTATGTATTTTCACCGATAATCAAGCCACGGTCATAATCCTGTAATACTCCTGCAAAGATTTCTGATGCTGATGCGGAATTTTTGTCAACCAGCACAGCTAATTTCAATTTTTGGTATTTACCCTCAAATTCAGAATTACGTACTGTATCGAAATCTTTATATTTTGCATTTATTTTCAATAATTTTGTGTCTTTCGGAAAGAAATTACTTAAAGCACTTAAAGTAGCATTTAGTACTCCGCCTAAATTTCCACGTAAGTCCACAATTAGTGTATTCATACCTTTTTTGGAAAGCTTAGCAAGATTTTCGTTTATTTCTTCATCGGTTTTGGAAGAAAATCTTGAAAGTTTCATATATCCGATTTTCGTATTCTCAATAATAAATGCAGCATCTAAACTTGGTAAATTAAACTCATTACGTTCAACTATATATTCATTCAGCAAACTAGTACCGAATTGCCTTTTAATTATTAACTGCACTTTTGTGCCCGGTTCTCCTGCAATCATGCTGTCTGCACTGCTTTTTGCCATAGCAATAGCAGATTGTCCATTTATGAAAAGTATTTTATCACCTTGCTGCAATCCCGCAGAATCTGCTGGTGAATGCTGAATTACTTTGATGATTGTTAATGTATCTGCTAGAGGAACAATTTCGATGCCAATTCCTTCGGAATTACCGGTGTTTGCATCATTAATTTTTGTGAACTCATCTTTGTTGTAATAAATACTTTGATTATCAAGAGAATTTAAGAATGCTTTAAAGGCAGCGCTGGAAACTTCTGGAATTCTTAAAGAATCTTTATGAAACTTATCAGCAATTTCAAGCATATATTGAAATTTTTTAACTGCAAAGTTTATTTCCTTTTGGCGAACTGAATCTAATTCGGCATTCAGATTTATTCCATTAATAATGAAATAAGTTAATATTAAAAATACAAATTTAGGATTTATTTTCATTCTTTTAAAAATTAAAGACATATTTGAGACGATTTTCTCAATTTATTGTTTAATTGATAATGTTGTAAGTGAAAAACTTCCATGACAATTTTTTCACAAAAATTACATTATCTTTAATTTTCGTATTTTTGTAATTCTATAAAAATTAATGGGAAAGAAAATGGTTAAATTAGATACAATTATCTCACTTGCAAAGAGACGAGGATTTGTATTCCAATCATCCGAAATATATGGTGGATTGAATGGATTTTGGGATTATGGTCCTTTGGGTGTTGAATTGCTTAACAATATTAAACAATCGTGGTGGAAAGAAATGACATACCGTGATAATATTGTTGGGGTGGATGCATCAATTATTATGCATCCCAAAACATGGGTTGCAAGCGGACATGTGGCACAATTTTCTGATCCTATGATTGATAATAAAACAAGCAAAGCACGTTATAGAGCAGATAATTTAATAGAAGAATTTATTCAGAAATTAAAGAATAAGAATAAAACTGAACTTGCTGCCGAAATCGAAGAAAAACTCGAACATGCACAAGTTAATGAAGATTATTATAATATTATTCTGAATTATGGTATTACTTGCCCGGTTTCAGGTTCAACAGATTGGACAGAAGTCCGTAATTTCAATTTGATGTTCAAAACATTTGTAGGACCAGTAGAAGATGAATCCGGTACAGTTTTTCTTCGTCCGGAATCTGCACAAGGAATATTTGTGAATTTCAAAAATGTTATGGATTCATCCCGAATGAAACCGCCATTTGGTATTGCACAAATAGGCAAAGCTTTCCGTAATGAAATTAATACTAAGAATTTCCTTTTCCGTACACGTGAATTTGAACAAATGGAAATGCAATTCTTCATCAAACCGGGTGCCGAAAAAGAATGGTTTGAATATTGGAAAGAACAACGTTGGAACTGGTATTTATCTATGGGTATGAAAGAAAGCTCGCTAAAATGGAAAGTGCACGAAAAATTAGCGCATTATGCAAATTATGCTGTTGATATCGAATTTGAATTTCCATTTGGATTTGGCGAAATCGAGGGTATCCATTCACGTACTGATTTTGACTTAACTAGTCATACTAATCATTCCGGCAAAAAAATGGAATATGTGGATACAGTGAATCAAGATAGATATATTCCTTATGTTGTAGAAACTTCCGGCGGTGTTTCCCGTTCATTTATGGCATTCCTTTGCAATGCTTACGATGAAGAAAAAATTCTGGAAAATGGTAAAGAAGATACACGTGTTGTGATGAGATTTAATCCAAAACTTGCACCAATTACTTTAGCAGTATTTCCATTGGTAAATAAGGATGGAATGCCCGAATACGCACATCAAATTTATAAAGATATGCAGAAGTTTTTCCGAGTGCAATATGATACTTCCGGTGCTATTGGTCGCCGTTATCGTCGCCAGGACGAAGTAGGAACACCATTCTGTGTCACTGTTGACGGGCAATCACTCGAAGATCATACTGTAACAATTCGTAATCGTGATTCAATGCTTCAGGACAGAATTTCTGTTAGCAAAATACGTGAATATATCCAAGAGAAAATGTATTAATTCGACAAATTTGTCGAATTAGACTTGAATTCCTACAATATTGTCAGGACAACTTGCATTCAACATGTGAGTTGTTCTTTTTTTTACAATAAATCTAAGTTTAAATCGATATTACACTTAGCTAAAAGATAAGTGTGGTAAATTTACTGGTTTTTAAATTTGGCACAAATATTGAATATTAAATTTGAATATTAAATATTGTTATGAAAAAATTACTATACATATTGATTCTCGGATTTTTCTCAACATCGATTGCTTATTCGCAGGATTTGGCTCAATTGAATAATGAAGAAACCGGATTAAAGACAAGAACACGAGCAAGAATTCACCAAGACTCTGCTCAAGCAAACCGAAATATGGATAAATTCATTGATAATGACGGTGACGGAATTAATGATGCTCGTTGCGGTAGAGGAATGGGACTCGGCAAAAGACTTGGACAGCATAGTTGTCAGCCGGGTAATTGCAATACCAAGCAAATGATTAAAGACAAGAAAAATCAGATAAATGATAATAATAATCAGAATAAAGGCAAAGGAAAAGGAAAGTAATTTAAATTCTTTAATTTTGCAGCGAAGCTAATTATAAGTTATAAATTTTAAGGAACACGAATTCGTGTTCCTTTCTTTTTTTTAGGATGTAAAAGTGAAATGAATTTCACTATCCCTATTATTTTTTTTCACACATAGTGTAATTTTTGGCCAATTTTTTTGTTTAGTGTATATGAGAACTTGCAATTTTGGAAAAAATATAAATATATTAGATCTGTTGTTTATTATTTAGTTGTTTTTCGTAAATTGCAATTGCTGATTTATTATGTTACACGAAATATGCAAGAT
>MHAC01000048.1:18183-39621 GCA_001804565.1 Ignavibacteria bacterium GWF2_33_9 | reverse complement strand
TAGAACCAAATGATGAAGTTGAATTAGAATCTGAACCTATACATGTTCCGGACATAAAAGAAACTCAACCTGTAATAGTTGAATTGAAAAAGAATGAGCAAGAAATACAAGTTCAAGAATTGAATAAAATTAATATCCCATTCAGCAATAATCTGCTAGTATTGGATGAAAACGAAGATACAATTAAAGTAATTACTGTAGAGAATGTTGTTTCAAAGGAATTACATCCCTTTTTGCCGTATATTTTCTTTGACGAAGACATGGAAGAAATATCTTCAAGATATAGTTTGATTAATTCCACCGAAGCTGCGGAATTTAATATTCTTCAACTTAAGCATAAAGGTTCTTTAGAAATCTATCATTCATGCCTTAATATCCTTGGGAAACGAATGCAGGAATACCCATCTTCAATGATTGCACTTATTGGCTGCAATAGTGATATTAATAATGAAAAAGGCAATTTGCAATTATCGAAAAATCGTGCTGAAAAAATTAAGAATTACTTAATTAATACTTGGAGTATTGCCCCATCCAGAATTATAACTATTGCCAGAAATTTACCTGAAAAATATTCGAAAAAAGAGCAAATGGAAGGGCAGGCTGATAATAGAAGAGTTGAAATTCGAACTGAACAAATTGAGTTACTCGCACCAATTCTAATTGAAGATACTTTACGAAGCATTCACCCAGAAGGTATTATCCTAAGAAATAATATTACAAGTGAATCTGATTTGAAAGACTGGAATTTACAGATAAATGTTGGTAAAAATAAAATAATTGATAAAATTGGTAATGGTGTACCGGATAATGATATGAACCTTGATTTCAAATCATCTGCATTTAGTGTAAATGACTCTTCAATCACAAAAATTAATTTGCAAATAAAAAATAGCACAAATCAAGAATTAAACACAAAAAAAGAAATTCCCATCAAGGTTGTCAATAATCAGAAGACAATAAATACTTATAATTTGATTCTTTTCGATTATAACAGTTCATCATTAAGTAAAGAAAATAAAGCAATTGTCAGTCTTGTTAATACAGAAATTGGAGCTAATTCAAAAATAAAAGTGATTGGTTTCAGTGACCTAATGGGTGATGCTGAGTATAACAGAAAATTATCATTAGATCGAGCCAAAGCAGTTGCGAAAGGTATGCTCTTCGAAGACATAGAAGTTATTGGGATGGGTGAAGAAAATTCATTATTCGATAATTCATTACCTGAAGGTCGCTTTTATTCCAGAACTGTTCAAATTCAAGTTAGTCAAATAAATACTCCTGGAGAAAACAATGCTAAATAAGCTTTTAACAATTATTAAATATACTGTAGTAGTAAGTTTTCTTCTTACACTTACTTCTTGCTATACTCAAACTATCGAGGATTTTAGTACATTCACTGTACAGGTTCCTGTTTATTTCTACGATAAATCATATGTAAGAAGAACTCCATCACAAGGTTTTGATTTTACCAATTTAAATACAAACACAGAATTTGTTAATAATAAGGATAGAATAAATAGGGCACAGGTTTTTCAGTTTTCTTGCTGGATTGATTCTTTAGTGTTTCCTGTGACAAACAAACCATTTAATCCTAATGAAGACGAATTAATTATTAGTAGAATAAGATATTTAATTCAATTTGCAAAACCAAAAGATCCATCGCTTGAATTTTCCAATAATCCTAACGATTTTGTTATTGATTATTCAATAGCACCATTTGTAGTTGGAGATTTTCAAGATGTGAAAGTTTCTGAATATTACAAAAATCCTTATCATATTGTAACTGTAGATGAAGATAGAGCTGTTGAAATGTCAGACAGAATCAAGACTATGCCTTATTTCTTTTTAATTTCAGAATATTCAAGATATGAGAATCAACCTGCTGACACAATATATTTCCCATATTCTGAAATACGAGCAGACTTAGTTATAAGGCTCACAGTTAATATTTAACAAATTATTCGATGGATATAATTAGTTTATGGATATAAGCGTGTGACAGACCATTTTCCATCAGTTTTATCGAATTGAAATCTATCGTGAAGTCTGCTGGGACGTCCTTGCCAAAACTCGAATTTATCAGGGATTAAACGATATCCACCCCAAAATGGAGGAAGTGGAACATCTTTTGGATTTTGAAGCATTTTAAGAGCAACTTCCCTGAGCAAATGGAAGCGATTGGAAAGAGGACGGCTTTGTTTGGAAACCCAAGCACCTATTTTGCTAGTGTAAGGACGAGTTTTGAAATAATCCTCAGAGTCTTTTTCAGATATTTTTTCGATTTTCCCTTGAATCCTTATCTGTTGTTCCATTTCTGACCAAAAGAATAAAATAGATGCTTTTGGATTTGTAAGTAAATCATTACCTTTTTGACTTTCATAATTTGTAAAGAAAATAAAACCATCTTCATCAAAATGTTTAAGAAGCACTATTCTTGAAGAAGGTTGATTGTCATGATTTACGGTAGATAATACAAAAGCATTATGATCACTTTTAATTTTTTTTGCAGCATTTTCAAACCATTTTCCGAAAAGAAGAAATGGATTTGTTGAAAGTGAATCTTCCGTGAATTTATTGTAATTATATTCTCTATGTTGATCGTCTATGAATTTCATTTCTTGAAAATTATAAATAAAAGAAAAAACAAAATTATGAATTAATCTCCATAATTTTGCTTTTTGTATGATAAACAATTTAATAAAAACTAAAAGTTTACAGATGCTCCGATTTTAAAATTTTCGAAAGTAAGTGGTGGGGCAGTATTAACCGGCCAAAACATTTTCTTTCTCTTCAATTCATAAATACCATAAGATAAACCTGATTTGAGAATGAAATTAAAAATAGGTGTGAGTTCAGGTGAGAATTTCCTGATTTCTTTCACAAATCCATCCATCAAACTATGTGCAATGAGTTCTACGCTGCTGCTTACAACAGAATACCAAAATAGATATCTTGGATAAACATTGATTCTTTCGTAAGATACACCAAGAGACAGTTTTTCCCAGAATTTAAGTGTTGCACTGCTTTCGAACTGTTCGCCATATCTGATACTTTCATCAAATGTTTTGAAACTAGTTGTATCAGTACCGTTAATATAGGTATTTGGAGTGAAATTCATCGATGTCCAGCCAATCCCTGATGAGTGAGTAAAATCCATTTGTAAATTTTCATGAAATTTGTATCCGTATCCTTCAACTGAATTGAATCCGAACCGCCATGCATCAAGATTTGCTCCGGGGAAGGTTGAATCATTATCTATAATATCGTCAGATATATTTTGTATGAACAATTCATGAGCATCAATTTGTGTAATTATACTTATATTATGATATTTAATTTTATTGTAACCCAATCTTAAATCGAAAACAGGATTTTCTTTAAAATCAATTCCTTCATAATTTTTATCTGCTAGTATTGAATTTCCATAATTAAATCTTACAATAGGCCTGCTTGGCATTGAAGTCCATTCCGAATTCTTTTTACCAAAATTAAAATCAAAATTATCCAGATTGAAATCCCAATCAAAATCTTCATCGGGCAAAATATTTACTTTTTCTTCATCAGTTTTTGTAGTATCTTTATCATCAGCAATTGAGGTTGATGTTATAGCAAAAAATAATGTCGTAATGAGTAGAAAAATTTGTTTCATTGAAATACCTCTTTTTTCTAACTTATTACGACAATTTTTTAAGAATGTTTCAATTCCCGAAAAAATTATTCTCCGGGGAAGATATCCTCTTCAGTTTGTGATTCCAGCACATAATTATCGTGAACAATTAAAGTGTTTGGCAATGATTGGATTAAATTTTTAATCATTGCAAATGGAATTTTATTATTTGTTATTTTCAAAACTTTCAATTTCTTAAGACTTTCAATCCCTTCAGGAATTGTTTTTAGAGAGTTACCCGAAATATCAAGATAAATCAAATTTGACATTTGTGTAAAACTGCCTCTAATTTCTTTTATTCTATTATTTGAAATGTCCAAATAAGTAATCTTATTATGTGGTTTTACTTCGAAATCCCTGATTCTGTTATTAGACAATATTAATGTCTTTAAATTAGGTGCTTCCAAGGCATTATAAGGAAAATCCCTCATATTACAATTATTGCATGAATACGATTCAACGGTAGGAGGCAATTCATAATCATTTGCAACTTTTTTTGTATTGTCCAAAGAAATTACTTTTGCTTTGCCATTTTGTAATGTAAAAGACGTTTGGTCCAAACCGGTAATACGATTCAATAATTCTTGTACAGCTTCTTGTGAACCATCTTTTGTTCTTATCAATTTCTTATATTTCATAAGTGCGGTTTCATAAGAAATCTGAGCTAAAGGAGTAACACCATTTTTGAGATATAAATTACCTAAAGTTTCGTCTGCTACTGCATCCCAATATTTTGCATCCCAAGATTTATACCTGGATATGATATCCTTCGCTTTATTTAAATTATCGTTGGCTTTATCGAAATCTTCAGTATTGATATATGTATTTGCTAGTTTTAAATATCTCTTAGCTAATTCCAGGCTTTGTGAGAAAGCCGAACTAACGAAAAGGAAGATAATTAGTATTGATAGTAACTTTTTCATTTCATCCTCCTAATAAATTTTCAGTAAATTGAAATTCAATCCAAAATATATACTCGGGATCCATGGATTACCTAAATTAATATCATAATTGTAAGTAGGATAAATCAAATCAGAGTTAAATTTGTAGAAATTTGCACCAAATACAATACCAAATGGCATTATATTATTAAAGTTAAACAAATTTGTCTCAAGCTTAATTAAATTACCATTGTATAATTTATCCGGTAAACTCGTATTAGTAGTACGAATAAATCCTTTCATATAACCGAAACCTAATTTTAAATTCCAGTTAACAGCATTTGTTTTGAATAAATGTGATAAGTTTAACTCAAAATCGCCGCCAACAGACCACATATCATTTTTATATTTCAAATATGTTAAATTTTGTGCATTTGATGTCAACGGTAGATTTTCTGAAGTTAGAAGTGAATATTTTCCCCAGATATTAATAACCCCGACATCCTTTGCAATTCTCAAAGTGTTTAAAGTAAGGATTGCGCCTGCAGCAATATCTCCATTGATTTGGCTGCTATTATACATAACTTGTTCGCCGATACCGGCAATTGTCATTACGTAACTTGGTTTTGCTTTTTCGAAAGATGTTAAATTATATTTCACGGAGGAAATTTCGTTAAGTAATTTATCGATTTTTTCGACAAATCTTTTTTCAATTTCCTTGTTATCTGAAAGACTTTTATCAATAGAACTGAGAAGCATATTGTATAATTCTTTATACTTCATTGTACCGATTGTATCAATCATAAGTTGAGTGACGTCTTTCTTCAATTGACGATTTTCAGTTTCTGAATCGAAGAGCTGTTTATTAACAACATCCATTTGCAATTCTTTTATTTGGGAATATAAATCAAAACCCACCTTATTGTAATACTTGATGTATTTAGGATCTAAATTCGCAAGCATTTCGGAATTGAGGCGATGAACTTTTACTTTCGGTTCTACATTCATCATTTTCAATTGTGATTCCAAAATAATAGCAGGAAGATAATATTCCATTATTTTGTCAAAGTACATTTCTTCTGTATCAGTAAATGCATCCAGATTACCCGGAAGCGGTGGAACAGTGCAAGCCGGTTCAGTGGAAAATGCTGTCCCAACTATAGCCAAGAATACAAAAATAAAGAATAACTTTTTCATAAATTTACCTGTTAATTTTCTGATTTTCTTTTTTTTCAATTATTTACAACAATAAGTATGCCAAAGAGACGATTAAATAATTATTTATAATATTATTATTAATTTGTAGTTTTAAATTTATTATTAATTTTGTAAAATAAATTCATTTTGTGGTGTACCAATGAAAAAAATTTACTTTTATGTATTAATTACATTCTTTGCAAATTCAATCCTGATTAATGCAGAAGATAAAAAGTCAAATGAAGATATAATTAAAAAGACTAAAGAGACATTTGAAAGATATTTCGAAATGGCTCATCCCTCTCCGAATCCGGACTTGTTCCCGGAAAAGATAAAAAAAATGCAGGTACCAGTAATTCAATCAAGTGAATTTTTACCTTTCTTTTTGAATTCAAATGCAATTACGAATGAAGAATCTGAATCCTACAAAATGCAAAATGAATCCTCAATAGCTGTGAATCCTACTAATCCGCTAAACATTATTGCCTCTGCAGTTGATTATCGTTCGGAATCATCAACATGGGTATATGTTTCGCAAGATGGTGGTAAATCATGGGTAAATTATAATTTAGGGAAGCCTTATGATGGTTGGCGTTCAACAAATGATCCATCAGTGTATTTTAGTTCTGATGGAATCGCTTATATGTCCTATGGCGGATTTGGTAAAATTGATGAAAATCAAGCTCAACTTGTTGGAGAAAATGGTGTTTTCCTTGCAAAATCAACTGACCAAGGAAACACATGGAAAGCTCACATTCCTGTAATTATACATTTAGGTGCTCAAACACTTGACTCTACTTTTGAAGATAAATATTATGTGCAAGTTGATAATTCACCAAAATCACCATATCTCCATCATTTGTATAATCCATGGAAAAGAGTTACTCCACTAGATTCAGCAACACAGATAGTGATTTCAAAATCTACTGATGAAGGAGAAACCTGGTCTATTCCAATTCCTGTTTCACTAAGGAAAACCGGAACATCTGAGGATACAACTTATGGACAGAGTTTTCCTCTCACTACTACAGGACCAAACGGAGAAGTATATTTAGTATGGAATGATGGTATAGTTCATGGAGTCGGCTTTGCAAAGTCGGAGGATGGTGGTGCTACCTTTACAGAACCAAGGATAATTCAAAATTACAACATATTTGGGACAACAAAATATATTGCCAGCCAAGGAGGTTATCGCCATACTGTGAAGGGTAAAGTAAGGTCTGAAGCTTATCCTGCGATTCAGTGTGATATTACTGATGGCCCTCGAAGTGGATATTTATATTTGACCTGGGCTGCAGATAGTATCCCAAATGTTTATTTTTCCCGTTCCACAGATAAAGGTGAGACTTGGTCAACTCCTGTATTAGTTCATTCTGTCGATGTAAATGACCAGTTTTGGCAATGGATTGCAATTGATCCCACAAATGGAGATTTAGCAGTTATGTATCTTGATAGTCGTGATGATCCTGATAATCTTATGGTTGATTGTTATGTTAGTTATTCAAGTGATGGAGGTGAAACCTGGATTGACAAAAGGGCAGGGGATGTCAGTCATGATTTACGACTTAATCCATTCTTGGACAATGCCTTTGCCGGTGATTATTCAGGTTGCGCTTTTTATGATGGAATGGTTTACCCTTCTTGGGTAGATATGCGTAATGCAGTTGAGAATATTCGCAATAGTGATGTTTATACTGCGATTATGAATACACGTGCACCACTTCCCGTAGAGAATTTCCACACGGAGGTAATTCCTAATGAAATTAACAAACTGCAAATCAAATGGGAAAATCCTACTACTCGTTCATTTGGTCAAGTACTCAATTCTGAAGATTTTCAATTGAATTTATATCGTGATGGAGCATTAATTGCAACTTTACCTGGAACAACAAATAGTTATTTTGATGAAAACCTAACTGAATACCAGAAATATGATTATAGAATTTATACTTTTGATTCAAAAGATTCAAGTAATTCAAGATTCACACATGGTACACCGGGTGGTACAAAAAATCCTATGCCTCCAACAATTGTCAGTGCTGTCGGATTCGAAGAAAACGAAAAATATGGTTATGACTTGAAGGTGAAACTGCCTTCGCTTAGAGCCGATAATATTACTCCGTTACTTGACTTAAATAATATTGATTTTTACCTTGACAGCATCCAGGTGGATAAAATTAGTGTAGCCGCATTAGATACAGGAAGAACAATTGATTACAGACTTTATGTATCTGATCTTCCTCGTTTAAAAGGATATTACAAAATTGCAACAACTTCAGTTACTAAAGAAACTTATATGAGTGATATAAGTAATACTATAATTTCTTATTCAGCTAAACCAATCGATATTATTCCAAATCAACCTTTTACTGATGATTTTGATACGAAAACCCCCAGAAAATACTATTTTGGCCAAAAGTGGGGATTAACTCAAGAGATTTCATTAAGTTCACCAAATTCTCTTACAGAATCACCTAATGCTAAGTACGATAATAGATTTAATGATACATTGCTCCTTTTCCCAATAAAAATGTTTGATGATGGTAATTACACATTCATTAGTTTTTTCACAGCCGCAATAGTTGATGATTCAGATTTGGCTACTTTAGAATATTCTTTTGATAATGGAGTGAATTGGACAAATGAATTCGCTAACCAAACTGCAACATTTAAGAAGTCCGATTATAGTTATTGGGGTGATGAAATTTTGGATGAAAGGGATTGGAAGCACGAAAGTTTGATTTTGCCAGATCACGAAGGGAGTGTCTTGCTGCGGTTTAGAATTTCTTCAAATAATTTCAGGAATGATGAAGGTTGGTTTATTGATGATTTGCAAATAGTTTCTGATCCAATGGGTGTTGATGAAAATAAACAAAAATTCACTCTTTATCCGCAAATTGCTAAGGATTTTGTTAAAATAATCAATCTTACCGGAGAATTTGATAATTCGACAATTACTATTTATTCTTTAGTTGGAGAAAAATTATTCGAGCAACAAGTCAATAATGTTGAAGAAATAATTGAAATCAGTCAATTTCTTTCAGGTACATATTTTATTGCCGTAACTCAAAACGGAGCGATGAAATATATGAATAAGTTTATAAAATTGAGTACATTTTAAGGATAATTATTTCAGATTTTATTTAAAAGATAAATACTTTGATTAATTTTGTAGAACAATATGGAGTAATTAAAAAATAAATGGAAATCCCATTATGTTTATTATTTTTGTTCCTGGCACTTTTCACTTCCTTTTTGTCAGGGATTATGAATTCTTTAACAAAAGATGAAGTACAGATACTAGAAAAAATCAATCCACAAAAAGCTAGCAAGTTATTAAAAGTGTACTCAAAATTTGAAGAAAATTACAATGAATTTCAACTCTTTGAATTACTTTTCGGAAGTTTTTCATTATTATTTTTATCTTTTTCAATCCAAAAATATACAAATCTGTCAGATTTCTTAATTATTGGATTAATATTAATTTTTCCAATATATTATATTCTACATTCTATAATGTTTTCCATTGGTGAGAGAAAGTCTAACAAATATGTCTTAAGATATTCATTCTTATTATTTGTTATGCATTTACTTTCCATACCGATAATTTCTCCTATTAATAAATTAACTCGTATAATTAAAGGAATTACTGAAGAAGAAGAATCACTTAATGAAATAAATGAGCTTGTAGAATCTGCTCGTGATGAAGGATCGCTAGATGAAGATGAATATAAACTGATGAAAAATATCATGAATTTTGCAGATGTACTCGTATCTGATGTTATGACTCCTCGAACTGTGATTTTTAGCTGTAATTCTGAAGATACGGTATCTGAAGTGATATATAATGTTGGAATGCAGACTTATTCAAGAATTCCAATTTGGTTGGGGGAATCTTTGGATGATAAAATTGTGGGATATATCCTAAGCAAAGATGTGTTCAAAGCAGCTCTGAATAATCAAAATGATATGCAGTTGAAGAATTATGCAAGAGAAGTTTATATAATTCCTGAAACTGCCGATTTGAGTGTTGCATTGGAGCAATTCCTCAAGAGAATGCAGCATCTCTTTATTGTTGTGGATGAATATGGCAGTGTAAGCGGATTAATCACAATGGAAGACGTGATGGAAACAATCCTGGGAGTCGAAATACTTGATGAAGCTGACAGAGTAACTGATTTACGGAAATTTGCCACAGAAAAGCGTGACGCTAGAATTAAAGGCAATCTGAATTAAACGTATAGGAAAACCAGGAAAATTAGTGAAAAATAATTTTACCAATTATTCTTCTAATATTTATTAAAACATAAAAAGTATGAATAAATTCTTTAAATATATATTTGTGGCAGTAGTTACTATATTCTTTACAAGTACTGCTTTTGCAGAATCACCATTAAAAGTAATTAATGTTAAATACTTCCATGCAACAGTTAGATGTGCAAGTTGTGTTCAAATTGAGGATTTCATTACTCAAACAATGAATCTGGCATTTCAAAAAGAGATAGGTGATTCCACATTGCGGTTTTCTTCTCTTGACTTTATGGATCCTGAAAATGAACCGATGATGGAATATTACGGATTTGATACACAAGCATTAATCATTACTAAAGTTGTTGACGGCAAAGAAGTGGAATATAAGAATCTTGAGTTGATATGGGATTACCTTTCAGATTTTAGTAAATTCGAAAAATATGTTGAAGATGAAATTAAAGCTTTCAAAGATTAGCATGTAAAATCACAAAAGAATCTAAACTATTACTAACTTAGATTCTTTTTTGATACCGAAAGAACAAAATTTGGTGAAATCTATTTATTCATTCTGGAAAGTCTTTCTTTTATGCTATCAACAGTATAATACACCACGGGCACCAGAAAAACAGTAATAATCAAGGAAGAGAGCAATCCTCCAATTATAACCCAAGCTAAGCCATTTTTCCATTCACTTGCTGTCCCTTTTGCTAATGCAATAGGGAGCATACCTATGGCCATTGCTAATGTTGTCATTAGAATTGGTCTCATTCTTTCTTTTCCGGCATTAATTAAAGCATCTTTATAATTCATACCCTGTGCCTTTAATTGATTAGTAAAATCAACGATTAAAATTGCATTTTTCGTAACTAATCCCATTAGCATTATTAATCCAAGTTGTGCAAAAAGTGTTATATTATTCAAAGATAAATTCAATGCAAGAAATGCTCCTATAACTGCAGAAGGAATACCAAACAATGCTACAAAAGGATATAAATAACTGTCATATAGTGCAACCATTATTAAGTAAATTAGTATAAAAGAAATAATTAAAACTGAACCCAAAGCACCAAAACTTTCATTTTGTGTTTTAATATCCGCACCCCAAGTAAGCTTAATATTTTCTGCCAATGGTTTATCCTTTAAATATGTTTTTACATCTTTTGCCAAAGTACCAGAAGGACGACCAAAAGATTCTGCAGTAATGGTTACTGATGTTTGTCTGTCTAATCTTTCAAGCATTGATGGAGAATTATCGGGGATAATTGTGGCGAATTGAGAGATTTCTATCGGTTGATTCTTAAGATTTATTATCTTTAATCTATTTAAATCTTCATAATCCATTCTGTCAAAATCATCTAATCTTATATTTATATCATATTCATTGCCATTTTGAGTAATAGATGCGTCGGAATTACCAGTAATTGCATTCCTCAATGTCATACCAAGATAACCTGTAGTTATACCAAATCTTTGCATTTTTTCTTGATTAGGAACAACTTTAAATTCAGGAGTTCCTTCTTCGATTGATAGCTTCACATTATCAGCTCCTGGAATTTCCGATATTATATTTTTTAATTTTTTCCCATTTTTGAGTACGTCCTCAAAATTTTCTCCACTTAAAGTAATTTTAATAGGAGCAGATTTTGGTAATAATCCCAATACAGCCATAGAAAAATTGATATTTGGATATTTTTCGGATAATTCTGTCTTTAAATATTTCATGAATTCTTCTGTATTATCTGCTCTTTTTTCTGCATTTACTAATTGTATAGTAAACTCAGTTCTATATGCTGAACCCAAGCCTGTGGAACCAATTCCTGTAGATGGTCCGCCAATATTACTAAAAACTGTTTTTACTTCAGGCATCGAAAGCAAATAGTTTTCAATTTTTAATGAATTCAGATTGTTTTCATATAAAGTAATAGATTTATCGAACTCTAAATTTATTTTGAACTTACCCTGATCTCCGGTTTGCATCATTTCTGTACCAATTATTCCTTGATTTTGTATTATGAAAGTTAGGATAAACAACACTATAACTATACTTGTGAAAATCAATTTATTGTTTAATACCCATTCAAGTATTTTCCCGTACCATTCTATGAAACTTTGTAATTTTAGATCAAAAAAGAGTAGAAACTTATTGAATACATTTTTTGGCAGTAAATCTTCTTTTTTTCCAATTCTAGAAGCTAACCATGGGGTTAATGTAAAACCAACTAAAAGGCTTGTTAATGTAGATGTAATAACTACAACCGAAAATTGTTTAAGCATATCTGCAACAAATACCTGAAGAAATAATATTGGCAAAAATACCACTACGTCCACCAAAGTTATAGATATTGCAGAATAACCAATTTCCATCCTTCCTTCTATAGCTGCACTCCGTTTTTCTTTACCCATATCCAAGTGTCTTTGAATATTTTCCAGAACAACAATTGCATCATCAACTAAGATTCCTATTATCAATGACATAGCTAACAATGTCATCAAGTTTAATGTATATCCCATAAGCCACATTACCGCAAATGCAGTCACTAGTGAAGTTGGAATGGATATTAACACTATTAATGAATTCCTATAACTTCGCAGAAATAGCAGCATTACAATAGAAACTAAAATAACCGCAAGAAATAAGTCGAATACAACAGAATTTACTGCATGAATTGTATTTTCTGTTGAATCATCAGCAATTATAAATTTCAATCCAGATGCTTTATAGTCATTTTCAATTTTGCTTAATTCATTTCTTACTAATTTCGAAACTTCAACAGCGTTTGCATCACCTTGCTTTTTAATCAATAGGCCTATTCCATTTTTAGTATTAAATCTGCTGACTGATGTTATATCTTTTATACCGTCATTAACATTGGCAATATCTTTAACATATATTGGGCTATTGAATGAATTCATGCCTACTTGCACATTCATGATTTGTTCAATATTTTCAAATTTTCCTGTTAGTCTAACAGAGTTTGAAATCTTGTCCGTTTGTAATTGACCTGCCGGAACGTCTAGTCCTGATCTATTAATCGCTTCAATTATCTGATTTAAAGATATCTTGTAATAAACCAATTTGAACTGATCTACTTTTACTTGTATTTCTCTTTCCTCCCCACCTATTAAAGTAATTTCCGCAACTCCTCTTAGTTGCTGAAGTCTCGGCAAATAGTTATCTTTCATTTGCTGATAAAAAGTAGTACTTTTCTGTTTACTCTGAGCAGAAATATAAATAATAGGCAAATCATTAGGAGATATTTTGCTCATTTCAGGACCTTCAATTTCGGCCGGTAAATTTCTTTTTATGTTATCTATGAATCTTTGGGCATCTTGCATTGTATTTGCAAGATTTACACCGTATTTTAGGTTTATAATAATCAAAGAAGCATTTGGCATGGATTTAGTTTCTATATAATCAACACCTTCTAAATTGGAAAGTGCATCTTCAATTTTTCTAGATAGTGAACTCTCAACTTCCTTTGGTTCTGCCCCGGGATACAGTGTTTTGATTACGACTACTGGCTGATTAAAATCAGGGAGTAATTCATAGTTCAAATTGAAATAACCAACAATACCCATCAGGGTAAATACGCTGAAGAGTACAATAATTAATGTTGGTCTTGAAATCGAAATTTTTGTAATGTTCATCTTTTCCCTCACTTAGTAATAATTTGTGCACCGTCAAACAAATTAATCAATCCTGATGACACAAATACATCATTATCTTTGAGTCCCTCTGTTATTACTACATAGTTCTCTCTTCTTTCTAAAATCACAACATCAACTAATTTCGCATATTCTTTCCTCTTTATGTATATTTGTGGATGAAGTGAAGTTCCTACTATTGCTGTTGCAGGTATTAAAAAACCCTTTGTTTTCTTATCATTTGTCACCTTTGTTGTTCCGAACATACCAGCCTTGATTAAGTTATTATTGATATTTTTTACTTCAATTTGCACAAGGAATGCATTGCTTAAATTCGACTTATTTCCAATCATTTGTACAACACCTCTCAATGTATCATTTCCGGTAATAGTTGAATAAACAGGAACATTTTTATTAATCTCAAAAGATGTAATATCTGATTCGGTAATATTGATGGTAAATTTCAGTTTAGATATATTTGTTATTTGTATTAAAGGAATTCCAGGTGCAGCAAAAAAACCAACTTCAGTCAATTTTCCCGTAACATAACCTTCAAAAGGTGCCATTATTTTTGTCTTTTTTATTTGTTCAAGTAGTGATTCTCTTTGGACTTTGGCAGTTTTCAATCCCAGTATTGATTTTTCTAACTGAATTCCTTGGATAGCATCTGCATTTGCCAGCTTTGTATATCTTAGAACATCTTTTTCTAATCCTTCAATTTGAATATCAATACTATTCAATTGAAGTTTTAGCAAAGAATTATCCAATTGAATTAATTCTTGTCCTCGATGAACATAATCTCCTTCCTCAACCTTAAATTCATTTATTTTACCTTGGATTTCCGCCGACAATCTTGTTTCTTGTATGGGCTCAAAAGTACCGGTATATGTATTTTCAACTTTAATAATTTCTGATTTTGCTGTATCGGTTATAACAGAGATTGGCTTGAATTTATCTTGCTGATAGACTCTTTCAGTCGTTTTTTCTTTGTTCATTGATAATTTCATAACTATTAAAATTATTAACAATATTCCAATAATTGCATATGGAATTATATTCTTACCTTTTTTGTTTGATTTCATTTTTAAATCCTTTATTTTAAATTTGATGTATATTTCTTTAATTCTATATCCGATTTCAAATATTCTATAACCGCATTTAGATAATTTTGCTGTGCTTCACGAAGGGATATATCTGCTAGAAGAATATCTGTTATGGAAGCAAGTCCTTCCTGATGTTGCAAAATTGTTTGATGGTACAATTCTTTTGCTAATTCAATATTCTGATTTGTGTTGTTTATGGTTGAAACTGCTACACTTCTTTGAGAATAAGCATTTTGGATATTTATTTGGTTTTGGTTTTCTAATAATTGAGTTTGCAATTCATTATTTTTCAACTCAATCCTTTTTTGTGCAATTTTTTTCTTCTTTGTCATTCCTTCAAAAATTGGAAACGATAACTGCACTCCTACAAAACTATATGGATAAAAGTCTAAGAATTCATTTGGTGATTCATTATATCCATAACCGGTTTGTCCGTAAACCCCAATAATATTCAATTTGGGTGTTATAGATAAAAATAAATTTTTTAAATCACTGTGTAATAATTTATTCTGTTCCTTTACTAATAAAATATCAATTATTGAATTCGTTTTGTATTCTCCATTTTCATGGAAATTGATATTCGTATTAATGTAAATTTCTGATTCAACGGTTATACCAATTTGCAACTTTAAAGAATTATATAATTTATCGACTTTGCTTTTTAATTGCTCCTTTTGAGTTTTTAATTGAGAAATCAATAACTTAATTCTCTCTACATCTGTTTTCTTTGCTAATAAATTTTCATAAAGCAATTCAACATTTAAAAGTAATTTATTATTATTCTCAAGATTACCTTCAATAAATTCAATTTGTTTTAGGAGAATTTGTAAATTGTAATAAATTATTGATATATCATAAATTACTTGCTCTTCTGTTTTTTCACTTTGCAAAATTGAAATATCATTGATTATTCTCGCTTTACTTATACCACCATAGATTTCTGAATTATAGACTGGTAAAGCAAATTGAATACTTGCATTAATATTATGCGGAACACCAAATTGCGTTTCTTTGAACATTCCTACCGGCCCCCCAAATGCTGATTGAGGCATTAATTGAGAAGGGAGATCAATATAATACTTGTATTCGGCATTGCTATTCACTTTTGGAAATAAATTTGATATAACCTCTTTTTTCTTAAGTTCAGTTAAATCAATATTATTTCTGCTAATTTCCAGAGATTTATTGTAAATTTTAGCTGAATCAATACATTCAGCTAAAGACCATTCTTTTGACCATATCAGTTTGCTTGGATAAAGTGTGAGCAATAGTAAAACCCATGCAAGTCTGTAGGCGTTTACTGACTGAAATCGCATAATAGCTCCTTTGTAAAATTATATTTCATTATTTTTTGTTACTGATAGTTTAATTTATAATTATTGAAAATAGTTTATAACTACGAGACTATATTTTTTTTAAATAAATTAAGGAGTGAATTCATATATAAAGTCCCTTCATTTTCTAAATTGAATGAATAACATGAATTTTGCCAATTTTTAACAAATAATCTTAAAGAACCTAAGATTATTAATGCGGCGTGTTCATTTGAGATATCTGATCTGAAAATCCCATTTTTCTGTCCAAATTTAATTACTTCACTTAGTTTCTTAATATTAGATTGCATAATATTATTAATCTTGTCGGATAACATTTGTTCATTTTTAAAAATATCGTCAGCAAAAATAACTGATACAATCGAAGGGGTTTCGGAAAACTTTCGAAAATGCTGAATAAATACCTCGTATATGATTTGTTCAGGATCTAATTGTTTAGATTTATTAATATCGAAATCTAATTTTGAACTATCTTGGAAATAATCCAAAATTGTTGTTAGGATTTGTATTTTATTGTCAAAATGTCTGTATAAGGCTGCTTCAGTAAATCCCATTGACTTTGATAGATTTTTAATAGTAAGTTCTTGAATGCCACGCTCAGCAATAATCTCAAGTGCAGACATTATAATTTCATTCTGTCGTTTTGTTATATTTTTCATAATATTATTTTTTTTAATAAAAAGTAAGTTAGTATTTACTAACAAATTTAAACGAATCAAGATAATTTTTATTAGAAAAAATTAAAATAAAATCAATTTGTACTTTATTATTAAGGATATCTTGAATTTATAATAGTTAAATTTGTTCAATTCTGGAGAATAAATCAATAAAAGAGAAATAGTAAGTAATAAAAGGACATAATTGCTGAGATATTGTAAAAAAAAATGCCGCAACTTGTTTATGTCATAAATAGTTACGGCATTTTCAATGTGCTCCGAGCGAGACTCGAACTCGCACGAGAATTACTTCTCACAGGATTTTAAGTCCTGTGCGTCTACCAATTCCGCCATCAGAGCAAAAGAACGAATTACAAAATTAATACTTTTTTATGAGATAAGCAAATTTTTTCTTCAACTCATTAAAAATTCTTTTAATTTATCATCCACGTTATTATCTTTTTTGACCATTTTCTCTACATACTTGCCGATTATATCAAATTCGAGATTTACTTCGGTTCCAACATTGTAAGATTTTATTATTGATGATTCCATTGTATAAGGGATTATTGATACAGTCAATGAGTCTGAATTACTACCTGCAAGTGTGAGACTAACACCATCAATGCAAACTGATCCGGTTTGAACAATATATTTTGAAAATTCTTTTGGGAAAGAGAGAGTAAACAGAGTTCCAAGATTTTGTTTTAATATTTTTTTTATTTTACCTGTTGCATCTACATGTCCCAGGACAAGATGTCCTCCTAATCGAGTGGAGAGCGTAAGTGCTCGTTCTAAATTTACTTTTGAACCGACACTTAGTTTACGAAGAGTAGTTTTATTCATTGTTTCTTCAACAGCTTCAGCTTCGAATGATTTAAGATCAACTTTTACAACTGTAAGACAAACCCCGTTCACAGCAATAGAGTTGTCAATCTTCAAGTCACTAAGAACTTTTGTTGCTGAAATAGTTAAAGATGCAGCTACACCATGATTTGTAATTGATTTTACTGTACCAATTTCTTCAATTAATCCTGTAAACATATTAACCTCCATAATCCAAATCGATTTGACGTTTCTCGAAATCAACTCTCACTACTCTCACTTTTATTTTTGAACCGAAACTATATACATTTTTAGTCCTCTTACCAATCAATCTAAATCTCTTTTCATCAAATGTATAATAATCGTCAATCATATCTCTGATTCGTAAAAGTCCTTCAGAGTTAATTTC
Source organism: Ignavibacteria bacterium GWF2_33_9 (assembly GCA_001804565.1). Classification (GTDB taxonomy): domain Bacteria; phylum Bacteroidota; class Ignavibacteria; order Kapaibacteriales; family UBA2268; genus GWF2-33-9. Next base: position 21,653 of record MHAC01000048.1, on the reverse strand, counting down.
ATCCAGCTTAACGTATAATCCGTATGTTGTTACACCTGTAACTGTTCCACTAAATACTTCGCCAACTTTGTCCTGTGTGAGGAAGAGAAAAGCAATTTTTTTAGATGCTCTTTCAGCTTCCATTGCTGCAATTTCTCTTTGAGTGGAAGTTTTGGCAGAATCCTTTACAATCATACGCAAGAGTTTTATTCGTTCAGTATCAGATTCAAAATTCTCATATTCTTTAAGCAAACGATGTATCATCAAGTCCGGATATCTACGTATAGGAGAAGTGAAATGAGAATAATCCTTGAAACCAAGTCCATAATGTCCAATATTCGATTCAGAATACTCTGCTTTAGCCATTGCACGAATCAGAAGTTGATTCACTGTCACTTCATTAGGACTGCCTTTAATTTGTTCTAAAGTAGAATTTAATTGCTTAGAAGTGACATTCCTTGTTTGGATATTTAATTTTTCCAATTCTTTAACGAAAGTAAGAACTTCTTTCAATTTGTCCGGTTCAGGAACATCGTGTATTCTATAAATAAATGGCAAAGTATCTTTTAATCTTAAATTTTGAGAAATTTCACGAACTTTTTCAGCAACAATTCTGTTGGCAAGTAACATAAATTCCTCTACCAATTGAGTAGAATCATTACTCTTCTTTTCCATTATATTTATTGGATATTTTTCTTTATCTAGTTTAAACTTATACTCAACAGTTTGAAAATTAATTCCGCCAGAAGCGAATCTTTTCTTTCTGAATGTATTAGCAAGTTTATTCAAAGTGAGAATTAATTTGGAATTATCACCTTTTCCGGATTCTATTATTTTTTGTACTTCCTCGTATGAGTATCGTCTTTTATTAATGATTACGGCACTCACAATTTTTGAAGACAGTACTTTTGCCAGGGGGGTCATTTCCACAATAACACTATAAGTATATCTTACTTTATCCGGTTGTAAAGAGCAAATTTCGTTAGATAATTTTTCGGGAAGCATCGGGATAACTCTATCAACAAGATACACACTGGTGCCACGGAAACGTGCTTCAATATCAAGTGCAGTATTTTCCTGAACGTAATGTGAAACATCAGCGATATGGATGCCAACAATATAGTTTCCGTTTTCAAGTTCCTTCAATGATAATGCATCGTCGAAATCACGTGCATCTTCAGGATCTATAGTTATAACTGTTTCATCTCTGAAATCTACTCTTGAGACATAGTTGCGATTTTGAGGAGGACGAAAGCGTTTTGTTTCAGTATTCACTTCATCCGGAAATTCAGTAACAATTTGATATTCCTTCAAAATAGAATTAAATTCAGATTCAGGATTCCCGGTTCTACCTAAAATGTCTGTAACTTCAGCGACAGGACTTTTATTCGGGTTGTCCCAGTGAAGTATTTTCGCTTCAACTTTATCACCAATTTTTGCATCCTTCAGGAATTTACGAGGAATCAGAAAATCAATATAATATTTTGATTCATCAGGAATTAGAAAATAAAAATCACCATCAAATTCAATGGTACCAATTAAATTGGTCTTTGCTCTTTTAACCACTTTAGTAACTTCTGCACGAGTTTTTTTGCCTTTAACCTGAGCTAACAATTTTACTTCAACTTCATCACCGTCAAGTGCAGTATTGAAATTTCTTCTACGGATAATTAGTTTATCACTTTTTGGCTTTGTGATTCTTACAATGCCCACATCAGCAGTAATTTCGATTTTACCGTGAAAAGTGCTAGAAGAAACATCGAAAAGAGAATATCTTCTTTTGGGATTTTTCTGTATTATTTTATTCTGTACAAGTTCATCTAAAGTTTCTTTCAGAAAATCATATTCAAGAGTATCAGATTTGATTTTGAGTTTTTTTGCAATTTCAAAAAGTTGAACAGATTTTTTTTCATCCTTTAACAAAGAAAGTATATTGTTTACTATTTTTTCTTTGTTCATATTTTAATATAAATTTATTGAGTTTTTCTTCAAACTTGATTCTTTCAGCATCTGAATAGATTTGGAAGTAAGTGTTTCAATTGTATCATCTTCCTGTAAGAACGCAATGCCAATGCTCACAGTAACCATGTATCTTTGATTATTAAACGTTATAAATTTATTGGCGATTTCAGTTCTTAATTGGTCAGCCCAAAGTCTTATGTCCTGTTTATTGTATTTCAAAACAACAACTCCAAGAATCGTATCGTCCAGTTTTCCAAAAATGTCATACTTATTTAATTTTGCTTTAATAATATCAATAATCAGTTTTTGCATTGACTCTTGAAGTCCGGTATTGTTTTGGAATGAATGGTAATCATCAATTTTAATAGTTAAAAATGATAGATTAAATTCAAAATCTTTAGCTTTATCAATTTCTTCGATTAATCTTGAATGAATTGAATTAGGATTTAATATTCCAGTGAAAGGATCAGAATAAGCATAATTTTGAAAGATATTTATATACAAATATTTCTCAATTGTTGATGCAATATGTTCTGAAAGTACTTTCAAAATTCGGGAATCATACCTGGAAACATTTTCGTAGTTATCACCATAAACGAAAATTGAACCATAACTCGAATTAATTGATTTTAGGGGTACTGATATAAAATAGCCTTCTGAATTGAATGGTTCATTTTCCAAGACAATATGTCTCCGATTACTTATCGGAGCATAGAAATTCACTTCATTTTTAAATAAAGTATTAGTTATGATTGCATTTTTTGTATTGATAATTTTATGAGTGAAAGCATTTACAAAATTCTGATTTCCCTGAATTGCCTGAATTTTCCAGTTATTTGTTTGTTTGGAATAATTACAAAATCCAATATTTTCAAATCCGAGTATTGTCTTAATTGTATCGAATGCAGCAGATAATATATTGTCAAAAGAGATATTTTCATCTACAAGCATAGAACGGAAATTGATGATTGCATCAAGTGTTTTTGAAGAAATCATTAATTCGAACTTTTCGTTGAGACTTGAAAGTAATGAAGCAAGTAATTTTGTGTAATGTCCTAAATAACCGACTAAATTCTTGTCGAATGCATTTGGTTCAAATGAATCCAAAGTAAGAACGCCAATAACTTTATCCTTCTGAAAAATTGGTATTCCGGCGAAGGATTTGATTTCAATTAGTTTATTATAATAGGGCAATATATCCAATACAGAAGCATAGTTAATAGATGTAAGAATTTCTGGTTTACCTATCCTCTGAATTTCACTTAAAATGTCATGTTTGAGTTCAACAACTGCATCTTTATTCAGAAATTCCTCATTTTCAGTAATGTATGAATAAAGTTTAAGAGCATCATGGTTGCTGTTGTACAGGAACAGCCCAACAGTGTTGACAGTAACTGTACTTTTTATTAAAAGCAATGTTCTTGAAATAAAATATTCGAGTTCTTTTTTAGGTTCATCACCGAAATAAGGTAGATTTTCAAAAAATGCCTGTTTTGGAAATTCTGTAATAATTTCTTTATTATCAACGA
>MHAC01000048.1:0-18162 GCA_001804565.1 Ignavibacteria bacterium GWF2_33_9 | reverse complement strand
TATTCTGTAGGCTCATCATATACTGATTCAGTATAATTTTCCGGAAGAATATCATTAGGTTTTGTTTCATGTAAAGAGGGGGATTCTTCAATTTGAACATTAGTAGATTCAAATTTAGTCTCTTCTATTTTTACAATCTCTTTGTCAGTTTGTTCCGTAAGAGATGCTACTGAGGATTCATTTTTAGTGAAATTTGGAACTTGGAACAAAGTATCATTATTGCTTTTTGAAGCAAGATCATGTACTTCTTCTAATTCGGTATCTTCAATTTTCAGCTCAACCTGTCTGTAAGAAGTACTCTTGTCATCCAAAGCTGTACTAGGTTTCGTTCTGATAATTCTAACACCGGAATACTCTTCATCGAAGTTAATACCTGAAAGTTGCTGAACTGTGGATAGCTTTGTTTTTTTCTGATCCGGTTCTGATTCTTCTGAGTTTTCGGGTTGAGGGTAGTCATCATTACTGTCAAAATTTTCGATTGTTTGTCTTGTACCTAATTCACTGGATTTTGTTGTTACTTCGTAGTCCACTTCAGAATTGAACATAGAACGTGGAACATTTTCGTAATATTCTGTAAATTTTTGAGCCAAAGATGAGATTAAAGCCACAATGAAGAGAATTGAAATACTGAATAATATCAATCTCCATGAACCATCTTCGATTAATAAGGCTGTGATTAATGATATTGTGATTAATGTGAAGTAAAAATAATCAGTTTTTTCGATAACTTTTTTTAATATTTTCAGAAAATTCTTCATTTTATGCTTTGAGAATAAGTATTATTTTGAAATAACAATTAATTAAAAAACAAAAATAAAAAAAAGTTTGAAATTATGGTAATCTTGCGAAAATTGAATATTTCAAAATGACACTAATGACAATAAAAGCACTTCCAAAAAGAGCAAAAATTAAATATTCTTCGGTTTTTTTAGTGAAATAAGCAACATCAATTTTAGTTTTTTCCATAGAATTGATTTCATTATAAATTTCTTCAAGTGATTTTGAATTTGTTGCTCTGAAATAATTGCCACCCGTTAGTGATGCTATTTTTTTCAGCATGTTCTCATCGATTTGAACATTAACTTTTTGATACTGAGTACCAAAGGGTGTTTTAAAAGGGTATGGTGCTAATCCACGTGTTCCGACACCAATTGTATAAACTTTGATACCAAATGTTTTGGCTATTTCTGCTGCTGTTTCCGGAGAAATGAATCCGGTATTGTTAATACCATCAGTCAGGAGCACAATAATTTTGCTTTTTGCTTTACTATCCTTTAATCTGGCAACTGAAGTTGCCAAACCCATCCCTATAGCAGTACCGTCTTCAAGCATTCCAGATTTTAATTTATCAACCAAATTTTTTAAAATTGAATGGTCAATTGTAATAGGACATTGAGTGAAACTTTCACCGGCAAAAACAACAAGTCCAATTCTGTCATTTTTCCTTTCCTCCAAAAACTTGATAGCATTCTTTTTGGCAGATTCAATCCTATTTGGTTTTAAGTCTTCTGCAAGCATAGATGTTGAAACGTCCATTGCTAAAACAATATCCACTCCCTCAGTTTGAATTTCCTTGCGGGTTGAGCTTGTTTGAGGTCTTGCAAGGGCAAATATAATAAAACCTAAGCCTATTAAAGTGAAAAAAAATGGTAAATGTCTGAGATGGACTCTAGGGGATTTTTTTATTGATTTAACAACAGCACCAGTTGAAATAACCAATTGCGGATTTTGTTTACTTAATTTCCAAAAATAAAAAAATGCAAGTACGGGAATTAAAATTAAAAAATAAAACAAATTAGGATTTGCAAAATGTATGTTTTCCATTATTTGCCTCCCTCTTCATTTTCAATATCAATTGGAATCGTGCTTTCAACTATGTCTTTAGCCAAGATCATTACTTTAGTATTTTCATCATGGATTGGGATACTTTTTGCAAATTTAACCATATCAGCATTTTCTAAAATATACTTGATATTTGACAAAATATCTACACCGGTTAAAAATGAAGTAATCTGAGCCATAATCTCACCTGTGGTCAATTCTAATGCGGGGAAACCAAATCTTCTTTCAAGATAAAGTCTAAGAATATCTGTTAAAATTGAATAGTATTCCTTGACTTTACCCGACTGCCAAAGTTTTTCCTGTTCTAATTTGTTCAAATCAGATAAAGCTTGGACATGTGGAGGAATTTTAGGATCATACTTTGTTACATCTGGGAGTTTAGGTTTCCTCTTGTAAAAGAAGTAAAAAGCTCCAAGGAAGGCTGCTACAATACCAAACACACCTATAATATACCAAATGTAATCCCAAATGGAAAAAGGAACTTCCAATGGTGGTTTTATATCCTTAATTGGTTGGGTTGTATCAACATCAACAGAGAAAAATTTAGCATAAACAGAGTTGCTAAAACTTGACTGAAAAACAGTATCGTTCAAATATTTATACTTCACTTCGATTGGAGGGATTTCGTAAGTACCGCTATCGAAAGAGGTCAGTGTTATAGTTTGTGATAGTGTAAAATTATCATTTTCATTTAATGTATCAATCTTCGTTTTCCTGATAATTATCAAATGTCCCAAACTATCAACTAAATTGGGATAAAATATACTATAATTCTTCTGATAATTTGTTTTAATCAATAAGTGAATTTGATCTCCAATCAATACGTTACTGGAATCTAAATGAATATTGACTTCGACAGGAATCCTTTGAGTAAAGGAAATTGATAGATTTAAAAGAAAAAAAGAAAATATAAAAAAAGTAAACTTATTTTTATTATTCAACATTATGCTTGTCTCCTCCATTCACGCATTTTGAAGAATTTTTGTATTGGAATGATATAAGATTCTCCTGTTGAAAGACTAACTAAGTCCACACTCAATTTCGAAGTCGTTATTTGCAGGAATTTGCGGGTTTCACTCCACCAATTGGTATATTTACTTCTAAAATCAAAAGATGAAGTATCGACCAAACTAGTTGCATGAGTTTCCGGATCATATACTTCAATTAATCCAATATCAGGTATATTTTGTTCAAATTTGTCGGAAATACTAAATAAAATTGTATCGTGTTTTTTGCTTACTATGCTTAATGATTTTTCATAATTTTCATCAGTCAGAAAATCAGAAAACAAAAATAGAATGGATTTCTTCTTTATTGCATTTGTTATAAACTGAAAAGCCTGTGAAATGTTTGTTTCTGTATGTTCTGGTTTAAATTCAAGTAACTCACGGATAATCCTTAGAATATGAGTTCTACCTTTTTTGGGAGGAATGAATTTTTCGATTTTATCAGAAAAGAAAACAACACCAATTTTATCATTATTCATAATTGCACTAAAAGATAGAAGTGCAGCAATCTCGGTAATCATCTCTTTTTTGAATTGAGTTTGCGTCCCAAAATTTTGAGAACCGGAAACGTCAATCATCAAAATAACGGTAAGTTCTCTTTCTTCCTGAAATATTTTGATGTAAGGATGATTTAGTCGAGCTGTAACGTTCCAGTCGATTAAACGTATATCGTCACCTGCTTGATATTCACGTACTTCAGAAAAAGCCATACCTGACCCTTTGAAGGCACTTTGATATTCACCTGCAAATATATTGCGGGTTAGACCACGAGTCTTTATTTCAATTTTTCTGATTTTTTTCAATAATTCAGTGTGTTCCATTCTCTAAATCCTCTTTTTTATGATAGTTTGCTTGAATAAAAGAAGCATAACTACTAAGGAACTTCAACAGAATTAAGAATTTCATTTAAAATATCATCTGTAGTGATATTTTCAGCCTCTGCCTCGTAAGTTAAGCCAATTCTGTGTCTGAGAACATCATTGCATATAGAACGAATATCTTCAGGGATAACATAGCCACGTCGTTTGACAAATGCAAGGGCTTTTGCAGCCTGTGCAAGGTATATTGTACCTCTTGGAGATGCTCCGTAATTAATAAATGAAGTTAATTTTGCTAATTTATAGTCTTCAGGATTTCTGGTGGCGAAGATGATATCCAGAATATATCTTTCAATCTTTTCGTCCAGATAAACTTCATTAACTATAGAACGAGAACGAATAATATCGGCTGGTTCAATCACCTGATTTATTTCAGGGAAGCTGCCGGTTGTATTCAGTCTCATTATTTGGCTTTCTTCTTCACGAGTTGGATAATTAATTAAAACCTTCATCATGAATCTATCGACCTGTGCTTCGGGTAATGGGTATGTACCTTCTTGTTCGAGAGGGTTTTCAGTTGCTAATACTAAAAAAGGTTCTTCAAGTTTCATTGTTTTATCACCAATTGTAACTTGTCTTTCCTGCATTGCTTCCAGAAGTGCACTTTGTACTTTAGCGGGGGCACGGTTAATTTCATCAGCAAGGATGAAATTAGCAAAAACAGGACCGGTTTTAAGTGTGAATTCTTCTTTCTTCTGATTATATATCATTGTACCTATCAAGTCTGCAGGAAGCAAATCAGGAGTGAATTGTATTCTGGAATACTTTGCTTTAATTGATGATGCTAATGTTTTGATTGCTAATGTCTTAGCTAAACCCGGAACACCTTCCAGGAGCACATGACCGTTTGCAAGAAGTGCTATTAAAAGCCTTTCGATCATTTGTTTTTGTCCGATTATTGTTTTGCCGATTTCAATATTCAGTAAATCAATAAAAGTACTTTCTCTTTGAATTTTTTCGTTGATTTCTCTAATTTCTAACATAATTTTAGAATCTTTATTCGCAAAAATTTTATGTATTAAAAACGAAAAAAAAATTTAATAATTTTTAGTTATACTTAAAAATATTGTACTACTTTCATTCATTTTTTTGTAAATTGCTTTTCTTAATAGGAGTAATTTCAAAAATGAAAAACATTTTGTTATACAATAAATACTTACTTTATTTCAAGATTTTACTTATTGTTCTTCTTTTTTCTGCATGTGATGATTCTGATAAATACATGAAACTCTATGATGAAAGCCAGCAGATAAAGAGTACAAATATGATAACATATCCATTGAAGAATTCTGTTTTTCCTGCCGATATTATAGCTCCTAAAATTAAGTGGAAGAATTCACAGGATTTAAACTGGGTAATTCATCTGGGCATAAAAGGTGAAGAATATTCCATAAATTACTTTACGGAAAAATCTAGTTTGATTATTCCAAAAAATGATTGGAATTTTCTCAAAACAAATTATATAGATAAACTATTATATCTAACAGTAATTGGTATCAATAAAGAAGATGATAAAGTAATCTGTAAAGATGAAGTCCAGTTCACTATCTCCTCCGATTCAGTCATTGCACCAATATTTTACAGAACCGTTACTTTGCCGTTTAGTTATGCGGTTGACCATCTGGAAACTATTAGTTGGAGGCTTGGTTACGTTTCTGATGAAAATCCTCCACAAACTGTATTGCAAAATATGCCTGTTTGTGGTAACTGCCATTCATTTTCCGCAGATGGAACTCAATTCGGTATGGATGTAGATTATGGCAACGATAAAGGTTCATTTGCTACTTCACAAATTGAAGATGAAATTGTTATAAGTAAAGATAAAATTTTCACTTGGTCAGACTATAAACGTGAAGATGGTGAACAAACTTTTGGTCTGCTTTCTTCTATTTCACCTAATGGGAAATATATTATTAGTACACTCAAAGACCGTTCTGTTTTTGTGAAGATTGATGATATTGAATATTCGCAACTATTCTTCCCGATTAAAGGTATATTAGTTTACTATGATATCAAAAAGAAGATTTTCAAAGCTTTGAAAGGTGCAGATAACAAATCTTTTGTTCAAAGCAATCCATCCTGGTATCCAGATGGGAAAAAAGTAGTTTTTGCACGTGCAAGATATTATAAATTACCTGAAATTGAAAAATCAAAAAAAGCAATTTTACCAGTTGAATTAGCTGCCGATTTTGTATCCAAAAAAATCATGTATAAATATGATTTATGCACAGTGGATTTTAATGAGGGAAATGGAGGTAACGTGAATTTGTTGCACGGTGCATCTCAAAACGAAATGAGTAATTATTTTCCAAAAGTATCTCCTGATGGTAAATGGATTGTATTCAATCAGGCAGAAAGTTTTATGCTTCTTATGCCAGACAGCAAATTATTTATAATGCCTGTATCCGGTGGTACTCCAAGATTGATGAACTGCAATTTATCTAATATGAATTCATGGCATTCTTGGTCTCCTAACGGGAAATGGCTGGTATTTGCTTCAAAACACAATGGACCATATACTCAATTATGGATAACACATATCGATGAAAACGGTAATGATTCTCCACCTGTGCTGCTGGATAATTTCTCATTCTCGAATCTTGCCTGCAACATTCCGGAATTTGTTAATCTGAAAAATAATAAGAGATTTAAGATTAAACAGAAGTTTCTTAGTACTGATTTTTACGGATTGCAATTAGGAAAGAATAAAATTGTACAAGGTGATTTTAGTAATGCAGTAAAAGACCTAACCGAAGCAATTAAAACTGATCCTGAAAATTACGATATTTTTAATATGCGGGCTATTGCTTATTCCGAACTAAATAAATATGATGCAGCACTTGCTGATTTTTCAAAATGTATTGAACTTCGTCCCAATAATGAATCCTATTTTAATCGTGGAAATGCTCGTTTTGCCGTAAGAATGTTCAAAGAAGCAATAGATGATTTCAATGAAGCTTTAAAGTACAATAAAAAAGATGTTAAAACACTCTATAAAAGAGCTGCTGCATATTATAATATTGAGGATTTCTATAATTCACTAATCGATTTTGATGAATTAATCAGAGTTGAATCAGATAATTATAATGCATATTACGAAAGAGCTATTACAAAACTTCAACTGGGAAGAATTTCCGATGCCTGCAAGGACTTACAATATGCTAATGATCACGGAATATCCAAAGCAAAGGAATTGATTGACAAATTCTGTAATAAGTAAATTCTAAAATTTATAACTAGATACAAAAAAAGGGTTCATAATAGAACCCTTTTTTTTGTTAATTTTGTTCATTTTGTTAATAATGTAAATTTATCTTTTTGCTTGCAAAAGTTCTTTACGTTTTGCATCAACTACTGCCAGAGCAGTCATGTTTAAAATATCATTAACATCATCGCCACGTTGAATAATATGAACTGATCTGTTCAAACCAAGCAAGATTGGACCGATAACTCTTGCCCCACCAATTGAAAAGAGCATCTTGTATGCGATATTACCTGCATCGAGATTAGGGAATATCAAGACATTTGCACCTGTTTGTTTCAATGGTGAGAATGGATAAATGTCAGCAATAAGATTAGGATTAAGTGCAGTGTTAGCCTGCATCTCTCCATCACAAATCAAATTTGGTGCTTTTGATTTCAATATTCCTAATGCTTCTCTCATTTTCGAAGGAGAATCGCCTTTTGCTGAACCAAAATTGCTGTAGGAAATAAGTGCAACTCTTGGTTCAATATCAAAATTCTTCACGAATTTAGAAGCCTGAAGTGCTATATCGCAAATTTGTGATGCTGTTGGATTGGGATTTACTGTTGTATCTGCAAGGAAATAAACATCACTTTTAGTCGAAACAATGTAAAGTCCTGAAACAACTTCGTACAAATCAGCTTTCCCAATAATTTCAAGTGCAGGGCGGATTGTTTCAGGGTAGTGATAATTCAAACCCGATAGCATTGAATCTGCATCTCTTTTATGCACCATCATTGCAGCAAAATGGTTAGGACTTGTTTTAAAGAGCTTTGCAGCGGCATCCAGTGTAACTCCCTTTCTCTGACGCAACTGGAAATATTCCTGAACATATTCATCGAATTTATCAGAATTATCAGGATCTACAATTTTAATGCCATCAAGTAGTACATTGTTGTCATGGGCAATTTTTTTAATTTTTTCTTCATTCCCAACTAAAATTGGTTGTGCTATTTCTCTTTCAACTACTAAGTGAGCTGTTTTCAAAATTCTTGGTGATTCACCTTCAGCATAAACAACAGACTTTTCATCAATTTTTTCAGCTTTTCTATACAAATTTGACATTAAAGAAATTGACCTTCCCATACGAATATCGAGCTGGGCTCTATATGCATCGAAATCCTTAATCTCTGAACGAGCGACACCACAATCCATAGCTGCTTTTGCTACTGCTGGAGCTACTCTTGTGAGTACACGTGGATCAAATGGTTTTGGAATTATATATTCACGTCCGTATTCCATTTCAATTCCACCATAGGCTAATTTTACAGATTCAGGTACATCTTCTTTAGCAAGATTTGCTAATGCGAAAGCAGCAGCCTGTTTCATTTCTTCAGTAATTTGTCTTGCATTCACGTCCAGTGCTCCACGGAAAATAAATGGGAAGCCAAGTACATTATTCACCTGATTAGGATAATCCGAACGACCAGTTGCAAAAATAATATCCTGACGTGCAGCCATAGCATCTTCATAAGAAATTTCGGGATCAGGATTTGCCATTGCGAAAATTATTGGATTGTCTGCCATAGATTTAACCATTTCTCCTGTTAAGGCTCCTTTTACGGAAAGACCAAAGAACGCATCAGCTCCTTTTACTGCATCTTCCAGTGTGCGCAAATCAGTTTCAATTGCAAATTCTTCCTTAAATTCGTTCATTCCTGCTGTTCTACCTTTATAAATAACACCCTTTGTGTCGCACATAATCACATTTTTCGGGTCGATTCCCAAAGAAATATGGAATTTTGCGCAAGCAAATCCGGAAGCACCTGCACCATTGTAAACAACTTTAATATCCTTCAAATCTTTCCCAACTAATTCAGCTGCGTTCATCATAGCAGCACCGCTAATGATTGCAGTTCCGTGTTGGTCATCATGGAAAACGGGTATGTCCAACATTTCCTTCAATTTTGTTTCGATGTAAAAACATTCAGGAGCTTTGATATCTTCCAAATTAATACCACCAAAAGTAGTCGAAATAGCTTTGCAAATTTCAACCATTTTTTCAGGGTCATGTTCGTCAACTTCAATGTCAAATACGTCAATATCTGCAAATTTTTTGAACAAAACACCTTTACCTTCCATTACAGGTTTTCCAGCTAAGGCACCAATATTGCCTAATCCCAGAACAGCTGTTCCGTTGGAAATTACAGCAACCAAATTACCTTTTGCTGTATATTCGAATACAAGGCTTGGATCTTTTTCAATTGCTAAACATGGTTCTGCAACTCCCGGAGAATAAGCCAATGATAAATCCCATTGTGTTTCACAAGGTTTTGTAGTTATAACTTCAATTTTTCCTTTTCTTCCCATACTGTGGTAGTTAAAGGCATCTTCTGGACGGATTTTCATAATTCACCTATCTTAGATAATTAAGTTTTTCTATTTTTAATCAAACATATTATTCAAAATTAATTATTTTTTTATAAAATTATCTAAATGTTAAAAAGTATTTTGAAAATGTTTGTTTTTCTCTTTTTTAATTTTGTGTATTAATTAATTTTTTTAAAAATGATTTGAGTGAAAGTGAAATTGATAGGGGACGAAGACCCTGTCATCACGTTTTTACACGGAATCTAGGGCTGTTCTGTATTTATCCATAAATACAACTTTATATTCATCACTTCTTGACACCATATCTCAAGAGGGGAATTGGAAGATTGATATTTCAAAGCTAACTATGGGTTTTATTTCATTAAGATTGGTACTCAACCAACGCTGAAGTTTGTGAAGATATAAATGTATATAATGGTCTAAGACCTGTCTATATGATAATACATGGATTCTTCACTTTGTTCAGAATGACATGTCGAATCCCTCTGTCGAGGGAATTTTTTTATATTGTTGTCCAAATCATATAAATACCGCCAAGAATTACTAAAATTCCGCATACTTTCTTGACAATTTTAATTGCTTTTGAATTTTCCGACCAGTTCAAGTATTGTTGTACTTTATTCATCAAAGTTCCCGCTATTATTATCACCAGACAGTGACCAAGCGCAAATGTCGCAAGCAGACTCACTGCTAAAACCATATCTGTCGAAGAAACTGAAAATACAACTCCCAAGACCGGTGCCATAAATGCAAAAGTACAGGGACCGAGACCAATTCCGAAGATTAATCCCAAAACCAAAGCCGCTACCAATCCTTTATACTTTGTTCCACTTAATTTAGCTCCATCCCAAGGTAATCTGATTAAATCGAGCAGGTAAAGCCCCACGGCAAAAAAGACTACTGCCACAAGATAATTTCCAATAGGACCAATATCTCCCATCAAACGTCCTGCGGAGAGGGTAATAATACCAATAATAGCAATTGTGAATAAAATTCCTAGAGCAAAAGTCAACGATAACATGAAAGTACGACCAAGAGAAATTTTCCCCTGCGAACTTAAGAACCCGATTATTAAAGGTATGCTTGAAAGATGACATGGACTTAATATTATGCTCAATAAACCCCAAACAAATGATGAAAGGGTTGCTAACCAAAAACTTTGGTATAAGTATTCGCTTAATATGTTAAAGATTGATTCAATCATTATTAATCCATTTGTGAACGTGAAAGTGAAAGTGAACGGGAATTAATACATTTTTTAAATTGAAGCGTAAGGAATTCATATATTCCTCTTGTTTTCAATAGTTTCGATAGATTTGGTGATCATTGCAATGATTCCGTCAAGTATTTCACATCTCTGTGCAATGATATCTTGGCTAATAAGGAATTTTGATTTTTGATACCAACCATTTGATTCTAAAGCTGAACCTCTGGCTATTCTTAAAAAGTGAGGATATTCCTTTCCTAAGCCTCTCCCATATCCTTCTTCGATGTTTGCCGAAATTGAACCGATAGACCTGATTAATTGTTTTACAATTTCTTTGCCACGAAAATCTTTTGAAAGGATTTCAGTATCAATCCAACAAAGCTCCCATAGCTCTTTAGCTTTCTTGTAAAACCTCAACTCATCAAGTTTGTTATTCATAGGATTATTTCCATTTTGTATTTCTCCCTTTCACTTTCACCTTCACTTTCACTTTGTATCTAATGGCTTTAGCCCTTTTGATTTCAGAAACTTACTGATGTCTTCCTCCGGATAAAATCCTTCGTGGCGATGAATTTCCTTTCCGTTTTCGTCAAGGAAAACTTGAGTAGGAATCAAGCGTATTTTGTATTCTTCCGACTTATGCTTGAATTCTTTTTTCCAGACATCGTAGAATATAACCTTAACTTGGTTTCCGTATTTTTCCTCAATAGCTTTCATAACCGGCTGCATTTTCTTGCAGGGAATGCAATTAACCGAGCCAAGTTCAACGAAAGTAATCTTTGGATTTGTATCTTTTGCAAATGATACAGAAAGTGTAATAATAATAAATGAGAAAATAAGTTTTGAAATAATTGACTTGTACATATTATTCACCTATAATCCAATTAAGTATTTGTTCATCCTTTGGAATAGTCCCAAAGCTTACAACCTTTTCGTTAATAACCAAGCCGGGCGTGGACATAATACCGTATTTCATAATATCTTGAATTTGAGAAACCTTTTCCACAACTGCATCAATATTATGGACTTGAACTAAATCTTTAACTTTGTTTTCAAGAGTTATACATCTCGAACATCCTGTTCCTAATATTTTGATATTCATATAATTACTCTATTTTTTTAATTTTTTAAAAATTCTTTGATTTCATCTTCAACGTACTTTTCGAATTTGGAAAAATCTGATAAATAATCCCAAATCAAATTTAGATTTTTGAATTTCACTTCTTTTCCGTTAACGACTTTTGAGATTATTAATGCTTGAGTATCGAATCCATATTTTTCCATCAATGGTTCATTTTCCGGCTGCATAAAGTCGAGAGAAGTCAATTTTATTGTTGAATCTTTAAGTTCTTTTTCGAAAGCAAGATTCACAGTTTTCGAGATGAAATCCTCAATTTGTATGCAACTGGCGCAACGCATTGTTGCGTGGAAGTATTTCACATCAATTCGGACATCTTCTTTCTTAGCAAAAGTACTGCAGGAAAAAAGTAAAGAAAGCAATACCACGAAAGCGATTGAGAGAGATTTATTCATTATTTACTCCTGTTGTCATATATTCTTTTAATTCATTTACAGTTGGCACTCTGCCATAGAAAATTACTTTTTCGTCAATTACCATAGCAGGAGTTTTCATTACACCATATTCAGCTATTTTGGCATAATCTGAAATTTTATATAATTCTGCATCAATACCCAATTCCTTCACAGCTGTTCGAACTCTTTTTTCGAGAGTCACGCAATTCATGCATCCGGGTCCAAGAACAAGTATATCCATAATTTAACATTTTAAACTTCATAATTCGTAATTCGATGTTCGCTATTCGATATTTTATTCTTTTTAATTTTCTCATTTCGTTATATAACGAAATTAAGAAATAAAAGTTACATATCATAAAAAACACCCCAATAGTTTTTTGTCTAACTTTTGGGGTGCTGTTCAAATTGGGATTTTCATTTTTCAAATAAGACGCTTTTAATTAATATCCACAAATAAATCGCTTGTGAAATCACCTTCCTGCATTGGATTTGCTCCCTGAACTTTATAATAAAATCGTTTGCCTGAACGACCGGTTTGTACAACTAAAGTTTCAGTTTGTTGACCTTGATTCAGCCAAGGACCAACCGGGGCACCTAAAGGTACTTCAGACTTAAAAAGATTATACCATTGTGCTGTTTCAACAGGATTCCAAGAAATTCTAATTTCTAAAGGATTTGCTATACTTGCTTCAACTATAAAATTTGCAGGGGCTGGCAATTGTGTAAAATATACAACTTCTATTGAATTGCAATAAGGACCATAACCTCCTGAATTTCTCGCTCTGCATCTGAAGTAAAATGTACCTGATGTTTCCGGATGATAATTAAAACTAGTCTCCGCACCTGTCCAAAGTTCTGACCAATCTATTCCATTTGTACTCATTTCAATTTGGTAAGAAGTAGCATTGACAACACTATCCCAAGTAAATAAATAAGTATTAACAGACCAATTAAAATTTGACGGAGCAGTTAGTACAACAGGAGTGACAGTACCATAAATAATATAGTCATTATATTTGGCTGGGTCTGAATTCGCATATACTCTTTTACCAATTTCACAATAAGTGGAAACAAATGAATAAAGTTCGTTACCTTTTTTAATTCTTTCTTCGGTTTTATTATCCCGTTCTGCACTCTTGGTAAATTGTTCATTTTTTGCTGTTTCATATTCTTCATTTAAATCTTCCATTTCATCAAGCATAACTTGTGTTAAGCCGGTATCTGCCAAGTCAGTTAGGAATTCTGTCATTTGAGCTACAACTCTTCTCGAGGCAGTCAGAAGCGAATCATCAGTAAACTGATTCATACCCTTAACAGCTAAAGATTTCTCTTGCCACGAATCTACGCCCCATTTGATTTGACACCTCGTAATCATATTTCGAATAGATTCTTTAACTAGTTCTGCTTTTGCAGTTTTGGTTTCAGTTGCCGCAATAACATAAGCAAGTAGAACTTCGTCCGAAGGGAAAATTTCAAAGGCATCCCCAAGTGCTTTTAAGGCAGTAATTTTTAATGCAGTTATTCCAAAAGCAGTTAAATCTGTTAAATCTCTTGTCATAGTATTGCAAAGATTTGATGTGAACATGCAAAGGTCTGCATCCGGTAAATTATAATTTCTCGGAATATTTGTTAAAGCCATTTTAAGACTCCAAAAATTTATGAAACAAAAAAAAAATTCCAGGTAAAACAACAAAAAATCAATAAAAAAACAAAATAACGATAATTCAAAAACTCATCTTTCTGCAACAAGAACTTTTCTTTCAAAGATAAAACCTCAACTTTCTACGATAAAACCTCATTTTTCCAAAGTAAAAACTCTCTATTCCAGAATAAAAACTTATTTTTCCAAGACAAAGATTTATTTTTCTAAGGTAAAAATCTTTCGTTTTAATGTGAAAATACTATTTTTTACTGAAATTAGCCAATTTTCATATTTTTTACAAAAGAAAATTGTAAATGAACATTATTATTCTTTTACAAATTTGATTACTTTATTATTGTTATTTAATTTAAGAAAATAAATTCCTTTTGGAAGAAATGCAACATAAATTTCATTAAATACTTTTCCTTCGATTCGTTTTATTCCTAACATATCATATATTTCAAATTCAATTTTTCCTTCGGAAAAATCTGAAACAGAAAGTTTATCTTTAACTGGATTTGGATAAACCGAAAAATCATTTTCAATTATCCTCTCATATCTCACTCCTACTGTGCTTGTATCAACAGGCTTGCTCCAATCTCTTGTATATTTATAAATCATTGAGGGAGAAGTTGTAATAATGTAAGCAGAGGAATACGATGTAATCTGAGGATAACGAGCAGTTGCATACCACCCATTTGGGATTGAATCAACCTGTTCTTCAACCCAAGTCATGCCTCCATTATGTGTCATTAATACGTAACTGGTTCCTGTTGTAGCAATTGCAAATTTATTATCAAAGGCATCCATTCCAGTCACGCTAAAACCGGTAAATAATGAATCTCTTTGTGTAACCCATGTTTGACCACTGTTTGTTGTATGGTAAATAACATTTTCTAAATTGAAACTATTGGGGTCAATAGTACCTCCTCCATATTTCCAACCCTCTTTTTCATTTACAAATTTAATTAAATATAATGAATCCTGTTTATATGTTCTTACAGAATCGACATTACCATAAATCCAGGATAATTCCCAAAAATCAGGATTAACATATACTCTATTGAAATAAGTTACGAATAAACCTCGTTTGATTATATTATAATCATTATAAGCTATACCCCCTCTTTTCCCATTTTTATCAAATTGAAAAGATAAAGAGTCAGGTAAATTAATTTTTTCCCAAGTACTACCACCATCTTTTGTTTCATAAAAATTTGAAGTTCTAATGTTATAATCAATTTGATATAAGATCCCATACATTTCATCGAAAAGTCTAATTTTATATAGTTGACTATTGGGCCCAGAGAAAAATTTTTCTTTAAAACTAAAACCATTATTATTTGAATAAATTAATCTCCCTGAATCACCAACAGCAATTATTGTATTACCTTTATAAGCAAAATCATTAAATGGTATTATTTTATGCATTGATATGGGATTTTGAATGATATATGAAGAATCAATATAAATATCATTCCATGTTTTTCCACCATCAGTAGTTTTTCTGAAAAATTGACACCAAGTTGATGAAGTACTAAAACCCCATACAATACAATTCATTGAATCATTGCATATTATCTTTTTAAAACCTCTGTATTCACTAAACTTTTCTGCATCATCAACTTTTTTCCATTCTGGATTTTGACATAATACCGGAAACTCAACAACCAAATAAATAAAGAAGATTAATATCGGAAATATAAATTTTAGTATCTTCATTTTTATTTCCTATTTAATGATTAACACTTTCTTGGAACCAATAATCTGCTCATTTATTTTTAGTATGCAAAAATAAATACCTGAATTTAAATTAGTTGTAATTATTTCATTAAATGCTTTCCTGTTCTTAGTCAATTGGAATTCAGAAATTTTATTTCCAAGTAAACCAATAAATTCGATTTGAAATATGCCTGTTAAATCATTAATTATTGCAATATCAAATTCATTTTCAAAATTTCTTTGAATAATTGCATAACCGATTTGAACAGCATCCTTATCGTTCAAATCAATTCCAATCTTTGCGGCACTTCTAATTTCAATAGGAACTTCACCTGAATTATTCGGTGATAATTTAGTACAATTATTTGGAACACAAGGCGGCCAAGAAGTAACATTACATTCTACTGGTGTATAGAAATTATTTAATTTGTTAAAAGTTGGTGGTAATTCAAGATTATCATTTATAACATTTGTAAAGTCCAATCCTCATTTCCATTATAATGAATTTGATTATTTACATCAACATAATAATACCCTACTTGATCAGGAGGGTTATTAATATAAACTCTTTGTTTTTGAATTGTGTTAAATTGAAATTTAGTTCCTTGAGCAATTAATGATATTGAGTCAATTATCATTATTAACAAAAATATAAAACTTAAATTGAAAAGTTCAGCAAATAGCTTGTTTATTTTCATTTTCTCACCTATTTATTATTTAAAATTATTTTATTCCAATTAAACTTTTTTGTAATAACTTGCAATATATATATACCATTTGGAAATTCTAATGTATTGATTGATGAATGATTAGAATTAACATTAATTATTCTAATCAAATTACCTAAATAATCAAATATTTGAATTTCAATAATATAATTGTTATTCTCTTTGAGATTAATTTCAATTTTGCTTCTTTTTTGAATAAAATCTATTAGTTTATTCGTTCCATCTTCTTTAATACTGGTTGGGTCATATTCAAAAAGCCATGTGTCATTTAAATATCCGGCTCCTATCCCACCGAATAGTATTGCTTTGCCCTCCCCGATTTTCACCATATTATGCCAGTATCTTCTGGGTGGAATATTTTCAGGTTTCAATTCTATCCAGGTTGTGTCTTTTATATTAAATAGCCATGTATCATTATTAAATTGATTTCTAATAGAATCAATTACATCGTATGTATCCCCGCCAAATGTCAATGCAATTCCATCAATTAAATTAACCATCGCCGATTTTGATCTCCAAATATTATCCTTGTTTGGTTTAATTAATTTATAATTATAGGTCTCTTTATTAAAAAAATAGATTTCTGGAATATATCCACCCCACCATCCACCATAAAGCAAAATATTTTCAGAATCCAATTGACACATCATTTGTGTTTCTCCTGAAGGAACTTTATCTGTCGCTATACTATCCCAGTTATTTGTACGTAAATCATAAATCCATGTATCTGAGCAAAAGAAATCATCAGGGCATAGTTCACCACTATGAAGTAAGATTTTATTGTTCCCCATATATGTGCAAGCTGATCTATATCGTTTATACGGATGTCTTATAGGTGCCATAAATTGCCATTTCATTTTATCTAAATCAAATATCCAAGTACTATCTGAATATCCTTTAGAAGGTTCTAAAGTCTGCCCTCCAAATAAAAAAGCTTTATTCACATCAATATAAGACATTGCAGGGTATTCACATGCTCTTGGAAATGTATCACATATTACTTCTGTCCAAGTATTTTCAGATAAATCATAAATCCAAGTATCAGATAATAAATTATATTTATCAGTTCCTCCGAATAATAATATTTTATCATCACCTAAATAAGCCATACCATGAGAATCTCTTCCTTCAGGTGAATTTTGAGGGAAAAGTTGTGTCCATTTTCCGGTTTGTGCAAAAATAAAATTATTAAAGATAAGCTCGAGAGTGAGGATTAACAAGAAGGCGTATATATTTTTTATCATAAATCACCTTTGAGAAATTGTTTTGAACTTTTGAAGAAAAAGTCAACAACAAATTACGAAATTTCTTTAAATAAATTGTAAAATTTTAATAAATATATAAACAAGAAAAATGTAAAAAACTTACAAAATGTGGAAAAGTAATTTGAAAGAATGTAAATTCATGCATTCGTTGAAATGACAGCTAATAATTTTCAATTCTCTATTTTCAATTATTCAATTATTAAGAAAAAGATTGTGATAATTTTAGTCCTATGATTCCAAGCACAATTAGTGCAAAGGAAATCATCCTCAGCCAATCAGCAGAATCTTTAAAGAAGATAATACCAATTAAGAATGTGCCTGCGGCTCCAATACCGGTCCATACAGCATACGCTGTGCCAATGGGTATTGATTTTTGGGCAATCCAAAGGAAATAGCCGCTACACCCCATAGAAATTATTGCAATAAAAATCCATAAACTTTTTTGAGGAGTTACCTTATAATTGTTGATTTATTTAATATTCATTATTTTCTCTATATCAATAAATTTATCATTTTCAATTTTTAATAAGTATATTCCTTTTGCATAGTTATTATTTGGGATTTGAATAATTAAATTATTACTTTCAATTTTACCATCAAAAATTTTATCAATATAACATCCTAAATAATTATACAATTCTATATTTATATTTTCTGAAAAGTGATTCTTAATTTGTAGAAAATGATTTCCATTGAAATCTTGCTGTATGAGTATACCATTCATATTTTCTATTGCTTCAACACTATTAGGTTCGAATTC
>MHAC01000047.1 GCA_001804565.1 Ignavibacteria bacterium GWF2_33_9 | reverse complement strand
AGCAACTTCTGCAGAAAAAGAATAGATTATTAAAAAATTAGAACCGAAAAAAAAAGCAAAGATAAATGGATAAAAAGGATTATTACGAAGTATTGGGTGTTTCGAGAAATGCCGGATTGGACGAAATTAAGTCTGCTTATAGAAAACAAGCAATGAAATATCATCCCGACAGAAATCAAGGAGATAAAGAAGCCGAAGATATGTTCAAATTAGCTGCCGAAGCTTATGAAGTTCTTGGCGATACAGATAAGCGTGCAAGATACGATAGATTTGGTTTTGACGGAGTACGTGGTGTTGGCAATCAGCAGGGATTCACTGACATTAACGATATTTTCTCGCATTTCGGGGATATTTTTGGTGGTAGTATCTTTGGTGATTTTTTCGGTGGAGGCAGCCAAAGGTCTTCTCGTGGCAGACGCCGCCCTATCGGCGAAGAGGGTGGAGACATAAAAGTACGCATCCCGCTCACTTTAGGTGAAATTGCTGAAGGAGTAACCAAAAAGATTAAAGTGCGTGCTTATCAGCAGTGCAAAACATGCCAAGGAACAGGTTCGCACGAAGGTGCAGGCTACACAACTTGCTCTCATTGTAATGGTCAGGGTGAAATCCGCCAAATGACTAAAACGTTTTTGGGGCAAATTGTGAATGTGACTGTATGTCCTTCTTGCAATGGCAGCGGTCATATGATAAAAGATAAATGCAGGGAATGCCATGGTGAAGGCCGTATGGATGGCGAACACATGGTGGAAGTGAATATACCAGCAGGAGTTGAGCAAAATCAGTATTTGACTGTAGAAGGCAAGGGACATTCAGGAAAACGTGGCGGTCCTGCAGGAGATTTGCACGTGATATTCGAGGAGAAACCGCATCCATTCTTCATCCGCAAAGGAAATGACATTCATTATAATCTGAAAATTCCTTTTACTCTTGCTGTGCTTGGAGGTGAAATAGAAGTGCCGTCAATTAACTCAAGCAAGATGATTGATATTGAATCCGGAACTCAGCCAGGCACTCATATTACATTGAAAAATATGGGAATACCATACTTGGAGAGCAAATCCAAAGGTAATGAAGTAATAAATATTGAAATTGCTGTGCCTAAAAAACTCAATTCGCAAGAAAAAGATTTACTGAAAAAACTAGCAGACTCGGAAAATTTTGTGATTTCGAAAGCAGATAAAAAAGATGCAGGTTTTTTCGATAAAGTGAAAGATATCTTTACGGATTAAAAATTACACAAACAAACATTGATTAACGTTGAAATAACAGAAATACGGAATCAACATGTTAAATGAATATATAAGTGAAGCAGTAAAGCTTGCGAAGTACGAAGTATTAAACGATGCTTCAATTTATGGGGAAATTCCTTTGTTAAAAGAGTATATGCAAATGCTGATACTTTCGAGGAATGCAGAGCGACATTAATTGAAGTACTGGAAGAATGGATTTTTGTAAGATTGAGAATGAATTTGGAAATTCCTCCGATTGCCGATTATAATTTAAATCTTCCCGAAATCGCCCATACCCCCTATTAAACCCCTTAAACGAAGAGAATTAATAAAATACTTGAAAATGATAGGATTTGAAAGCCCTTTTAGTGGTGGTAAACATCAATTTATGCAAAAAAGTGATTTAACTCTGACAATTCCAAATCCACATAAGGATGATATTGGCAAAGAATTCCTCCAAAAGATATTAAAGCAAGCAGAAATCAATTTAGATGACTGGTTGAAATTATAAACATAGATATAGTTTTGCCTAAAAAACTCAATTCGCAAGAAAAAGATTTACTGAAAAAACTAGCAGACTCAGAA
This sequence comes from Ignavibacteria bacterium GWF2_33_9, assembly GCA_001804565.1. Lineage (GTDB taxonomy): Bacteria > Bacteroidota > Ignavibacteria > Kapaibacteriales > UBA2268 > GWF2-33-9. The sequence continues at coordinate 19,888 of MHAC01000047.1, read as the reverse complement.
AATTTTGTGATTTCGAAAGCAGATAAAAAAGACGCAGGTTTTTTCGATAAAGTGAAAGATATCTTTACTTATTAATAATTTTGCATTGTATAGTGGCAATGCATTGCGTCTCCTTTCTAATGCAATTTAATATGAAATGTAGAGCCGCAGCATGCTAGGTCTCCAAACAAGCAGAAATTAATTTAGATGACTAGTTGAAATTATAAACAGTTAATATAAATTTATTTTTTATTTTTGTGATTATTAATTATTAAAAGATAAATTATCTTGCTCGAGAAAATTACACATAAACTGCAAACGATTTTCAGGGTTACACGCAGTGAACTCTACGTTGCCGTATTAATCGTTATTGGAGTTGTTGCAGGATCGTTTGCCTCAATTTACCAGAATAAACACACTAAAGATATCATATTGGATAGCAGGTACTTTGATTCCTTGGCAGCTTACGAAAAAGAATCTGATGCGGAAAGGAAAGAAGCAAACTTGAATTATTTCGCAAATCTTAATGCATCCAAAGAAGTCGGTGCTGCTGATTCGAATGATACTGACAATATTACTACTACAAATTCAAGTAATTTTAATCAACCACAAAATAATAGACCCCGCAAACTTAAAGCAGGTGGTGACAATAAGCAAATTAACATTAATACTGCTTCCAAAAGTGAATTAATGCAGTTACCCGGAATTGGGGACAAAACTGCTGATAAAATTTTAGAATACCGTTCGCAAAGAAAATTCAATTCTGCTTCTGATATTCAAAAAGTAAAAGGAATAGGTCCTGCAAAATTTGCTAAGATGCAAAGCTTCATTATCGTTAAGTAAATATCATAGTATAATCATCATAATTACTACATTTTTCTGATGACTGGATTGTTATAATCCGTAATTTTGTAAATATCATTAAATAGAAAAATAAAAAAACAGAAAAAACATTAATATAAATGTAACTTTTTGTTGATAGCAATTGTAATAAGATTAAGTAAAGATTGAAAAATTGGATATAAGCAAGAAAAATATAAGATCTGAACAAATAAAAGAAGCTGCAATTGAATTCAGCAAAGGCAGCACTGTAGCATTCAGCTTTTTATATGCAATATTCAATCGCCCTATATACCGTTTTTGCATGCGGATATTGAATGATGAACAAACAGCGAAAGATGCTTTTCAGGAGACTTTCGTAAGGATTTATGAGCATAGAGCAAGCTTTAATGGAACAAACTTTGAAGCATGGCTCTATACAACAGCAAGGAATACCTGCATCAATTATATCCGCAAACGTAAAAGGACAAGTTCTTTGGGAGAACTGGATTTTGGTTACGTACCAACTAAGTACACGAAAATCGGCATAAGAGAGCACATAGAAGAAATGCTCGACAAATTGCCGCTTACACTCAAGGAAGCAGTCGTTCTCAGAGATATGCAGGACCTGACATATCAGGACATTGCCGATGTTTTGGGAATAGATTTATCGCTGGCAAAAGTAAGGGTACACAGGGCACGCTTAAAATTAAAAGAATTATTAGCACCATTGATGAGGGAAATCAATGAATCCACATAAGTTAATATTTGAATATCTGGACGGAGAATTGAATCGTGAGGACGACAAAGCGCTCCGTGATCTGCTAAAGGAGGATACCGAGCTAAGCCGTGACTTCCAAAGCATTTTAGATATCAATTATGAAATTCAGAAGAGTAATGAAGAGTACAATTATCCGGAAAATTTTCTGGATAGTGTCGAAGAAGGCATTTTGGCAAGGATGGAGCAGGATAATCTGCTCCGTGAAGAAAAAGAACGCAAACGTAAGGTCTTTTTCGGATATTCAATTGCCGCAGTTCCTGCATTCATTTTACTAATTGTCCTCACAACACTTAATTTCGGAAATTTGCAGGTTGATTTGCAGAAAATATTGCAAAATCAAACAAATGAATTATCTCTTGTAAATGATGAGAATGCAAATCAAACTAATCAATTAATTCAGGATAATTCTGATTTGGTAGTTAATAAGACTGCAAGCTATTCAGTAAAAAAATCTGCTGAAAAATCAGGAAAAAATTATCAAATGAATTTAATCACTGAAAGTGACGAGACTGCAGTAGAAACTAATTTTGCAGCTGCACTTGATTCCAGGGAATTTAATTCAATAGGGAATTCCTCAAATAGTGATATTGAAAGTAAATCTGTTGAAAATGAAAATCCGGGTAATAACTCAACAACAAATTCTGTTTCAATTCCGTCAGCAAGAAACACATCTCCAGATCTGGTTAGTGATTCCGAAGTTAATAATTTTTCAAAATCGAAATCTGCAAATGAAATTAGAATAGAAAACTCCCAAGCAATGATTTTAGCTCAGACAATCCCAAATGTTAAACTGAATGAAAATTTAGAAAAAAGTTTTAAAAAAAATATATCAGATTTTGGCACAAATTTCACAACCTTTAGCTCAACAGTTTCACATCAGGATATTGTCATGAATTCACTTCTAGGAACGGAATTAGTAACTTTTGGTCTATCTAATAGTCACGAAACTGTGAATTCATTCACTCAAAGTATTGGTGCTGTTCTTGATGATTACTCGCAATTCGGATTGGAAACCGGTTATATGGAAATAAGAGGTGATGAAGGAATTTATAATTTAATCAAAGCAGATGAAGAATTGAACACACTTGTTTTAAATAATTCAACTTCATCGAATAGTGAGCTCACCAGAATTCCTAATACTCAAGAAGCAAACAAAAAACTTTTTTGGGCAGGACTCTTTTACCAAAGAGAACTTTTAGAATTGAATAGTCTTTCATTATCTTCGAGAATTAGTTTCGGAGCTAGTGATTATGGTATAGTTAGTTCATTGAAAATTATGGGAAGTTACGAAATCAGCAGAAATTTCGAATTTACACTTGGTGCCGACACAAAAATTTACAGCGGTATTAAGGATTTATTTGTTACTCAAAATAATTTGAGTTCGACAATTTCTCTGATTTATGGAATCCATTTTGCTTTTTAGATTATTAATAAAAAAATAAAATTTTTAATAATAATATGTATTCTTATTCTACTATTTATTATTAATTTACAAGTTAACTGAATTGCAAAATGAGAAATTCCACAAAAATTTCTTATTATTAATATTTATAATTAAATAAAAAAATAAAAACCAGTAAATTATTAAATACCAATAAAAACATGAGGTTATAATGAACAAATTTACATTATTGACATTAGCAGCATTGTTCTGCTTAGTTGGTGTTGCAGGAGCTGTAACACATAGCAAGAATTACGAACCAATAATCACAAAACAAGGAATCGGCAAACAACCGGTTGCAGTTGGCGTGGTACCTTTCGATGCGCAGGAACTATATGGTAAGTTTGCAAAAAATCGCACACAAGCAGTTGATTGGATAATCTTTGATTCTCTTGCAAATGCTTTGTCATACCATACTGCAAATACAACAGCCTACATTTGGAATCCTGATTTTGATGTATTAGCCACCGTAAAACGTGGTTCACACAATCCTGATGACCCAAATGTAAGTAAGGATAATTCCAAAAATAATTTGTTTATTAGAATTTCAACAGACAGAGGTTTGACCTGGGATCCTAATCCTGTATTGGTTTATGACCATTTTGACGAAGATTTTGGCGGTGCACGTTACCCATCAATCACTTCATTTTCTTATGACGGTGAATTAGTAATGTCCTATACAACTTCGATGGTGTTTGAAGATCAGGGAGTATGGGCTGGTTATATCACAGGTATTTATGGTGAAGCCCTTGGTGGTAGTGCAAATCTTTACACTCCTTCCTGCAAAGTTAACGGAATAGATTATACATGGGCTGTTGCTGATGCAGCTATAGTTGGCGGTATGTCAGGTAATGACCTCTTTATTCTCGCTGCAGATGCTGTTTCTTCACCAACTCAAGATGTTACTGACAATAGTAATATAGGTATTAGAAAAACAATAGAATTGAATGAACCATACTATATGATTCCTGATGCTTGGAAATCAAATAAATTCTTTGATGTTACTGATGCTCAATACCGCTCAAATGAAATTATCGGGATCCGTGTAAGAACTGATGGCGCACTCTATACAGGTGTTGGAGGTAACTTTATCGGCGAAGAAAATGCCACTGGCGTAAAACTTGGTTTCTCAATTTCCGAAGACCATGGCGAAACTTGGTCAGAATTCAAAATTACACCAATCAGTTTATTTGCAGATTATGCTTCTTCTTTAGGTCTTGACCCTGCAAATGCTTTAATTGGATATCAATCTAAAGACTTTACAGTTTTGGAAAATGGAGATGTATATTTTGTTGTTTATTTCTCAGAAAGTTCTGAAACAAAACTCTTTGCTGACTTAGTTCATCAAATTCTTTCGGTGAAATATACCGCAACTACTGATAGCTGGTCAATAACTAAAATAACTGACAATTCAGGTCTATTCATTAACTTGCTTGATGACAACAATGCTCTTGTTGCAAGCGGTGTTGATTTCGAAATCGAATTAGCAAAAACTATTGACGAAAAAGCTTTAGTTATGAAATATGTTGAAATGCAGGGTGTGGAATGGGTAACTGACACAACTTATCAATTCCAAACTAATGATATATTTGTATCAACTTACAAAGTTGGTGATGCAACTTGGAGCGAACCAACAAATATGACTGAAGATGCAATTTACAATTTGAATTCTCATATGCCGGAAGTTGTTCCAAATAATTTGCAGCAAATTCCTATTATGCAGACACATACTATCCTTTTGGATGGTGAAGATACAGGTAACGCTTATGCAAGTGCTGCTCGTCATTACATTAGAAGTCAATGGGTTATGACAGGGCTCTTCGATGCAATTTTAGGCATAGATGATGAAACTGATAACGTAACAGGTCTGACAATTAACAATATTTATCCAAATCCTGTAACAAATGACTCAAGAATTGATTTCAATACTTCAGGTACGGGTAATGTGGATATTATTGTAACAGATTTACTTGGCAATCAGGTTATGAATGTATTTTCCGGTATGATATCGGAAGGAACACATTCATATAATTTTAATGCAGGTAATTTGTTGAATGGTGCTTATTTCGTTACTTTAAGAAGCGGCGATGCAAGTGTTACTAAGCAATTTACGGTAATTAAGTAATTTTTTAAAATAAAATAATATTCCGGGATTTTATTTCCGAAATTATTGAATATTTAATTCAATAAACATTCTTTTTGAGAATTTTCGAAAATGAGAATTATCAAAAAATGAAATCCCGGATAGAAATAAACAAAATATCGAAAACAATTTATTTACAAATTAAAAGGATTACAGATGTTCAAAAGAATCCTAAATATAGGTCTAATAATCGCACTGATTTTTCCTATGATAACATACGCCAGCGTGTATGGAATCCTGAAAGGAAAAGTCGTTGATGAAGACGGCAAAGGTGTTCTCGGAGCTACAGTGAGAGTGATGGGAACAACTCAGGGAGCCGCAGTGCGAGCAAAAGATGGCTCATTTACCGTTGTAAACATTACATCAGGTTCTTATGATGTAAGCGTAAAAGCAGTTGGTAAAAAAGAAGTCATTAAAAAAATCCGAATTTCTGCAGACGAAACAACTGAAATCAGTGTTACTCTCACAGATGAAAGTGTAATGGGAGAAACTATTACGGTTGTTGCCGAAAGGGCAATGGTTTCGAAAACAGATATTGGAAAGAAAACTTCATATTCCAGTGACGAAGTGACAAATACCGCTAATGAAGGTGTTGCTGCATTAGTAGGTCTCAGTGCCGGTGTACGTTCTGCAGGAGCAGGCTTCAACGTGCGTGGTACTCGTACTTCCGAAACTCAAATTCGTGTTGATGGTCTCGATGTAGGAAGTCAGTTTACTGGCGGATTAGGTTGGGGTGGAACAACATATCTACCAATGGTTTCAAGTTTTGGAACTGAAGAAGTACAGGTGCTAACCGGTGGATTTTCAGCTGAATACGGTCAGTCACAGGGTGGTATTGTTAATACTGTTGTGAAAACCGGAAAAACTGATCGTTATGAAGGTTATTTTCGTTACAGAACAGATATGCCGTCATTTAACGGTAGAGCAGCTTCCGGATTAGAAGTCGTTAAAAACGATACTCGTTACGAAGCAATCCAAACCGGAGAAGGTCCGAAACTACAAGGTTCGAATGAAAATACTATTGAATTTGGTATTGGTGGACCAATGCATTTACCAATTTTCAAAAATTCAACATTTTTTATTTCAACTCTATTATTTAACGAACAATACAGGGGCAATAGTTACGAAATTTATGATCCTGCAGGAAATAATTTAGGTCAGATTGAAAACCAAGGAACTTGGAAGAAAAATATTACTGCTCGTATGCGTTTTGCAATCTCAGAAAATATTGGTTTGATCTTAGGAACTCAATACGGTTTGACTTCTGCTGAATTTGGAAGTTGGAGCTGGCTTTATGCAACGCAGCCTGGAGTTCTGAATGGTGATACTAACAATATTCCTCATAATCTTTCTGAGTTGCCGGTTGGTAATCAATTGGTTTATAACTTTATGGCGAGACTTAATCATACATTAAATTCATCAAGTTTCTATGAATTTACAGTGTCCCGTAATACGAATAATGATGTTCAGGGCAGAAGATATATTGATCCTGTAACTCATGTTCAAAACATTAGCGGTCCCGATTTCTTTAATGGATTCAAGATTTTGGATCCAAGAGATAATTATGTTATCAGTAATGGTGAATTGATTGCTGCTCCTTATCAGGACGGAAAGAAAATCGGCGATTTTGTTATTGACGAATATACAAATTTGACAAAAGAAGGTAAAAGTGCAGATGGTTATTTGACCGGTGATATACCTGTTCGTAATAATTTGACAGGTTATTTTGAAGGAGCATCTTATGGAGGCACGAGTAATGCATACGGCATCCAAGGACCTTTTGCTTCGGCAGGTTCCGGCTCATCAATTAATAACCGTTTAGGCACTTACTGGCAATTTGACGGAAATTATACCAATGCATTTTCTGTTGGAGAATTCAGTCATATAACTAAAGCAGGATTTGAATACCGTGCTTATGAGTTACACAAACATTCAAATGGTAATCCTTATGATGGTAATCCATTTTATGATATTTATACTGATTTGAATGGTGGTAATATTTATACAGCAGACGATAAAGTATGGGAACTCACAAGTAAACCTCGTACTCCGATAACTTTTGCTGCTTATGTTCAAGATCAAATTTCCTATAAAGGAATCGTAATAAGTCCTGGTTTACGTATGGACATTATGAATCCGAATTCAACTTATAGATTAACTCAAAGTACATTTATTCCGATTAGTTCAGACACAGGATTCACAGAATCGAAAACTAAATTCCAGATTTCACCTAGAATCAATGTATCTTATCCTATTACTGAACTTTCAGTTCTTTCACTTTCTTACGGTCTTTATTTCAAAACACCTCAATTTCAAAATCTATATGATAACTTCAATGTTGACATATTAAGAGGAAACAGTATTTTGGGTAATCCAGATATGGAAGCACAAAGAACTAATTCGTATCAGATTGCATATAATCAGCAATTGAATGATTATTTGGCGTTAGGTATTACTGCTTATTACAATGATCAGTATAATCAGTTAGGTTTATCTTATGTACCAACAGTTCCTACGCCATTTTATGAATATACAGTGACGGAATATGGTAATACTAGAGGTGTAGAATTTGAACTCCGCAAACGTCCTTTCGGCGATCATATTAACTTAGTATTGAATTATACTTTTGCAAAAGCAGACGGTACATCACCAGATGCAGCATCAAACTATAGTGTTGTAAAAGATATTTATTCAGAAAAGCTTGCTTTCCCATTATCAGCATATCCAATGCAGCTTGATGTTCGCCACTACTTTAAAGGTTATCTCACTTTATTCTGGGGTAATAATGAAGGTCCGACAATTTTCAATTATAATATTCTTGAAAATACTGATCTCAGCTTTAGTGGTTTTTATAGAACAGGTTATCCATACACAAAAACAGATCTGAATGGTGTTCTTTTGGGTGAATTCAACACTGAACGTTACCCGGATTACTGGACAATGGATGCAAGACTTTCGAGAACAATCCTGCTTAAAGAAATCTTTGGTGAAGGAATTGGCAATACTGCAATAGAATTGTTTGTAGATGTTTACAATGTATTCAACCTCACACCAGTTTTACAGGTTTATTCAGCAACAGGTGATCCTATTAATAATGGTAAAACATTAGAAAAGAGAGCAGGTGACTTTAGTTCCACAACATGGTACAAAGATGCAACTTATGAAAATCCTGTAACATTCAATTCATCTCAGTATGACTTATACGGAAACCGTTTTTATAATGCCGCTTCGGACTTCAACAATGATGGAATGGTAACGCAACAGGAAAAACTGGACACGTACATGAATTATGCAAAAACAAGCATGTCGTTCTTGGGTAACTTTGCACAACCAAGAACAATTTATGCAGGCGTAATGATACGTTTTAATTAATCAAGGATAAATTAGGAATATAAAAATGAATAAAATAATAAAAACATACTCCCTTATTCTGATATTGTTCTTGATTTTCGGAATGGCTGCCCAGGCAAATGTTGCTCCGGAATACAGAAACAGTAAAAAGAATAAAGGAAACAACAGCAATCAAATCCAAAGAGTGTATTCAACTGTTTACGATAATCAAAGAAATTCGATTAGTAATTTCCAGTTCTATACAACTAATTATGGTATTTTTGGCTTAGATGTTGGATTAAATACAGGTGGTGGATTCTGGCCACGTGGTTCTGCAAATCAATATCTCTTTGGCGGTGGTATTTGGTTCGCAGCCAAAAAACAAAGACCCGGGACAACAGATCCGGATAGTTTAAAGAAATTAGTTAGTATCACATATAATCCTAATTCAGGTAACAGCTGGTTTGTACCTGGAATTATTGATGATGGGGATCCAATTGATGATGCTGATATCCTCAAATATAGAACTACATTTTCAACTGACTTCAAACCTAATGGTAATCCTATCAATTCTGCCGATACTTATAAATGGCCTATCTGGGATATTAAAGGAAGCGAAGATACTTTGAAAAACAACCGTTATTTCGGACAATACGTAAATAACGATGGAATGAGAAATACAGATGCATATCCAAAAGGACCTGCATTTATTTCCGGTGAAGATATTTTTGCAGTATATAAAGATACTGATTTGCGCCGTTACGAAGGCGGTGCTGCAAAAATGACTCAGGAAGGATATCCATTGAGACTCCAGATTGAACAAACAATTTATTCTTGGGGCTTTGGAGATTATCGTGATTTCATCTTTATTGCATACAATATTACAAACCGTAGTAATGATTTACTTAGGGAATGCTGGTTAGCTCCAGTAATGGATGTTGATATTGCAATTGCAACAAATGCATCCAGCGGTGCAGGTAATGACAGAGTGAAATATTACGATGCAGAACCTGATTTAAATCTTGCATTGCAATGGTCAAACGGTGACCGTGGTGAAAGAAACAATGGTTTTGGATATCTTGGTTTTGACTTTTTGGAATCACCAGCAGTTGACGGAAATGGATTCCCACGCAGAGATAAAAAAGTATTTGAATCAAACGAACAGCTTGGTTTGGTTACATTCCGCAACTGGCCGATTGATGAAGATTTGAAAGAATCCGAAGAACGTTATAACTTTATGGCTTCACGTCAACGTGACGGCGAATCCGATGCCGGTGATCAGAGATTTATGATGGCTACAGGTCCATTTAATTTGAATCCAATGGATACTGTTAGAGTTGTAGTCGGAGTCGTATTAGCAAATACAACCAAAGGCTCTGATGCTGATGGTTCTAATGAAGATTTAGCAGAATTAGTTCGTAAGGACAAATTTGCTCAGTCTGTTTATGATAATAATTTCCGTGCTCCAATTCCTCCAAACAAGAGTATTATTCTTAACACAAATCCTTTGAATCATGGTGTGCAATTCTCATGGGACGAAACAGCTGAACGCTCATTCGACGCTGAAGAAAGAGGATTGGACTTTATGGGCTTCAAGATTTACCGTGCAAGAAGACCGGATTTGGATACATTCGAAATTTCACAATCAAATACAAAAGGACCTTTCGGCTGGAAACAACTCTTCCAGGCTGAAATCCCTAAACCATTCAGAAAATCATCTATTCTTGGTGGTACTGACGGTGATTTATCAAATCCTTTAATTGACTCCTTGTGTATTTTAGGACCATATATCGACAGAGCTACAGGTAAAGTAATTGATACAATGGCAATTAGAGTAATGAAAATTCCAGCCGGAGCCGGATTGTTTTCAACTGCATCTGTTTTCCAAGGTACAGGTACAGCATATCCAGTTATCGGTGCTATGGATACTTCAATTTATTCGCAGCCATGGGGAACAATTTACCGTAAAATGTTAGAGGAAGACGGCATTAATATTAATGAACAGTCAGTTGTCTGGAATATAAATAATAATGTTAAATTATTTGATAGTGTTTGTGCAGGTGTTGCATATTTGAATCCTGCTTTACATAAATATAATCCGTTGTATTTCCGCAAAAAAACAATTCAGATTTCCAAAGCTGAACTCGATAAAATACTTGCTGATTTCCCGGATGGAATTGTTGGTCAAACAACAACATATTATGATTCAGCAGCAGGTAAAGATGTTACTGTAAGAGTAACAACAGACACTGTTTATGTTTTATCAACGTTCAAAGAAGCAAATATTGGCGGTAATGCAAGTGGCGTGATAGATATGTTTACAAAAAGGTCAATCAGTCAAATTATGACAGATACAACACATGTTCAGGAAACAATTGCTTTCCTTTATGATTGCATCCAAAACAATTCTGTAAAATTTGAGTTTCCTGATTGGGAAGGTTCAAACAGAGCAATCAATGAAGGTATCGTCCCTTATATGAAAACTGTAACAGCAAATAATACCTTTACTGATATCGGTGATGACAATAAAGATGGTCATATCAACCGTGATGCAGATCCAACATTAAGTGAAGAATTAGTTAATAATATTAAGTATTACTATAAAGTTGTTGCTTATGATGAAGGTGATTATATGCTTCAGACTAAGCAAAAACAAAATGAAGGTATAGCAAGTGCAACAAGAATTGAAGAACACACAACAAATGTTGCTGTTGTGAAGCCATCTGCAGGAACAGCCTCAGAAGATCCTTCATTTGAAGTAATAATTTCACCTCAAGATTCAATTCTTCTTGGTGGACTTTATAATTTCCGTATGTTTGCTATTGACCGTGACAGATTACTCAAAAACTTCGCAGGTCATACATTAGAACTTACATTTAATCCATACTGGAATCAACAAAGCATCAATTTGAAAGGAACAACAAATGAAACTGATGCAACTAGATTTGGTTTATACCAAAGAAGAGCAGTACTCAAAGATTTAAATACAGGTCAAACTGTATTTGATGCAATTATGAGTATGGAACAGCAACCATGTTATGTTCCTTACCGTGGTGGTTTCACAGAAAACGGAGCTTCATTTGTTTTGGCTGATTCAGTTGTAATTGATACAGTATCACATGAAGAGATTAGATTTGGTATCAAAAATAATCTTGAAAAACGTAACTTCTCAGGTTCATTCTCAACAGGTTCATTCAGAGATGCAGATCCTGCTTATTGCTACACTTTGCAAACTTTGGCTCCTGCCTATGGTACATTAGGATTTGGATTTGATTTCGGTATGCAGCAATGGGGCGGATGGTATCGTCCGGATTCAACTTCATTCGAAACAATCAAATCACCGGATGAAGATGCTAAGACCAGAGTAATTATGCTTGATGAAGAAGAAGGTTCTTTCAGGAACTTCAATGATATTATGGTTACTCAACCTGTAGGTGTTGACCCGACAATCAGCAATCAGTACATTGTTTATGGTTCATTTAATAATGGTCCCGGTAATTACACAGTTACATTCGAACCTGGTGGAAAAGATACTCTGGATTTAACTTGGGGCGGTAAACCACCTAAGAATACAGAATCAACTAAATTTATTGTTGATTACTTAACAATGAAAATAACTAACGATATTTCATTTAATCGTATTTCAGAATTAGGTCCTGATTCAGTAGAAGTGAAAAGTCCTACAAATGTAGAACCAATGGTTCTTCCTATGCAGGGCGAAAACCTGATACTTCCAAGTCAGTTCCCTGACAGACTTTTCCCTGATCCACGTAATTTAGGATTCGGAGGAGTTGACAGATTAAATCCACGCACAAATGAATTCATTGGTCACTTTAATTTAGCACCTTATGGTTATATCGACGCAAGAGGCTCAAATTACAACAGTGCACTTAATGCTCCAAAGCAAATTGCACGTCCTAATTATGAACCTTATGTTTCAACAAACCTTACATATATTGACAGACAGAATCGCTATTATTTATCAGCTACTTCAATAGATGGACAACATACAATTGATTTCACCCATAATTTGAATGTAAATGGTATTCAGGTAGCATTCGACCATGCAAATAAAGGCAGATTCCAGTCAGATAAAAGATGGGAACCATTACCGGATAATGAATGGACTTTCAATGAACCTGACTTCCAGGCTGGTGACGTTATTAACTTTAGAGTTGCCGGTGGTGCTTTAGGTATGCCTTGGCCAGGTGCAAAAGTTGTATTCAAAATCAATGAACCAGAAGGTTTCAATGGAAACTATACCGACGATATTTTAGGTAAAGTTAAAGTAGTTCCAAATCCTTACTTTATTTCACATCAAGGACAAAAATCACCTTATGATGATGAAAAGATATTTTTCACTAAACTCCCAACTGAATGTACAATTGATATTTATACAATCAACGGAGATTTAGTAAAAACAATCGAACATAAAGACAATGGTTACGACAAAGAATCAAGTGCATCCACAGGTGTGTGGGACTTGCTTTCTTACAATGCGATGAGAGTTCAATCTCAGGCATTCGTAGCAGTGATAACAACTCCGGACGGAGCTCAGACAATCAAAAACTTCGCAGTTGTTGTGGGTGGTTTCAGAGTAATTCCTGAATAATTTTAGATGTGATTTAAAGAGGACATAAAAATGAATAAAACAATAAAAACAGCAATTGCAATTATAGCCTTAATAGCATTCAGTTTCAATGCTTATGCAGTAAACGACAACCAGCAGGGATCCGGTGGAACTGCTGCAGCAAAAGTTGGGACTGCCGGTGCACAATTCCTCAGAATACCATTTGGTGCGAGAGGTGTTGGTATGGGTGGAGCTTATTCAGCAGTTGCAAATGACTTAAGTTCGGTGTATTGGAATCCTGCCGGTATTGCAGATGTGAAATCCATCGGGGCTGAATTCAATTACACTCAATGGTTCGCCACTTATACTCATAGTGCAGCAATAGCTGCAATGCCTATCAGCTCCGACTTTACAGTTGCAGTTAATATGGTAAATTTTTCAAGTGGTGATATCTTAATAACAACTATGGATGATCCCGAAGGTATTATCGGTGCAAAATATCAAGTTGCCGATATGTCTATGGGTATTACATTTGCAGGATATCTCACTCAAGAATTTTCTTTTGGTATAACTGCTAAATACATTAATAATTCTATTTACAATGTATCGGCCAGCGGTTTAGCTTTCGATATCGGTACAATGTACAATACAAATATTTACGGTATTAAAATAGCATTTTCAATCGAAAATCTTGGCGGAGAAACTTCATATGAAGGACAGGGATTACGTGATATGAAGAAATATCAGGAAGAAGACTGGACTGCTCCATTGGATGTTTCCTATGTAGCTTATCCATATTCATATCCTTTGATTTTCCGTGCAGGTATTTCTTCAGATTTATATAATGTAGATGATCATAAAATCATTGGTGCATTCGATTTTGCAACATTTTCAGATGTTCCTGAACAATTTGCTTTCGGTGCAGAATATACTTATAGTGATTTAATTTCTCTTCGTGGCGGTTATCAGTTCGGTCAGGATCAATTTGGTATTGCCGGCGGTATTGGTATCAATTACGAAGGCGACGGCTTTGCAGGTAAATTTGATTATTCAATCAGCCCTACTTTTGATTTAGGTCTGGTGAATAGATTTACTGTCGGAGTTAAATTCTAATCATTTTGTATAAAATGAATACTTCAAGGGATTGCTTCAGGTAAATTACTTTGGAGCAATCCTTTGATTGTTTTTAAACAAAAAAAAATGAAATTTACAATTAAAATATTGCTTTTTTTACTTCCTTTTATGCTCCACGCAGGACAATTAGAAGTCAATTTCGATTATGCTCTTTTCAAATATAATGAAGACAGTACGTTTATTGAACTTTATTATACTATGCTTGATTCAACTTTAACATATAATAAAATTGACACAGATTTAATGAGTGCTCAAGTGAATTTCGAAATCAATCTAAATCACCTTCAAAAAGGAACTAACGAAAAAGCAGTCTGGTACCACAATCAAACCAAAAATATTCAGGACAGCAATTTAATTTATTCTTTATTTGGTGTAAAGCAAATTATATTACCAAAAGGTGATTATTCCGTTGAAGTAAAATGTTCAGAAGAAGGAAATCCGGATAATTCTCAATTATTAAATGAAGAATTGAGTGTAAGAACTTATGACGACGAAAGCCCTTCCCTCTCAAAGATTGAAATGGCAAATATGATAGAAAATAAAAATGAAGAAGATCCGAACTTGAGTGACATTTTTCTTAAAGGACAATATTACGTTATTCCGAATCCTTCATTAGAATATTATTCATCTGACCCAAATCTTAAATTTTATTTTGAAACCTATAATTTACCTCACAGTGATAAAGAATTTGTTTATGTCCTGAGCATTTTAGACGGTGCTTCCAGAGAAATTTTCAAAACCAAAATAAAAACTTGGAAAAACACTGAAGACCACGGTAGAACACTATCTGTACCTTTAGATTTAGTTCCAACAGGAGTTTACTTCCTCAAATTAGAGTTAGTTGAGCAGTTCAAAAAACCGGAGGTTTTGGACTTTACGGTGAAGAAATTTTACTACTATAATGAATTCCTCACTCCGGAGCTAAAGACAAATTTCACAGAAGACCAATTATTCGAAATGAGTGAATTTGCTACAATGGACGAAAAAACAGCAAATTATGAATTCCGAAAATATAGTATAATAGCACGCCCAATAGAAATTGACCAATGGGAAAAAATGACTGAACTTCCTGGAAAACAGAGATTTCTATATAGATTCTGGTCTATGCGAGATGTAGATTCCTCGACAGTTTCGAATGAAGCAAAAATCATATTCGACGAAAGAGTAAAATATGCTAATACTTTTTTCAATTACGGTATAAATAAGGTAGGATGGAACAC
This sequence comes from Ignavibacteria bacterium GWF2_33_9, assembly GCA_001804565.1. Classification (GTDB taxonomy): domain Bacteria; phylum Bacteroidota; class Ignavibacteria; order Kapaibacteriales; family UBA2268; genus GWF2-33-9. Next base: position 4,471 of record MHAC01000047.1, on the reverse strand, counting down.
TGATCGGGGAAGAATTTTACTCAAATACGGCGAACCCACTCAATTGGACAGACAAGCTGCAAATGGTACTGACAGAGCTTATGAAGAGTGGTTCTATGCCGAAATTCAAGGCGGAGTTAAATTTAATTTTGTTGATGTAATGGGATATGGTAATTATATCTTAGTCCATTCTGATGCCCTTGGAGAAATTCGTAATTCAAACTGGTATAATGATTACGTGAAGAATCAAAAAGCATCCGGATTCAATAATCAGTAACAGAATTAGTGAAATGAAATTTGCAAAAAAAATAGAATTTCAAATTGAGTACTTCTTTTTATTAATCCTCTCCGGAATTTCAATACCTTTAACCCGAAAAATGAGAACTTTATACGGTAAAATTATCGGTTGTATAATGTTTTTTTTTAGTCCACGCAGAAGAAAAATTGCTTTAGAAAATTTAAAACATGCCTTTCCCGAAAAAAGTACAAGAGAACTTAAAAAAATCAGATACGGTTCCTTCCTTAGCTATGGTATTACTTTCGCTGAATTATTTGCTTTGAAATATATACCCAAAAATCAAATTGAAAAGTACCAAACATTCCCCGAAATAAATGAAATTATGGAGATTTTCAAAAGGGATAAGGGAATAATATTTCTTTCAGGACACTACGGAAATTGGGAAATGATGGCTTATGCGGTTGGATATATTTCGGAATTACCACTCACAATAGTTGTAAAACCACTGAGAAATAAACCGGTAAATGACTGGCTGGACAGGATTCGTACTTATCGTGGCAACATGACAGTACCCATGAAAAAATCTGCTTTCGAATTAGTAAAAAGATTAAAAAGAAAGGAAACAATAGCACTGCTTGTCGATCAGGCAGCTCAGGAAAACAAAGATATGTTTGTTGATTTTTTTGGAAGATTAGCAACTACTTACGAAGCACCAGCACAATTGGCATTGAAATTTGACGTCCCAATCATTATGGGATTCAATACCCGACAGCCAGACGGGACTTATGTTTGCCATACTCAAGAGCTTGATCATTCCGACCTGTCTATTAATGAAGAAGGAGTAAAGGAATTAACCCGCAGACATGTAAAAATACTCGAAGACCATATCCGCAAAAACCCTGAACAATGGAGTTGGTCGCACCGGAGATGGAAGCATAAACCAAAAATAAATCAAAATCCAGATTAATTTAATATAATAATCCAAAAATTGCATTTCAAAAAGAAAAAATATTTCTAAATATTTGATTTTATTGGAACTAATTTTGTAATTTTGTAATCTATATTACAAAGAAATAAAAAACAATAATAAAATTATTAATTTATTAACCTCTAATAAAAACAAATTATTAACAAAAATTTACAGGAATAGTAATGACTGAACAATCTTCTGTTATCAACGCAAACCTTGATAACAATCAAAACAACTTAGTGAAAACTAACCAAAATGTTGAACAAACAAATGAAAATGCTGAAGTGCTCACAGAAGCACCGGTAGTAGAAGCACCAGTTGCAGAAGCACCGATTGTAGAAGCACCAGTTGCAGAAGCGCCAGTTGCAGAAGCACCAGTTGCAGAAGCACCAGTTGCAGAAGCACCAGTTGCAGAAGCACCGGTTGCAGAAGCACCAGTTGCAGAAGCGCCAGTTGCAGAAGCACCGGTTACAGAAGCAACTTCTGAAATTCAGACACCTGCACCACAACCTGCACAAAGAACAAGACAGGACATACCTATAGCAGTTTTATCAAAACTTAAAGAAGTTTATGATACAAATGGTGTGATTCAAGCTAAAGTTGAAGATCGTGTTCGTGGAGGACTCAGAATGAGTTTCGAAGGTGCACCGCTCTTTTTACCAACTTCACATTTTTCATTGAAATCAAATCCCACTGAAGAAGAACTAATCCAATCAGTAGGAGCTGTATTAAACGTAGAAATTCTTGAAATTAACGAAGATGCTCCTTCACACAAGAGAAACATCATTGTTTCTTCCAAAAATTTATTGGAAAAGAAATTCTGGGACGAAATCAAAGAAGGTCAAATTATCGAAGGACCTGTTACATCCATAACAACATTTGGTATTTTCATCGATATAGGCGGTTTTGAAGGATTGGTACACATCAGTCGCATGTCTCGTAAAAGAGTTGACTCAACAAAAACATTCTGCAAAAAAGGCGATAAATTCAAAGCAGTTGTAGTAGATGTAGATAAATCAAAGAAAAGAATAGGCCTAAGCCTTGCTGATCTTGAACCATCTCTCTTCGAAAATGTTGCAGATAAATACCCATTAAACTCAGTACACAAAGCTGTAGTAAAAAGATTTGTTGATTTCGGCGCATTCGTTGAACTCGAAGACGGGATACAGGGAATCATCCGCAATCCTGATTTAAGCTGGACAAGAAGAGTTAATAATCCTAAAGATATACTTTCATTGGAACAAGAAATTGACGTTCATGTTTCAGCAATTAATCCTGATAAAGAATTACTTACTTTAAGCTATAAATTGACTCAGCCGAATCCTTGGCCTGAAATTGAAAAAGAATTGAAAATTGGTGAAGAAAAAACAGCAACAGTTGTTTTCGTAAAACCAGAAGGTGCAATTCTTGCAATCAATGATGTAGACGGCTTTATGCCAAAAAGTAAGATGGGACCTTTGGGTAAAGGCAAAAAAGTTCCGTTTAAAAAAGGTGAACAAGTTGAAGTTGTAATTACTGATTTAGTAGCTTCTTCACAATCACTTATTTTGGAACCAAAAGATGTCCCAACACCAAAAGCTAACGATAGAGATGATAGAGGAAACCGTGGCCGCAGAAACTGGGATGACCGTCCTACAAGTATTCCACAAATCCAACCATCTTCAAACGAAGTAGCTAATTTTGCTTTCTCCGATATGCTTGGTGAAGATACATTGAAAAAACTTATTGGAGAATAATTTCCCCATTAGTTAAATAAAACATGAGAAAAACGCCTCGATTGAGGCGTTTTTTATTTGCTAGAGAATATATTATATATATATTGTTGTTAATATCAAATAAAATAATCAAGCAAAATAACACATAGAATAAGTACAGCAAAGTGTTTGCAGGAATCATAAAAAGTAAAAATAAAAAATATTGTTAAAAATATTAAATGAATAAATCCTGTATAATATCTCCGAGAGGCAGTATAAAGCGATATCGACCAGATATAATTACAAAAATATCTATAAATTTTATTTAAAAATTAGAAATAAAAGGATAGAAAACATATAAAAATTGAAATATTTGTAAAAATATTAAAAAAGAATACTTTTTTTTTAATTAACGCATAAGTTGAATAGATGGGGGACTAGAGGTGTTTAGAGAAAAAATATTAAAAAAAATCAAAAATATTTTCAAAAAAATTTGGATATTAGAAAAAAAAGTAGTAATTTTGTTTCCCTTTGAAATTGACGTTCTCAAAAACACAAAATAAACGAACTAAATGTTCTGAAAATTGGCTGAAAAAAATAATTTAAATTTTTTTTCAAAAAAAAGTAAAAAACATTTGGTCATGTGAAATAAAGTTCGTAATTTTGAAGTCTAACAATTTTGCAATCGGCAAAATGTTCTTTGAAAACAGGAAGTAAAAGAAAAGCATACGATCAAAAAGTAAATTCGACAGAAAACACAAATTGTCAGTATAATCGTAAGTCTAGCGAAACAAACTTTCCAAAATATATTTACGGAGAGTTTGATCCTGGCTCAGGACGAACGCTGACGGCGTGCCTAACACATGCAAGTCGAGGGGTACTTCGGTACCACTGGCGCACGGGTGAGTAACACGTAGGTAATCTGCCTCTATCCCTGACATAATATTTGGAAACGAATACTAATAGCAGATGAGGCCGAGAGGTCAAAGGGGTAACCTGGATAGAGATGAGCCTGCGTCTGATTAGCTAGTTGGTAAGGTAATGGCTTACCAAGGCTACGATCAGTAGCTGGCCTGAGAGGGTGGCCAGCCACACTGGAACTGAGACACGGTCCAGACTCCTACGGGAGGCAGCAGTGAGGAATTTTGCGCAATGGGGGAAACCCTGACGCAGCGACGCCGTGTGCGGGATGAAGGAGCTTCGCTCTGTAAACCGCTGTCGGGAGGGACTAAAAGCCTGTTTTACAGGCTGGGACCGTACCTCCAAAGGAAGGACCGGCTAACTACGTGCCAGCAGCCGCGGTAATACGTAGGGTCCAAGCGTTGTCCGGATTTACTGGGTGTAAAGGGTGCGTAGGCGGACTTGTGCGTCAGAGGTTAAAGACCCCGGCTTAACCGGGGAAGTGCCTTTGATACGGCAGGTCTTGAGTGTAGATGAGGATGATAGAATTCCTGGTGTAGCGGTGAAATGCGTAGATATCAGGAGGAATACCGAAGGCGAAGGCAGTCATCTAATCTACTACTGACGCTGAGGCACGAAAGCGTGGGGAGCAAACAGGATCAGATACCCTGGTAGTCCACGCCCTAAACG
>MHAC01000046.1:3006-6804 GCA_001804565.1 Ignavibacteria bacterium GWF2_33_9 | reverse complement strand
GGTTTTCTTACGTGATTCCTTGTCTATGCCATACCTAAATGATGTTTCGCAATTAGAAGCATCTAATAGTAAGTACTACAAAAAGTTTATGATAAAATATTATAATGAAATCTTTTTTTTCAATGCTGCCAATCAATTATATAATTTCAAAATTCTTGGTGATTTACCAGTTGGTGTAGAAGAAAATGAAAAAAATGCTGATAATAGCAAGATTTACTATAATATAACTTCGCAGAATATAGAATTCAAGGTAGAAAGTGACGAATATTATTCGATCATAAGAATTTTCGATCTTGACGGAAAAGAACTCTATAAATATAACGGAGTAAATCAAAGTAACTTCTCAATCCAGAAAAATGAAATGCAGAACGCAAAGGTAATCTTTGTACTTGCCCAAACGAATAAATCCTATTACATTAAAAAATTAATGATAGAATGATAAAAAATATTATTATTGCACTTTTACTGTTTGCATTTTTAATGAATTTGGATGCAAGAACAATTGCTTATGTAAATTCAACTAATGAAATTGACTTCGATACAGTTTATCCACAAAGAATTGAAAAGAAAATTTTCTTAATAAATAAAGGTGATGAAGTCCTAAAAATTTCATCACTTAGTGCATCTTGTGGTTGTACTATTTTATCTGCTTTGCAAGATTCGATTCTTCCTAATGATTCTCAGGAAATATTAGTCAAATATAATTTACAAAGAACAAGCGGAAGAAAAATTTTCCATTTGTACATAAATACAAATGACTCAATTCATCCAAAATTGGATATTACAACCAAGATGTTTGTATATAGGGATGTTGAAGTTACTCCAAAGAAACTTCCTTCATATATTGGCTTGAAAAAAGGTGATACAATAAGTTGTTTAATTAAAATTAAGAATAACGGCAGAACTGATGTTTTACTCAAGAATCCTAGCAATTCAAAACCGGATTTAGTAAAAATTCTATCATTTCAAAATTCTGATACAAATCTAAAACCAAATTCGGAAGCAGAATTCAACTTAAAACTTGAAATTCTTAAAGATGAGAGAATAGCTGCAGAAATACGAATACCGACAACATCAGTTTCTGTGCCAATAATTGAGTATTTATTTATTACATCAAAATAAGTGACTTTTATTTAAAAAAATAAGAAATCCTCTTTGATTTTGAAGAGGATTTTTTGTTAACCTGTTGTTCCTAAATGAATATTAGTAATGTAAAGGAGCTGTATTTCAAGATTTATTAAGATTTAACCAATCCTTCCGCATTTCTCTTTAGTCCAGTGAGTTTTGCTCTTTTGATTGCTGATTTTGCGAATTTTCGAGAGAATTCCTCTTGCTCCATTTGCATTAAGGTTTCGAGTTCGAGGGCGAAGTTTTCCGGATTTAGGAAACTACGTATTTTAGTTATTTTGGCATTTTTCTCATTCCAGGGACAGACGTCTTGGCAGACATCGCAGCCGTAAAGCCATTCAGTATTTTTTTCAGATATTTCCACGGGAATTTTGGCGGCTTTGGATTCAATTGTCCAATATGAAATGCATTTGTTTGCATCAATTACTTTCGGTTGAATAATCGCTTGAGTAGGGCACTGCTCAAGGCACTTAACACAAGTTCCGCAGAGGTCAGGAAGAGTGGAATCTGCTTCAAATTCAATATTACTGAAAACCACTCCCAAAAAGATAAAAGAGCCGATTTCAGGATTAATTATTATTCCATTCTTTCCTTGCCAGCCAATACCTGATTTTTCTGCAAAGTACTTTTCGAATACTGCAGAAGAATCCACAGAAATATAATATTCAAAATTCGGCTCAATGGTTTTTATCCAACCGGTAAGTTCTTTCAGTATATTCTTGAAAACATCGTGATAATCTTCGCCTTGAGCATATTTTGAGATTTTCCCATAACCTTTTTGGAGTTCCTGATGTTTTCCCGGGAAGTAATTCAAGGCACATACAATTACTGACTTAACTTCCGGCATCAAATTCAATGGATTTGCACGTTTTTCGAAATTGTTTTTCAAATATTCCATTTCGGCAGCAAACCCTTTATTCAACCAAATTTCATAATTTTGTATAGTTTGAACGTCAACAAAAGGAGTAGTGAATTTTATTTCAGAAATTCCTAATTCTTTTGCTTTTTGCTGAATTATCAGTTTATCTAAATTCAAAATTATCTCAAATGATGATTGAAAAAACTCAAATTACGAAAGATGAAATTAAGGAGCTCATTTCAGGCAAAAAAATTGCTGCAATTGATTATGGCAAAAAGCGTATAGGCATTGCTGTAACCGATATATTTCATATTTCATTAAATCCTTTGAAGACTATCGAAAATAATCCGGAAAATATAATTTCGGATTTAGTGAAAATAGTTAAAGAAAATTCGATTGAAATAATTGTTCTAGGATTTCCTCTTTGGCAAATTGAAACTGAAAGCTCCATTCAAACCGAGATTAAAGAAATACTCTCAAAATTGAAAGAGAAATTGAATTTACCTGTTTTACTTTTTGATGAATCATTTTCTTCTGCAGCCGGTGTTGCAAATATGGTTCAAAGCGGAGTAAAAAAGTCAAAAAGAGCGACCAAAGGAAATATAGATAGATTTGCTGCACTCAATATTTTGAAAAATTTTCTCGCAGAATATGAGGATAACTATGTTTAAGAAAATAATTATTTCTACTTTAAGCTTTCTATTATCTTTGAACTTGCTGTATTCCCAACAAGGTGAAATGCTGCATGCCAGGGATTATTTTTATTCGCAAAAATTAGGATATTTCAGTATCTTTACTCAAAAAACTGAAAATTCAGATTCATTAAAATTAAATGTTTTTGTAAAAATTCCAAGGAACAATTACCTTTTCTTGCAAACAAGTGAAGGAGAATACAGAGCATATTCACAAATGGAATTTAGTTTTTCTGATAATGAAGGAGTTGTGAGATATCATAAAATTATTAGAGATACAATGAAAGCATTCACAACTTATCAACCATCAGATGAGTTTGATTTTACTTATAATTTTTTCACTTTAAATTTACTTGAAAAAAAATATAACTTAACAATTCGAACAATCGATATTAATTCAAAGAAAACCGATATTACAAATATAGATTATATTCACTATTCTAAAGAAAATGCTAATTTCTTTTCTTATATCTTCTTAGAGTTCAATGAAAAAGTAAATCGTGAAGATGTCCGAGTATTAAATAATAATCTTCCATTTTCCTCGAAGAATATTAAAATGATGTTTAATATACCTAATTCATTTAAATACAATCAGATAAGGTATACAATTCAACGAATGAGTAAAAATCCGAATGATTTGTGGAAAACAGAGGTAAAATTGGAAGGTAGGCTTTCTACGGTTTCTAGTTTTCCACAGTTTGACTATGGCAAAAGGAGTAATTTTCCACCAATCTTATCAACTAACGAAGGTGAAGGAACTGTTGCTGCAGATTATTCCAATGTAGTTGATTATTATGAACTTAATTTAGATGGAAGAAAATTGGTGCCGGGTAAATACTTTTTAACAATTCATTTAACCAGAGATGATTCAATTGTTTCCAAATTCGAAGTAATTTGGGATGATGAACCGCTGACTTTGCAGTCTCAAAAGATGTATTTGACAATTTCAAAGGATTTCCTCACGGAAAAAGAGATTGATGCAATTGAGGATGGAGACCGTGCAAAACAATTTAACAATTTTATACAAACCTGGCAAAAATTTAATCCAGATCAGGAATCATTTTATAATGAAGCACTGATGACTTATTATAAAAGAGCAGATTATTCATTTTTCAACTT
>MHAC01000046.1:0-2972 GCA_001804565.1 Ignavibacteria bacterium GWF2_33_9 | reverse complement strand
AATGGTCCACCCGACAAGAAAGTTGAAACATTCAAAAATGGTAAACTTCTTGAGAAATGGACCTATTCAAACTTAATAAAAGAATACACATTTGAATCTGTCGAAGCAGGTGTATTCAAGCTGGTTGAAATAAAAGATTAATTTATTCTTTATTTGTATTCATTCTTAATATTGAATACAAAGGGCAGAATGACGTTGCACTTGTAAGCACCAATAGTAATCCCAGGATTAAGAATATAATTCCGGTAGTACCAGCAAAACCATATGCATAGGATATGATTAAGAAAATTACTCCTAAGAATAATCGGATAAATTTGTCAACTTTACCAATATTTTTTTTCATCTGTTGCTCAAAATTTGTTGAAAAAAATACAAATTAACATTTTTTTCCCAATTACTAACATTAAAATTTAGTTTTTCCATAAAATATCTTCATTTTCCATTTTTTTCAATATTCTTTTCAACATATTTACACTAATTAACCTGTCTTAACATGTTTTCCATGTGTATTACTATAGTTTTCCATAAGCAATTTACATATTTATCCACATGCTTTTTTGCACATATCTCCACAGTGATTCAACTTTATATCCACATTATTCTCCACAATTCGATGTTGAAAACAATGTATATATCCACTTGGTTTTCACATGAAATTTAAGAGTATTGAACAAATTATTGCTCTTTTCAACTTGATAATTCACTTTTTCCAATATTAATCCACAAATTAATCCACATTTGAATTAACTTATTTAATATCTTCAATTATATCAAAATATTATTTATTTTTGTATTTATGGATAAACAATACTCAAAACCTGAATGGGCTGAAAAGGATGAAGATTCATTTGCATCTTTCATTGTCCCTGCAGAAAAAGCAGTTGAAAGGAGAAAACCGACTGCTAAGAAGAGTAGGGAATACAGCCGGCAAGAAATAATTGAAGGCATTAAGTCAAATTCCAAGGTGTTGCTCTCTAAAGCGATTACCTTAGTTGAGAGTAATGCTGCAAGTCATTTTGAGATTGCTCAAGATTTGATAAATAGACTATTACCTCACTCCGGAAAATCTATTAGGATTGGCATTACAGGTTCGCCAGGTGCAGGTAAAAGCACATTCATTGAAGCATTTGGAAAATACTTAACAAATTTGGGACATAAAGTTGCAGTACTGGCTATCGATCCGACTTCTACAAAATCACGTGGCAGCATTTTAGGCGATAAAACCCGTATGGAAGAGCTTTCTCGAGATAAGAATGCTTTTATTCGTCCTTCACCTTCTGGCGGTACTCTTGGTGGGGTTGCCCGAAAAACTCGTGAAACAATGCTCCTTTGCGAAGCGGCAGGATATGATGTAATTCTCATTGAAACAGTAGGTGTTGGTCAAAGTGAAGTAACAGTTCATTCTATGGTTGATTTCTTTCTCGTTTTACTTCTTCCGGGAGCAGGGGACGAATTACAAGGTATCAAGAAAGGAGTAATTGAGCTTGCCGATGGCATAATGATAAATAAATCTGAAGATGATAATGCCACACGTGCTTTGCAAACGAAAATTGCATATCAGAATGCTTTACATTTGCTCACTCAGAATACTCCTGATGTTACTACAAAAGTTTTCACTGCATCAGCCTTAAAAAATATCGGTATTTCTGATATTTGGGATGAGATATCAAGCTTCATAATTACAGTGAAGAAGAATGGATATTTCGAAAAAAGACGAAATGAGCAAATCGTGAAATGGTTTAATTCGCTGCTAAACGAAGCAATTATGAAGACAATTCTTACAGATAAAAAAATACATGAAAGCATATCCACTATGCAAAAAGATATTACTAAACATAAACTTAGCCCGGTCTATGCTGTGCATAAGATTATCGAACAAATAGACAAAGTATAATTTCAACCATATTAAGTCGTCTTAGTAAGTATCAATTATTTTTTTGGAGTTTAGTATGAAATTTACAAAATATATCATGCCATTGGCAATATTCGTTTTTGTTTCCTTCTTTATTGCAAGTTGTTCTGATTCAACTTCACCAAATGAAGGTACTGTGAACGTAGTTAGCGATATGCTGAATCCGGCTGTTTCAATAGTTCCGTCCATTTCAACTAAAAATGGTATTCAAGTAAACGAAGTTGATTCTATCAGAGTTACTAGCGTTAGATTTCTTTTATCAGAAATGAAGCTATTCTCTATAAATACTGATTCTACTGAAGGAAGAGTATTAAAATCTTCACCATTTGTATTCTTGGTTGATGATACTGGTACAATGGTGCAACTCACTTCTGTTTCGATGCCGGTTGGAACTTACGAAAAAGTTAAATTTGAATTCCACCGTTTCAGTGCAAGCGAAGCAGGACAATATGCCACAGATGCTGTTCTGAAGGATTTTGCAACTTCTGATAGATATACTATGATTATCACAGGAGATTATTACAAAGGTGGAGTGCCGATTGCTTTCACTTTCAATTCTCAGGCTACTGCAAATTTATCACTTAATTTTCCATCTGCTATCACTGTAGAAGAAGGTGCTACAACGACTGTTGCAATTCAAGTGGACCCGACATTATTTTTCAAGAAAGATGGTTCTATACTTGACCCGACAAATTCAAAGAATACAAATGATATTGAAAACGCAATTAAAACTACAATTAAAGCTTTTAAGAAAAGCTGATAATTCAATTAATAAGTTTACCAAAATCGCCCAAAAAAAGCCCCGAAGTAAATTCGGGGTTTTCATTTTTCTGTTTCATTCAAATTAAATTAATCGCTTTTCACCTTCAAGGTCACGATATGGCTTCACGTCATGGACCATTTCAATGCAGCCCTGATAAATTCCTTCTTTACTGCGAACTGCGTAATATGAAATATGTACAAACATACTTTCGAAATTAATCCAAAACTCAGCTGATTCACGAGTTCCTGCTTTCATTTCTTCCAAAATTTTATTTACTAAATGAACACTTTTCGGTGG
>MHAC01000045.1:22151-22716 GCA_001804565.1 Ignavibacteria bacterium GWF2_33_9 | reverse complement strand
GATATTATAAATAATTTTTATGGAGCGGATTTATCTTTGACGCCCGGGGCTAATAAATGGACACGGGATAAAATGAGGGAAAGTTTGGGAGAGGTAGGCGTCCTGCTTTTGGCAGATATGCAAGGTAATTTTGAACAGTATGCAAATGATAAATATCGCAGACCGGCAATTGAATTTTTGAAAAAATCCGGCATTAAGGTAGGGTTTGATGATATTTTATTTTTTTCCGGATATGCTATTTATGCCGGTGAATATGATATAAAAAAATCCGAGTGCCATAGGGCTTTAACAACCAATGAAAATCATGTTATGACAAAAGCGAGCGATGACGCGCAGGCGCTTATTTTTGAGTGGTATTTAAAAAATAGAAAAAATCCGGATTTGCACGAAGAAGTCTTTTTTCCTTTGGATTGTAAACCGCCATTGCGAACCGAGGCGGAAATCAAAATGGCAAATCAATTTATCGCAGAAGAATTAACCGCGCAAGAACCGTTGCTAGGAGAAGTTTTTGGATTACTTGGCAGACTTCCGTTATCCGCCACAGAAAGAGATGAAAAGACGATGG
>MHAC01000045.1:15117-22013 GCA_001804565.1 Ignavibacteria bacterium GWF2_33_9 | reverse complement strand
GCGAGATGGTAGCGGCAAAACGGACAGAATGGAATAAAATAATAGAAGCCCCGTTCAAAGGGGCTTTTGTATTATTAGTTAAATTAGTTATATTCTTTAATTTCAAGTTCTCCGATTAGTGCCAAGTATGCACTTTCAGCAAGTGCCTGCATTTCGTCTTCTCCTGGGTAAGGATAAACCGGAGCAATGAATTTCACATTTTTGGAGATAGAATCAATAAGATATTTGGAGTAAGCAATTCCGCCTGTGATGAGAATTGCATCAACATCACCTGCCAACACAGTTGCGAAAGCACCTATATCTTTGCAAACCTGATAAATCATACCATCGAAAACTAATTTTGCTTTTTTGTCTCCGCCTTTCAGTGCATCATCTTCTACTTTTCGAGCATCATTGGTTCCTAAATAGGCAACCATACCTCCGCTACCTGTTATCATTCTGCGGACTTCTGAAAGTTGGAATTTACCTGAAAAGCAAAGTCTTGCTAATGCCCCCGCCGGGAGAGTTCCTGTCCTTTCGGGTGAAAAAGCTCCTTCGCCGTCCAGCCCATTATTCACATCTACCACTCTTCCTTTTCGGTGAGCACCGACAGTGATTCCACCTCCGAGATGTACAACGATTAGGTTTAAATCTGTATATGCTTTACCTTGGTCTTTGGAAAATCTGCGAGCAACTGCTTTTTGGTTTAAAGCATGGAAAATACTCAGGCGTGGAATTTCCGGTCTGCCGGAAAGTCGTGCAACATCTTCGAGTTCATCAACCACAACGGGGTCAACAATAAAAGATGGAATTTGTTTCCTTTCACATTTTGAAGCAATTTCGTGAGCAATAATTCCACCTAAATTTGAAGCATGTTCACCTTGAATTCCGACTTTAAGGTCGGCAATCATAGCTTCATTAACTGCATAAACACCACCGGGAATTGGTTTGAGCAAACCACCTCGCCCTACGACAGCATCTAAATCATTTACTTTTACTTTGAAATGATGCAAAGTTTCAATAATAAATTCTTTCCGAAATTCATACTGTTCTGAAATATTGCGAAATTGCAATAAATCATCAACATCATGGCGAATAGTTTCTGTAAATAAGCATTTGTCATTTTCAAAAACAGCAATTTTTGTTGAAGTAGATCCCGGATTAATAGCCAAAATTTTCATTTAATATCTCCATTAATAGCAAGCAGCTAGAGCAATAGAGGATAATTTACTTCTGTCCGAATCCGAACGTGAAGTAAGCACAATAGGAACAGTAGCACCAAGTACAACTGCGGCAACAGTTCCCTGACCGATGAAAGTGAAACTCTTGTACAAAATATTTCCGGAATTTATATCCGGAGCGACAAGTAAGTCTGCATCTCCAGCCACATTGCTAATAATACCTTTGTGTTCTGCAGCTACTTTTGAAATAGCATTGTCGAATGCCAAAGGTCCGTCAATAATGCAGCCTTTGATTTGTCCACGTTGATTCATCATCGAAAGTGCAGCAGCGTCCATAGTAGCCTGCATTTTAGGACTAACATTTTCCACCGCTGCAAGAATTGCAACTTTCGGATTTTCAATACCTAAATGATGGAACATATCCACAGCATTAGTCAGAATTGCGATTTTATCATCAAAATCAGGTGCAATATTTTGTGCTGCATCAGTAAGAGCAAGAACCTTGTGGTACGAAGGCAATTCGAAAAAACCGACATGACTCAAAAGTTCACTTTTACGTAAACCTGTTTCTCTGCTTAATATTGCACGCAAAAAGTCAGCTGTTTGCACATGTCCTTTCATTAAAATATCTGCTCTACCTTCCCGAACTATCTGTACTGCTTTTTTTGCAGCATTTGCGGGATTTCTTTCATTAATTATTTCATAATCTGCAACTTTGAAATGAATTTCAGAGCAAATTGTTTCAATTTTCTCCTTATTTCCTACAAAAATTGGAGTAATAATTTCATTTGCCACAGCATCTTTGACAGATAATAGTACCTGATCATCTTCCGCAGCAGCGATTACAAGATTTTTTCGGGATTTTGATTTTACAACATCAAAAAATGCATCGAAATTTTTCACATTTTCTCCGCTTTATTATATTATTTAATTTTCGAGTGAACCTACAACTTCTTCCACAGCCATCATAATTTCATTAGACTTAACGATTTCTTTAATCCTATTATGGTCTTTATAAAGTGGACGGTCAATATCAAGGAAGTCAACATATTTACGAATAACATTCATTGCAGCTTTCACGCCACGTCCATTTTCGAATTTGCGAATATCCAGTGCTTGGGCAGCCGCAAGGAATTCAATTCCGATGATACCATAAGCATTATCCAAAATCTGACGATTTTTAATTGCAGTATTCATACCCATCGAAACGAAATCTTCCTGATCGGCAGCAGCAGGGATTGACTGAATAGAAGCCGGAGTGGAAAGAATTCTTTGTTCCACGATCAACATATCTGCAGTGTATTGGCTGAGCATAAATCCTGAATTAAAGCCCGGATTAAGGGTAAGGAATGGAGGCAAACCAACACTGAGAGCAGGATTGAGTAATCTGTTCAAGCGGCGTTCTGATAGTACGCAAGCCATAGTAATTGTGGAACCTGCCATATCCATCGGTACAGCAATTGGAGTTCCCTGGAAGTTTGCACCGGTGAGTGTAATATCTTCATCTGCAAGGAAAATAGGGTTATCCCCAACTCCATTCAGTTCAATTTCAACCTGAGATTTAGCATATTTAATTGCATCGTGCGCAGCACCTAAAACTTGAGGTGTTGAACGCATTGAATAGGCATCCTGAACCTTTGTTTTAATTTTTCCCGTCTGCAAATCACTACCTTCGATTAATTTCCGGATTGCACGTGCTGAACGAACGGCACCCGAAAATCCACGTAGTTCATGTAAACGTGTATCATAAGGTTTCAGATTTGCCAAAAGTGCTTCCAAAGTCATTGCTGCAGCGATTTCAGCATGTTTCAATAAGTTGTTGAAATCATGCAAAGAGATACCACTCATTGTTGTGAGCAGATTTGAACCATTAATTGTTGCCAAACCGTCACGTGCTTTAAGTCCCGGGATAGGGATGCCTGCTTCACGCAATGCAATATTACCGGGTAAACGCTGACCTGCAAAAAATGCTTCACCTTCGCCCATCATTAATAGAGCAATTTGAGACATTGGAGCTAAATCACCGCAAGCTCCTACGGAGCCTTTTTGGCAAACAACCGGCACGACGTCTTTGTTCAGCATTTGCACCAAAGTTTGGGTGATTTCGGGACGACAACCGGAATTTCCGTGTGAATGTACGTTAATTCTTGCAGCCATAGCACCACGAATAAATTCTTTTTCAACCGGTTCGCCGATTCCTGCTGAATGATTATAAATTAAAAACTTTTGAAATTCTTCTAATTGCTTGTCTTCGAGTGTTGTTTCGGAAAATTCACCAATACCAGTATTGATTCCGTACATAATTTCATGATTGGCGATTTTTCTGTCAACCAAAGCTCGGCATTTTTTAATCTTTTCAAGTGAATCAGGGGCAATTTCTACAGTTTCCCTCTCACGGGCAATTTTAACAAGATTTTCTACAGATAAATTATTACCGTTTAATTGAATAGCCATAAATTTTAATTCCTAATATACATATTACCTAAAATACAAAATTAGCAATTTGGAAAAGAATAAGAATAGAAAATCACTAATCTTATTTATCTTAATAACAGTAACGGTAATATCTAAGAAGGAAGTGAGATATTTTTAAAAACTTTCTTTAATTGTAAATCAAATTTAGTTATAAACTTTTTTATAACCTAAAAAAAATAGTTAGTTTCGCATAAACGTTATCAATCAATTAATTAAAGATAAATTTGTTTTTTAAAATATTTAACATAGGAGGAAGTATGCAAAAAATAACTTCCATATTTCTTACAGTTTTTATTCTATTTTCCGTAAATTTATTTGCACTCCCAAATTTTTGGATTTCAGGAACTGCATATAATAACATAGGACAAATAATTGTAAGTCCAAATACTATTGAAGTTCAAGCAACAATCAGCGATGGCGTAAATACTTACATTGAGCAATTTTTGGATGCAGGTGTGGGAGCGATTGATGTGAATGAATTTGGAGTATTTTCAGTTCAAATTGGTACCGGTGGTATTGTTAGTGGAACTCTTTCATCTATTTTGATGACAGCAAGCACAACAACTAATTTGCAAGTTAGACAAACCGGTTCATCAACTTGGATTATTGTAACAGGAATGCCGCTTTCCGCAATATACCTTAATAATTTTACTGAACCTTCAAGTTTGGAATTGCCAAATGGAGAAATTTTCATTGGTAACGGAAGTGGAAATGCACAAGCTCAAACTATGTCAGGAGACGCTACTATTAGCAATACCGGTGCATTGACTATTGCAAACAATGCAGTAACTACATCGAAAATAGCTGATGGTGCAGTAACAGATGAAAAAGTAGCAAATGGAATCAGCTACAGCAAATTAAGCGGTACTCCAGCATCCTTGCCTCCAAGCGGAGCTGCAGGCGGAGACTTGACCGGAACATATCCAAATCCTACAATAGCTGATGGTGCAGTAACAGATGTAAAAGTAGCAAATGGAATCAGCTACAGCAAATTGAGCGGTACTCCTACATCCTTGCCTCCAAGCGGAGCTGCAGGAGGAGATTTGACCGGAACATATCCAAATCCGACAATTGGAAACGGTGCAGTAAATTCAACAAAAATATTTGATGGAACCATAATTAACGACGATATTAGCCTAACTGCCGCAATTATTTACTCTAAATTATATTTAAGCAATAGTATTCAAAATGGTGATTTAGTAGCAAATAGTATCACAACTTCTAAAGTTGCTAATGGAACGGTTACTACCTCTAAGATGGCTGATAGTGCTATTTCCGGCTTGAAGCTCCTAACTGCGGCTGTTAATACAGCTCATATTGCAACCGGTGCAGTAAATTCCACAAAAATATTTGATGGAACAATTGTTGATGCTGATGTTGCTGCTGCTGCAGAAATTGCAGTAAGTAAATTAGCTAATGGTACAAACGGCCAGTTCTTAGGTACAGATGGTACTGATGTTTTTTGGACATCTGTAGCACCTAGCAGTGGAATTGCAGATCCTGCAGACAAAGCCTTAGGTGATTTGCTTTATTACGATGGAGGCAATTGGGTTGCTAAATCCCTGGTAATTGGTAACACAGGAAATTCTCAACCGTTTAATAATGTACAGCCATATTTAGTACTCAATTACTGTATTGCATTACAGGGAATTTTCCCTTCCCAAAATAGTTTCGAACCTTTTTTAGGTGAAATTGAACTTTATGGATTTAATTTTGCACCAAATGGCTTTGCTCAATGTAATGGTCAAATTTTACCAATAAACCAAAATCAAGCTTTATTTGCACTTTTAGGGACAACTTATGGTGGAAATGGTCAGACAACATTTGCATTGCCTGATTTAAGAGGCAGAGTGCCGATGCATATGGGTACCGGACCTGGATTGTCAAGCAGACAATTAGGTGAAACCGGCGGAACAGAAAGTACAACAATTACAGTGACGAATTTACCTGCTCATTCGCATATAATTCAGTATCAATAATGTTTTTAAGATTAGTATTTGCATTATTACTGATTTCAGGAAATTTATTTTCCCAAAATCAAAATCAAAAAGCAGACTTAGATGCTCAATCTGAGTCTGCTTTATGGTATATAAAAAAGCTGAATTTACCTCGAAAAACAGAGTTCAATGCCAAACCTGTACTAGTTGCAGTTGTTGATGATGGAATTCGTCCAACTCATAGAGTATTGAAAGACTTTATTTTCACTAATCCCGAAGAAATTCCAAATAATATACGTGATGATGATAATAATGGATTCAGAGATGACATCACAGGATGGGATTTTACTGATAATGATAATGATGTTTCCATCTCTAAGGAATCTTCTGCTCAATTGTGGCATGGAACTTATATTGCAGGGATTATAGTAAATGTTTTCAAAGCCTATTTCGGCGAAGAATCAACAAAATACCTGCAAATCTTACCTATAAAGGTGATGTCTGATGATTCAAAGCGAAATGAAATTACAGAAGGTTATAAAGGGATAAAATATGCTGATGTACTGAATTCTGATATAATTTGCTGTTCTTGGAGCGGAGGCAAAATTAAAAGTGAAGATGAAGATATTTTAAGGAAAGCACTGCAGAATAATAGGATTATACTTTCCTCTGCAGGCAATTTCTTTAGTAATGAAATCGGACCTCCTGCTTCTTATCCCGGAGTGCATTGCATTGCCGGAGTTGACAGTAATTTTGTAAAAACCGAGCTGTCAAATTTCAGTTCAATAGTTGAACTATCTGCACCTGCAGAAAATGTTTTTGCTCCGCATTCGGATGCAGATAATGCTTTTGTTAGCGAAAGAGGTACATCTGCTGCGAATGCTATTATTACAGGTTGTGTTGCAATTTTAAAATCATTATTCCCGGATTCTGCCAACGATTTGATTTTCGAAGCATTGAAGAACACTGCAATACCATTAGATAGTATTAACCGGACATACAGTGGTCGTTTGGGTGCCGGTTTTCCCGATATGACAAAAGCAATTCAGTATCTGACCGATTCAAAATTCCGCAAAAACTATTTCAATCCTCAATTACCAAAAGGGATTATTAATCACGAGATGAAAAGTGATATTGCTGAATTTGATATTAATCCAATTGGTGATTATGTTGGAATTAATATTCTTCCTTTGGAATATGATAAAAAAGCCAAGATTAATATCCAAAAAAATGATTCCATCATATTTTCAGGAAAAATAACAGATTTAAAACGTGGTATATTTGTTTCCGGAAATAATGCCAAGATTGCGTTACTAAATCCGAA
>MHAC01000045.1:0-15095 GCA_001804565.1 Ignavibacteria bacterium GWF2_33_9 | reverse complement strand
GAATATTATGTGCAGCCAATTGATTCCACAGTTCTATATTGCAAAGATGTAATTTATATAAACCAAAGTGAAGGTGAAATTTCTGACGGAAGCGGTGAATTCGATTATGCAAATTCATCTGTGTGCAAATGGATTATTACAGTACCGGATTCATTGAGAGTTCGAATAGAAGTAACTGAATTGGATTCACAAACAAATGTAGATTTTCTTTATATATTTGATGGCAATTCAGCATTACCTGAAAATATGCTTGCAAAATTTTCAGGACAAATATTACCCCCAATCATCACTTCTTTTACAAATCAGGTTATGCTTTGGTTTTTGACCGATAAAACAAATACCGGGAAGGGCTGGAAATTAAGATTCTACTCTGTAAAATAGTTGTTCCTATTTCTTAATCGGAATCAGCCATTTCTTCAGATACTTCTGTGAAGGCATTTCAACTAAATGATAAACCATTGCAGAAAGTATAATAATTATACCAAAAGTTGCGAAAACGGAAAACCATTCGTTATGTGTAAGTTCAAGGAAAAGGTGTTTAATCCAGAGTGATAAATTCCTGACTCCGCTAATCGGCATAAATTGAATTAAATAAAGTGCGAATGAAATCTTACCGAGATATACAACAGGCTTCCATGAGAATAACTTATTGAAAACTGAATTTCCTACAAGAGATAGAAGCATCAATGCCGCTCCGGTTGAATATAAGTAAAAGAAGTACTGATAAAGCTTTGTTTCCATTTTGAAATCCGGTCCTTTGTGAGTTTCAATCCATAAAGCACCACCGAACCAAACCAGTGCACCAACGAGAAATATTAGATTCGAAGTAAGTTTATTCATGAAAATTCTGGAATTGGGCATCTTCAGGAAAATTAATCCTGCAATCATTCCAACCCCAAAATCATAAAATCGCCCGAAAATTGTGGAAGTTAGAAAGGATTTATCCCATATCCCGATAAAATAATATTGCAAATTCACTAATTGGGTGCCGATATTACTTAATCCGAAACTAATGAAGGTTAGAATGGCGCCGATAAATACAATTCTTCCTTTGTCAGTTTTGAACCAATGAATTTGCCAAATGGAGTTTAAGATTACCAATAAAAGCGGCACTATGAAATAAAAGGATTCCTCGACTGTGAGAGTCCACATCGGAGGATTAATGGAATATCTAAAATCTTTTATGTAAGAATGCAGCAATGTAAAGTGCGACAGAATATCCCATTTGCCGTAACCGGCTCTGGTTGTTACAGTAATTAGAACTAAAAATATAACAAGTGGATAAATTCGGATTACTCTTTTCAGTACATATTCTTTTACGGATTGCTGTCTTTTAACAAATTTATCGAAATATAAATATGTGAAAAGAAATCCGGAAAGTGTGAAAAATAAATTTACACCGGTCCAGCCATATTTAATATACCAAAAATTCCCAAGGTTCATTTTTATTGCCAGATGTCCCAAAAGAACCATCCCGGCAGCAAGTGCACGAAATCCTGTTAGTGAATCGAAATAACTTGTTTTTGACATAAATTAGAATTTACCAAAAAAATATCTGCAAAATTATGAAAAGTTATGATATGTACTCTTGTTTTTATTAAGGAAGTAAAGATATTCTATATTCAGGCATTGCAGAAATAGAATATTCTCCATTATTGTCATATTCTCCGGAAGTCCCTTCTTTTGTATTCTGCCATTTTATATGTTCACGAAAGTAATATGAAGTTCCTTTTGTATTATCGAAAATATAAAAAAGCGAATCACCAAAATTATTTGCCAGAGGAATATTATTGTATATTCTAAATATATATCCGTTTGTCGTTTTGGTTTGAATGTGGCTCCAATCAACATGAAAATAAGAGAAGACAATTTCACTTTTTTGCATCGACATAGTTTTTTCATCAAATTTCATTATTATCGAATAAGATTGTTCATCGTAATCAAATTTGTGAGAGGAAATGAAAGTAAATGCATCATTTTCGGCGGGCTTGAGCGTATCGAAATATTCTCTGCTCAGATTACCATTTACATACTCCTCCATTCTTAGATGATGAAATTTCTGCATATCAGCCAATGTTAGGCAGTTTGCGGTTTTAAAGTAAATTTCATTTGAAGGTACTTTTTCGACCTCTACACGAATATTCGTGCAATTTGGAATATTCGGAACTTTGACTGTGATTACCTGAGATGAAAAAATAATGATTTCAGCAGGTAAATCTCCGAAAAATACCTTTGCATTACTTTGCAAATCTCCAAAATTTTCGCCATATAATTCAATTAAATCTCCAGAGATACCAAAATCATTTGAAATTGAATTTATTTTCGGTGACTGAATAATTTTGAGCGAAGTTTCATTTGATAATTTATATCTTCTTTGGACTTGAATTTTACCTGAAATGGAATTATCAGGAATTGCAAAAGTGATTTTGTTCTGCAACTTAACGCTAAGTTCCTTAATGATTTTGGTACCGAAAATAACTTGCAGAGAATCGGAGTAATTCCCGAAATTTTTACCATAAACTGTAACTTCATGTCCAATTGCGGAAGTAAACTTCGATAAAGAATCAATTACTGGAGGCAGTATTGCTGAAAATAAATTGATTTGAGAATTTGTCGAAATGGATGAATCTCCAATCCAAAAAGATATGCCAAGAGAAATATCGCCGGTTGTGGGTTGAATTGGATTGATAAACTGAATTTTATCATTCTGCCAAGTAATTGGAGAAATTTTGGTGCTATGCAATCCGATTATATGAATATTATTTGAATCAGTCATCTTTCCGAAGTTTTTTCCTGTAATGGTTATGGTATCACCGTAGTATGCTTCGTATGGAGTAATAGAATGAAATTCAGGGTATGCTGTTTTCTCGGGTCCCACAGGATCATCTTTGCAGGCGATTAACAATCCTGCAAAAAAAAGTAATATGTACTTAATATTTGCCATATTTTTCAAAGAAATATAGACTTCTATTATATACATTTTAGTTTAAAAAATTATAAAAAAAGTGAGAGTGAAAGTGAGAGGGGGAGTGAGCAATTACATTTGTCATTCAGAACCACGTAGCAACATGTCTCTACAAATCACAATATTTTTTATTTATTATCCCGTAGAGACAATTCATGAATTGTCTCTACAAAAAATTGACATCTCCACCTTGCAAGTGGGAACATAATTTCTGAGTGTGGGTGATGAAAAGTATAAATTTATGAAGTTGTGAAATAGAATAGGGGCTAACGCTCCTTTTGTTATTTATCAAAAAACACTATACGATAAAAATAATATAATACAAATATCGTATATTTGAGAAATGTTCGTAAATTGCATTTTTCAAATAATAAGAAAATGAAAAGAGAAATAAATCCAAAGCAGAAAGCATTGCTCGATACAGCAAAAGACCTCTTTTGGAAATTCGGCTACAAGAAAGTCTCAATCGAAGAAATTTGCAGAAAAGCAAATGTGAGCAAGATGACTTTCTACAAATTCTTCCCAAATAAATTACAAATTGCCAAAGAAATCTTGCTAGTACTTTATGAAACTGCTTCCAAGAATTTCGAAGAAATGATGCATTCGGATATCACTCCAAAGGAGAAAATTCATAGAATAATCCTTATGAAAATGGAAAATACAAATCAAATCAGCAAAGAATTTCTTGATGATATGTATTTTGATTTGAATTCTGATTTGCATAAATTTGTGATGGAACAAACAGATAAAATTTGGCAGTCCACTTTCCAAACATTTCGTGAAGCACAGGCTAAAGGTTGGTTCCGTGAAGATTTCAAACCTGAATTTGTGATTGCTGCAAGTTTTAAAATGATGGAACTTATGAATGATGAAAAGGTAATGTCTCTCTATGGTAATGCTCAGGACTTCATAAAGGAAATTACGAATTTTGTTGCTTTTGGGATAACTCCGGAGCAATGAGATGAAAAAAGTGTTCGTTAATATTATCCTTATGCTTGCAGTGACTCATTCTTCATTTTCGCTTGAAACTAAGCTAGATTTTGAGAATCAGATTAATCTCTGGGCGAATTATAATCCAAAAAATGAATTGAACTTCAACTCCGGTCTGAGATGGATACCTGAACTGAATCCGGGGATATCTTTCAAAAACGGTACTTTGCTGGATTTTGACGTAAGCATTAATGCAACTGCCCAACTTTCTACAGTTCCAACTGATTCTGTATATGCAGAAGGCCAAATCAAGTTTTACCGAAGATGGATGCGTTATTCAGGCGACCAGTTTGAAATACGAGCTGGATTGCAGAAAATAAATTTTGGTTCTGCTTCGATAATCCGGCCTTTGATGTGGTTCGACCAAATTGACCCACGTGATCCTTTGCAATTAACTGATGGTGTTCGGGGCATATTGGGAAGGTATTATTTCCTAAATAATGCTAATATTTGGTTATGGGTACTTTATGGGAACACTGAGCAGCGTCCCTTCGATATTGGGAAGTCAACAAAAAATACTCCTGAAGCAGGAGGAAGATTACAGTATCCTATACCTACCGGAGAAGCTGCAATTACTTATCATTTCCGAAATGCCGAATATGAAAAGACTCAACTCGAAGGAATTGATACGCTGAAAATTCCTGAACACAGATTGGGGTTTGATTTCAAGGTGGATATAGGAATAGG
This sequence comes from Ignavibacteria bacterium GWF2_33_9, assembly GCA_001804565.1. GTDB lineage: Bacteria > Bacteroidota > Ignavibacteria > Kapaibacteriales > UBA2268 > GWF2-33-9. The sequence continues at coordinate 10,453 of MHAC01000045.1, read as the reverse complement.
ACTTTGGGTGGAAGCATCGCAAATCAGTAAAATGCAAAAAATCGGTATGATGACCAATCAGTTTATGATAAATCTTGGGATGGATTATACTTTCAGTATAGGGAACGGACTGTACGTAGCGACAGAACAGCTTTTCGGTAGTTATGACTCGACAGCATTTCAGATGAAAAATACATTTGGATTTACTGCAATTTCTGCAAATTATCCAATAGGAATTGCGGACAATATTAATTTTATATCTTTCATTGACTGGAAGAATGAAAATGCTTATAATTTCATAAATTGGGAACATTTTATTAATCCGGTGAAAATGTATCTGATTGCATACTGGAATCCCGAAAAATACTATTTGCCGCAACAGGGAGAAAGCGGTGCAATGTTTGCGGGATGGGGTTTGCAAGTATTGGGTGTATGGAATTTTTAAAATTGAAAAAAGAAATTAAAAATATATAGATTTTATATGGAAAATGAAATAATCGTAAAACTCGAAAATCTGGTGAAACGATTTCCTGTAGGGAAATCTCATTTTACTGCACTGCGCAATATTAGTTTGGAATTCAAAAAGGGTGAATTTGCCGGTCTGGTGGGACCTAGTGGTTCCGGTAAAACTACTTTACTGAATATTATCGGTTCTTTAGATACACCATCGGAAGGTATAGCCACAGTAATCGGAAAACGAATCAACGATCTATCGCATAAAGCAGCTGCTCATTTACGGAATTATAATATTGGCTTTATTTTTCAGACTTACAATTTGCTGCCTGTTTATAATGTGTTCGATAATGTAGAATTTGCTCTTCTCTTGCAAAAAATGACTGCTACCGAAAGGAAAAAAGCAGTAATGGAAGCTTTGGAATGGGTGGGTCTGACTGATAAGGCAAAATCGAAACCAGCACTACTTTCCGGTGGTGAATGTCAACGTGTGGCAATTGCACGTGCAATGGTGAAAAGACCTGCACTTGTTCTGGCTGACGAACCTTCAGCAAATCTGGATTCGGTGAATTCTAATCATATTGTACAAACAATGAAGCAGCTGAATCGAGAATTGAATACTACATTCATATTTTCAACACATGATGAAAAGGTGATGAGGTATTTAGACAGAGTAATTCAACTTGTTGATGGTGAAGTTGCAAGCGATGAATTAATAAAGCACGAGGATTAAAATGTTAGAAATTAAACTCGCATTCAAAAATTTATTAGGTGCAGGTTTGCGAACTTGGCTGAATGTGATTGTTTTGTCCATTGCTTTTGTGATTATTCTTTTTTACAACGGAATGCTTGATGGATGGAATGAACAAGCCCGAAGGGATACTTGCGAATGGGAAATAGGAAGCGGTGAAATAAGACATCCTCTGTTCGACCCATATGACCCTTATTGTTACCAGGATGCACATAAAGCGATAGATGCAGATTTGCAGAAGTTAATTAATGCCGGAGAAATTACTCCTATTCTGGTCACACAGGCATCTATATATCCACAAGGACGTATGCAGAATATTGTACTAAAAGGAATTTCCCCTGACCAAAAATTGTTGAAATTACCTTCCGATAAACTAAATGGTGGTGACGGTGATATTAAAGCAATTATCGGACACAGGATGGCTAATGCATCAAATTTGAAAATTGGTGACCGGTTAATGGTGCGCTGGCGTGATGTGCAAGGTGCTTTCGATGCAAAAGAAATTGTAATCGCAGATATTTTCCGGTCAAATGTGCCTGCTATAGATGCAGCACAAATTTGGGTTTCAATTGACGTATTGCAGGAAATTTGTGTTATGCCGAATGAAGCAACATATTTTGTAGTAAATGATGAATATCTCAAGACTCATAGGGAGGCTCTTGCTCCGAATGGCTGGAAATTCGCATCAAAGGAATTATTGCTGAAGGATTTGAATGATGTGATTAAATCCAAAAAGGCAAGTTCTGGTATAATGTATGGATTACTGCTGGCAATTGCTTTGCTGGCAATTTTCGACACTCAAGTGCTTTCCATTTTCCGCAGACAAAAGGAAATCGGAACATATATTGCACTTGGAATGACGAGATTCAAGGTGGTGAGAATTTTCACATTCGAAGGTACTGCACATAGTATTCTTGCAATTTTACTTGGTAGTATTTACGGCACACCGGTTCTGAGTTATTTTGTCAGAGCAGGAATCCCAATGCCTTCAAGTGTGGATCAAACAGGTCTTGCAATAAGCGCATCAATTTATCCGGTATTCAGTCTGGGATTGATTGTTTCATCAATTCTGCTGGTTGTCATATCTGCAATGATAGTGAGTTACATACCAACTAGAAAAATCACAAAACTCAATCCAACAGATGCTATTAAAGGAAAAATACTATGAAAATATTTTTATTGAAAGGGATATTAAAAGATAAAAGCCGCAGTTTACTGCCGATTATAATTGTTGGACTTGGAGCAATGCTCACAGTCCTGCTTTATAGCTGGTTGAAAGGAGTAATCGGCGAATCAATTATAATGAATGCAAATTTCAATACAGGCCATGTGAAAGTAATTAGCCGTGAACAGGCAAAAACTCCCGAGCAAATGGCAATTGATTTGTCTTTAGTGAACATTGCAGAACTAAAAAAAGAATTAAAGAAAAATGTGTCTGATATGGATTGGGTTGAGCGAATTCGCTTTGGGTCATTGATTGATTTTCCGGATTCAGAAGGGGAAACCCGTGCACAAGGACCTGTGATTGGATGGGGATTGGACATCTTGAGCCCTAATACGAAAGAAAGGGAAAGATTCAATTTAGCTCCTTCAATAAAACGAGGTAAAATGCCTTCAAAGCATGGTGAGGCACTAATATCAGAAGATTTTGCCGAGAAATTTGAAGTAAAACCCGGTGATGTTTTCACTCTTTTCGGTAGTACAATGGAAGGAGGAATGGCGTTTCAGAATTTCACTGTCTCAGGAACAGTAAAATTCGGGGCGCAAGTATTGGATAGGGGTGCTATCATAATTGATATACAAGATGCACAGCAAGCTTTTCAAATGCCTGATGCAGCGGGTGAAATACTTGGATTCTTTAATTCAAATTTATATGATACTGAGAAAGCAATGAAGGTTAAGGTAAAGGTCAATGCAATGTTTGCAAGTGACACAGATAAATATGCACCTGCTGCAATAACTTTGCAGGATCAGGAAGGTATGGGGCAATACCTGGATTATGCTGATGCGATTGGAGGAATTTTGATTACAATCTTTATTTCCGCAATGGCAATTGTACTTTGGAACAGTGGTCTGCTAGGGGGTTTGAGACGATATACTGAATTTGGTGTACGTCTTGCTTTGGGTGAGGACAAAACTCATATTTATGTTTCACTTCTCTATGAAGCTGTAGCAATTGGTTTAATTGGTTCTTTACTGGGTTCGTTTGTGGGAGTGCTAATTTCATATTGGATACAGCAAGTAGGGATTGATTTAGGAGGAATGATGCAGGGATCAACCTTAATGATGCCGACTGTCATCCGCACAGCTGTAACTCCTACAACTTATTATATTGGATTTATTCCTGGTGTGTTTTCTATTGTGATAGGGAATGCATTAGCCGGTATTGGTATTTACAAACGCAGCACTGCAAGATTATTTAATGAACTGGAAGTATAAAAAGGGAAAAACAATGAAATATATTAAATTTTTGCTGATTTTTTTACTTGCTATTAATTCGGAAACTTATGCAAAATATCCTGATGCGGCAGGTATCATAAAGAAAATTGATGAGAATATGTTTTCGACAAACCGTGTATTCGAATCTGTAATGACAATAAACGGAAAAAGGTCTTCTCGCAGTATTGTTTCAAGAACATATTCTGTTGGAGACGAAAAATCATTTACAGAATATCTCTCACCTGCTAGTGAAAAAGGTACCAAAATGCTGAAACTCGACAATCAATTGTGGATATATTCTCCGGGAACTGATAGAATTATTCAGATTTCAGGACATCTGCTCAGACAGTCTGTGATGGGCTCCGATTTATCCTATGAAGATATGATGGAAGAAAGGAAACTCACTGATATTTATGATGCAAAAGTTATAGGCGAAGAGGAAATAAGCAATAGAAAATGCTGGGTGATGGAATTGACTGCAAAGGTTGAAGATGTAGCGTACTTTTCACAGAAATTATGGGTGGACCAGGAATCCTATGTGCCGATTCGTGAAGATTTATTCGGTAAAAGCGGGAAATTACTGAAAAGAGCAACTCTGGAAAATATCAAGAAAATCCAGGGCAGATGGTTCCCCATGAAATTTACATATAAAGATATGCTGAAAGAAGGCAATGGTACAGTTTTCGAAATGACGGATGTGAAATTCGACCAGAAAATTCCAGCATATATTTTCTCAAAAGCTTCACTGAAAAAATAATGATACATATATGTAAAGTATTAATATCATCATTCTATCAATGATTTTTTGTTAATTTGCATTTTTTATATTGGACAAAAGAAGATGAAGATTATCATAAAACTTTTAACTATTACTTTAATAATAGCTGGTATTGTTTATTTGCAGGGATGTGGAGAGAACAAAGATGATGATAAAACTATTACTTTCTGGCACTTTTGGAGTGAACCAAATCAAAGAGCAGTAATAGATTCAATCATCGCAGTTTTCGAGAAGGAAAACCACTGCAAAGTAAAAGTAACCGAACTTAGCTGGAATGACGGCAAAACCAAGCTCATGGCAGCTTTCAATTCCAAAACTGCACCTGATGTACTAGAATTGGGTTCAGACTGGGTAGCACAATTTTCATCTGCAGGAGTTCTTTTGGAATTACCAAAAGATTCAATGAATTTTGATAGATTTGTAGAATTTTCAAAAGCACCCTCACTTTGGGAAAGTAAACTTTTTGCACTCCCATGGGTAGTGGATACACGAGTTTTATTTTACAATAAAGACTTACAGAGTAAAGCAGGATATCGTCAAGTTCCACCTGTTTCTTTTAATGAAATATTAGACCAGGCTCCCGCAATCAATTCACTGCCGGATGTATACGCCTTTGGTGCTAATGGAAGTGATGCTCACAGACTTTACAAAAAGGTTGTAACATTTCTTTGGTCGAACGGTGGAGAGATTTTCGATGCTCAGGGTCTGCCGACAATTAATGATTCAAAGAATGTAGGGGCACTCGATTTTTACGTGATGCTTTCGAAAAACGGATTTCTCGAAACACAAAGGCAAATTGATGCAGCATTCGTGCAAGGCAAAATTGCTTATTGGATTTCCGGTGCATGGCTGATTACAAAAATCAAGAATGAAAATCCAAGCCTCAATTATGATATTTGTGAAATACCTCAACTATACGGCAAGCAGGGAATCTCCTTTGCCGGTGGAGAATATCTGGCAATCAGCAAACAGAGCAAAAAAACAGTATTGGCAAAGAAATTTCTGGAATTTATGACTAACGGTAAAAATTCAGTTGAATTTTGCAAGAGGATAAATGAAGCAGGTTTTCCGGCTGATAAAAATTATTTCCAGGATGAATATTTCAGGCAAAATCCTGCCAAGATGATATTTGCAAAGCAATTGGAACATGCAAAGATGACACCGGTGAATCCGCATTGGCTGGAAATTGAAGAAATTTTGGAAAATGCAACTGTTAAAGCACTATATGGCGAAGCTGTTTCCAGAGGTGCTTTGGACGAAGCTCAAGAGCAAGTGCAGATGCTGCTTGAAAAGAAATAAGATAAGCCAATGCAAGAAAGTAAATTACGAATAGCCTTTCTTTGGCATAATCATCAACCTTACTATGAAAAGGAGGGTGAATTCATTTTGCCATGGGTGCGTTTGCATTCTGTAAAGGATTATCTGGATTTACCGCTTTTACTCCATGAATTTCAAAAAATTAAACAGACTTTGAATATAGTTCCATCTGTTATTTTACAGATAGAGAAGTATGTTTCCGGTGAAATGCAGGATACTATTCAAAGGTTGACAAAAATTCCTGCAAAAAATTTATCCCCAAAAGATAAAGAATTGATTTTGAATCTGTTTTTCATCTGCAATGAGCATAATTTGATTAATCCACTGCCACGTTTTCGTGAACTTCTGCATAAGTCAAGAGAACATGATATTCATGTGTTTGACGATCAAGATTGGCTGGACTTACAGGTGCTTTATAATTTAGCGTGGTTGGGAGAATACACAAAACAAACTGCTTTTGCAAAAAGATTGATTGAAAAAGGACGAAAATTCTCAGAAACGGAAAAGCTTCTTCTACTAGATTTGCACACTAAAATAATGTCAGAAATATTGCCTCTTTACAAGCAACTCCGAGATTTGGGGCAAGTGGAAATTTCTACAACACCTTTTTTTCATCCTATTTTGCCGCTTTTAATTAATTCCGATTCTGCAAAGGAAGCTAATCCTGCAAATCATGAAATTAATCCGAAATTTGCATATCCGGAAGATGCACTAAGACAAATAAATATGGCATTGCAGGTCTTCAAGAAAGAATTTAACGAAAGTCCACATGGATTTTGGGCTTCCGAAGGTTCACTTTCAAATGAAACGCTTGAAATGCTTGCAGAAAGAGGATTAGAATGGACAGCAACTGATGAAGAAGTACTTTTCGCATCCACTCATACAAAATCTCATTTAGAAAAGTATTTCCCCAGAAAATTTAAGAGAAACGGCAAGGAAATCACGGTTTTCTTCCGTGACCATATTTTATCAGACAAAATCGGTTTCCAGTATTCAACTTGGAAACCTTTCGATGCTGCAGCGAATTTTGTTCATTCTCTTTTGGATATTCGAAGAGAAATTGTTTCTTTTTATGGTGAAAATGCACTTCAGAGTGCTGTTGTACCAATTATTTTAGATGGAGAAAATTGCTGGGAATTTTATCCGAATAATGGATTTGAATTTTTACGTGAGCTTTATTCTCAATTGTCAGAAAATAACTTACTGAATTGCGTACTATTCAGCGATTTGGTACATGACGGTTCAAATAACTTTCAGAAGGAATTAAATTCCATTAGAGCAGGTTCGTGGATTGATGCAAATTTCAATATTTGGGCAGGACATAAAGACGATATTGCTGCATGGAACATACTCAGCTCTACCAGAAAACTTTTTGAAGATAAAAAGGAATCTTTCAAAAAAGATTTGCAAGACAGGATTTTATATAAATTTATGATTGCTGAAGGCTCTGATTGGTTTTGGTGGTATGGACCTGAACATCATGCGCCGAATAAACAGGATTTTGACATTCTTTTTCGCTGGCATATTAAAGAGATTTATGAATTGATGGGAGAAAAAGTTCCTAACGAAGTTTATATCCCAATTGGGGAGGTAGAGCAGAATTTTGCTTTGCCCACCGGGAAGATTGATGGTTCGAGAGATGTTTCAGCTCAAGGGGAATCCGGCTTTTTTGAATTTTCACAGAATTTCTCAACGATGCATCAAGCAGCAAAACCTTCTGTAAGAGTATATTTCGGTAATGATCACAAGCATTTTTATTTGCAAGTTGTTAACCTTTTCGAAAATTCATCGAAGAATGTGTTTGCTATTGATTTTGGAAATAAATACTTTGAAATATCAGCAAAAAATGAGAAATTCGTCAAATATTCTTTTGAATTAAACGATTTGCAAATTATTTCGGTTTCATTCAAATTGATTAACTTTGCTGAACAAGTAGATTTCCGAAAAGATTTTGAATATAAGATTGTGTAAAACAAAATAAGTTAAAATGATATATTTTATTTCTGACATACATTTAGGATTGAAAATTCGTAATGAAGACCGGAAAATTGAAGATTTGTTGATAGCCTTCCTCGAAAAAATTACTGCAGATGTGGAAACACTAGTTATCGTAGGTGATTTATTTGATTATTGGTTTGATTACAAAACAGTAATTCCCAAAAGTTTTTACAGAATACTGGCTGCGATAGATAAATTAGTTCGCAGCGGGGTGAAAATAGAATATATAATTGGTAATCACGATTTTGGACATTCCAGATTTTTTCGGGAAGAATTTGGAATTGAGCCACATTTTCATGATATCGAAAGAGAATATTACGGGAAAAAATTCTACATATCTCATGGTGATGGAAAAAGTAATAAAGATACCGGATATAAATTCCTGAAAAAAATACTTAGAAATTCACTAAATCAGAAACTTTATAGAATGATACATCCCGATTGGGGTATTGGACTTGCAAGCAGAAGTTCACGAAAGAGCCGTAACTATACTGACAAAAAAAATTATGGTGAAGCAGATGGAATGACTCAATTTGCGGAAAGGAAAATAGACGAAGGGTATGATTATGTAGTAATGGGACATCGTCATAAACTAATTGAAGAGCATTATAAAGATGGTATATACTTCAATTTGGGAGAATGGATAAATAATCCTCATTTTCTGAGATTTGATGGTAATTCGTTTACTTTCGAAAGTGTCAGAAGCTTTTTATCAAATCAGTAATATTTATTCCAAAATATAAACGTAAACGAAAACCGGTCCATTCGGATTTAATGGCCTCATTTCTATTAGGATTGCCGATTGGATAACCAACCATATTATTTTCACCATTTACCTGAGTTATTTTATATTCACCCCCAAAATCGATTAAATAACCGGCAGAAAGACCAATTTCTAAAAATTTTACCGGATAAAAAATGTTAATTCCAGGTTCGATGAAAAATGAACTTGCCTCGGCATTCATTGTGTACAGTGTGTCTTCTTCGAAAACCTTAATATATTCTCTGGAAAAAAGATTAGTATAAATAATCCCAGCTTTTAGCCCATAATTTACGCTGAGGCCATGGAATCTGGGCTGATTGTAGAGTAATTCTGCGGCATAAATTCTATTATTCACAGTAAATTCATTCGAATATTCTCCTGAATAATCGACACGTGAGATTCTCGAACCCGTTGATTCCTGTGCATAGTGTGCGGCAATTCCTCTTGTGGAATCATTCAGCCACAATTGCAGCGAAGTATCAAAATTCCAGTATGGAGGAAAATCACTCACCTGCTTTGATTCAAAAGGTAAAGATTGTCTGAAATATGAATTCAAATCAGAAAGACTATACATAGAATATAATCCAATTCCTGGATTGAAATATAATTTCACTTCTGTTGATTTAAGTGAAATTACTGGTGAAATGATTAAAATTAATATAAAAAGTAATTTCTTCATTAATTTTCAAAGTTTAAAACATAATAAAAGTTATCTTGGAAGAAGAGAGCATTATTGTAAAAATGATAATTATAATAGTATGAATCATTCACAGAACCAAGTGTATTCCAAATATTTCCGGACAAACTTTTGAAAATAATCTGATTATCCTTGAAGTAAATTACAGAATTACTTTTAATATCCAGATTGCAAATTTTATCGGAAACATCGATTACATTTATGAAAACTACACCATTATTGAAATTAAATAAATCTATCTTATCAGCATTCCGTGAATAAAATTCCACAGGATTTTTCGGATTGAATCCTATTATTTTGGAAGTTGTAGTATATTCCAAATTAAAAAGTCCATCTTTGAATTTATAAAGATTATTATCTGTAGCGAAAGCTTTTCCGTCAGAGGACATATACAAATCATTGTTATTATTAGGTAAACTCAAAGACTGCAATTTATTCTTATTAATGAAATCGTAAATTTCAATAGTTGAATTAGATGCATATACAATTAATCCATTATCGGAAATAGCAAAACGTGTTTTGGCAATTTGAGGCTGCAATTCGCCTGCATCAATAGTTTCAATTACTGAATTGTCAATAGTTTTGATAATATTGAATTTACCAACACCAGTGCTGATTGCAGCATATTTGCCTGATGCTGATATTGCAAAGAATGAAGTATAACCCGGATTTGCTCCGATTGTATCCATTGTCCTAGTATTAGTATTGTAACAAATCACATATCCTCCACTTGCACCCACATAAACATTATTATTATCGCCTCCGCCAATGAAGTAATGGTCAATAAATTCAGAACCCAAAGCACGGATATTTACAGAATAATTTTGAATATTGTAATGTAGTTCAAGTGCTTTATTATTGTATTTTGGATAGAACAATAATTTATAAAATATCTCAGGTTTGAAATCAATATTTTCAATGGTGAAACTTACACTTTCGTTTGAGGGTGCTTGTTTAAGGATATTAAATTCATTATCATAGGAAACTTGCTCCAAAAAACGGACAGCTGCTAATCTGGTAGCATATTTGTTCTTAGGAATTGTGATTCTGTAACTATTGTTATTCAGATAAGTAATCTCATAAGGAGGATAATCCTGCAATACCTTTTTGTATGAACGGTTCAGCCAATTACCCGATTTTACTTCTGTGATTAACTCATATTCCGCTTCTTCTCCTGAATAAGTAGTGTCACGAAGTATTAAATCGTTCTGATTATAAGTGATTGCCACAGTATCTCTTCCATTTTTCATTAAAATATATGATTCAAAATCATTGTAT
>MHAC01000044.1:37443-48780 GCA_001804565.1 Ignavibacteria bacterium GWF2_33_9 | reverse complement strand
GTTCTTTTTTGGAATCAAGTTAAAAAACACAAATTTCATAAAATAGATTTCGATCGACAAAAGATTATCGGGAATTATATTGTTGATTTTTATATTAAGCAACTTGGATTAGTGATAGAAATAGATGGATTGTATCATAATTATAATGGAAAATCAGATATTGAAAGAGAAAACTATCTGATATCGCTGGGTTTAAGGATATTTAGAATTCCTGCAGGTGATATATTAAAGAACATGGATTTCGTATTATTAGGACTTGAGAATTATATAATTAGGAATTATGGGTATTGATTGCAACCACCCCGTCTCCCGATTTCATCGGGAGCCACCCCTCCGAAGGAGGGGAATTTTTCATAATTTATAATAATAAAATAATTTGGCAAGAAATTTGTAAGTTTGTAATTGATGAATTGAAAAATATCTAAATTGATTTACTTTACTTTAAGATTAAGAGAAAATATATGGCTATAATTTTACAAAGACAAATATCAAATGATGAAAAGAATATTATTCTTGAAAGATTTGGAAGAACATGTTATGCTACTGGTCATGAAATTCTTGAAAATGAAGAAATTCATTTTGACCATATCAAAGCTTTCGCCGATGATGGTGCATCGGAAATTGATAACATAGCACCAATGTGCCAGTCTCACAATTTACAAAAAGGTAGATTACCATTGGAAGATTTTAGAATTAAACTTAGGTTAGAAGACTTTTTTAAAAATGGACAATCTTTAACTTTAAAACATGAATTACAGCATTTTAAGAATAAAGGAATAATTAATACTTTTGCTGAAATTGTTTACCATAATATTAGTGATGGGCAAATCGAATTAGAATTTCTAAATAAGAAAGAGAAATTCCGACTATACTCATGCCCGATTACTAAGTGGCAATATTTTTATGCTACTTTACCCGTTGAAGTTATCAATAGTGATGATGATGAAGATGGTCAAATTGGATTACAACCAAGGTATTTAATCCAAGATAAAATTTTTGACCTTTATAGACATTTTCAAAAAAACACAGTTTTAAATCCTTCTATCGGTAGATTATACAAAAATAAAATATTAATTTTTGATGGTCAACATAAAATTGCATCACTCCTGTGGGGCGAAAGAAAAGAATTTGAACTTAAAATTTATATTAATCCTGAACCAAAAAGCTTGAATCAAACAAATATATCAGCACATGACAAATTTGCACAAACACGTTTCTTTTCTTCTATTATGGTCGCAAAACTTGGTTCACAATTTGGAAAGCAATTTGAAGAATATAAGAATATAGAAGATGATGAGAAGAAAACTGAAGCTGGTTTTGCAAAATATATTAAAAACTCTGAGCAATTGTCGAATGCTGATGTAAACAAAAGATTTACAAGTTTTATATATGATTCTATACTTGATGAATCAACAAATAAAATTGTAAGATTAGTTTCAAAATCAAATAGAAGCAGTTCTGAGTATCCCATTACTATGGATATGTTGAGCAAATCTATATTCTCGAATTTTATATACAGACAACCAACTGAAGATGATCTTACAAGTGAATATTATAAAAGAGATAAAGAAATAACTAATTCAATTAAGTTATGTAATATAATTGATGAAGAAATTTTACATAAATGGGATTCGACAAAAACAGAAAATGATTTAACTCAAAATAAATTAAATCGTATGTTTAGGAGCAAATCTATCATGGCGTGGTCAGAATTATTAAGAGATGCAATTGCTGCAAAACTTGAAATCACCGATCAAGACGAGAAAGCTTTGATTTTTTATCGTGAAATTTCTGATGAAAATTTTGAAAAAATTAGAAAAGTAGTAAGAAGATTAATTACTTGGAATGTTTGGGAAACCACAGTTAATTCTGAAATTGATAGAATCCTTGCTGACAATAAAAGCGAAGTCAAGAAATTTTTTAAGGATAAAGGATTAACTACTGGCTATTTATTAGGTGCGTCCGAATAATTAATTGTTTAATTCTTTTTCTTTATAACTAACCCCAAATCCTTATGCGCTACCCTAACATAAAAGAGGAAGAACTCAAAAATAAAGTCGCTCATGACTTCTTTTGGCTTTACGATTGCTCCAGAATTATCGGCAATGTGGACTTTTGCGTTTCTGTCCGGCAGAGCGGCAAAGGGCTTTTCGAGCAGGAATCGCTACTTTGGGCTGAGGCAAAGCAAGGAACTTCGGATATTTACAAGTCCTTCGTTCAACTTATTCTTACAATCGGTAAAGCTAGAACTTTCGATAAAAATCTTCCTCCGGCTATGCTTGGGGCTTTCGATGCTGAGCGAATCGCTTTCATCGCCTATAGCGATATTCACGATATTTTCTATGTGAACGATTTCAACTGGAACGTTACTCCTTCCAATTACGAAACGAAGGAATTTCAACTCGTTCTGGAGAAGGTGAAAAGCATTCTCGAACAGAAAACTTATATTTTCAATTTAGAAAGAGATGAGAAAGACCTGATTAAATTCATACGGCAAAATTTCGTAGCCGGTAAGTTCGGTCTTACGAAAATCCGGATTGACAAGAATAACTTTATGGTTATTTACAATAAGTGGCTCCAAAGCGTGAAGCCCTCCATTTCCGTGAATTGGGAAATTGCCAAGAAAACCGGAATCATTGACGGCGACTTTTACCTGGCTGACCTGCTTTCCGAGGAAAACTTTACTCTGAAAGATAAACTTTTCGTGCTTCTTAAGAAAGACCACTACGAACTTGACCGGAAAATCAGCGAATCGGGTATGTTCACCTCTACGAGTACTGCTTTCAAAGATAGTCAGGTGGCTCATACACAGTTTTGGAATAAATACGAACGACCGCCTAAAGAGGAATATTGGGATTACATCGTGGAACGCCGTGACCTGCTCGTGCCGCAGGACGTGAGGGAACGCAAAGGTTCTTTCTTCACTCCGCAAATTTGGGTGGAACTTTCGCAGAAATATCTCACAGACGTGCTGGGCGAGGATTGGCAGGACGAATACTACATTTGGGATTGTGCCGCAGGAACGGGCAATTTGCTGACCGGACTTACCAATAAGTACAATATTTGGGCTTCCACTCTCGACACTCAAGACGTGGAAGTGATGAAAGACCGCATCCGAAACGGTGCGAACTTGCTCGAAGACCACGTTTTCCAATTCGATTTCCTGAATGATGAATTCACCAAATTGCCCAAGCCGCTTCAGGAAATCGTTAACAGCGAAGAAAAAAGAAAGAAATTAGTCATTTATATAAATCCGCCTTATGCGGAAGCAGGTGGAGGTGTTGGTAGAGGCTTTAAAAATGAAGTTTCTACTTCCAATAAAACATATTCAAATTATAAATCTATTCTCGAAAAATCGAGCAATGAATTATTTGCTCAATTCTTAGTGAGAATATATTCAGAATTTTCAAATTGCAAAATCGGAAATTTTTCAACACTTAAAATTATAAATGGTTCAAATTTTAATGTATTTAGAAATAATTTTCTATCTAAACTTGTAAAATTATTTATTGTACCTGCCTATACTTTTGATAATGTCAAGGGTGAATTCCCAATTGGTTTTTTTATTTGGAATACAGAAATTAAGGAGAAAATTGAAAAAATCGAAGCAGAAGTGTTTAATGAGAATCAAGAATATTTAGAAACAAAGAAATTTTATTTTGAAAAAAATAATACTTCTAAAATTAATATTTGGTTGAATTCATATAAAAAAATAAACATCATTAATTCTTTAGGAGTATTAGTAGGCGATTCTCCAGATTTTCAACATAATCAATCAATTTGTATAATCAACAACAAAGGTGCTGGACATTATATTTATTTTGACATTTGTTCAAGCAATATTTTTATTGCAAGTATATACTTTGCAGTAAGATTATGTATAGAGCATACATGGATAAATCATAATGACCAATTTTATTCTCCAAATGCAAATTGGGATAATGATTTTCAGTTTATAAATGACTGTTTAGTTTTTATGATTTTTCATAATAAAAATAGCTTTTCATCCAGATTCGCAACAAACCATTGGCTCCCATTTACCGAGCAGGAAGTGAACGCAAGAGATAAGTTCGAAAGTAACTTTATGACAAAGTTCATACAAGGCAAACTCAAGCAAGAAGCCGGAACGGAGCTTTTCGGCACTACGGAGCACCGCACCACGCCGCTGGAATTTTCGCTCGAAGCAAAGGAAGTTTTCGATGCCGGAAGGGAACTTTGGAGATATTACCATGCAGTAGCAGGGAATGCAAAAAATGCAACCACCCCGTCCCGATTGCATCGGGACACCCCTCCAAAGGAGGGGAATTTTGCATTTCCCCCTCTTGAAAAGAGGGGGCAGGGGGAGTTCTCCGCTCCTTACAACCTTAATAGTTCATACAACGTAAACGCTTCGCTGTACGATATCCGTGAGTATTTCCAAGGACGTAACGACAAAGGCAAAATGAACAACAAAAGCGATGATGAAACATATATGGCGCTCATCACTGCCCTGCGAAGTAAACTAAAGCTCCTCGCCTGCAAAATTGAACCAAAAGTTTACGAATACGGCTTTCTGAAGGAATGACCGGAAATTTTGAATTTTGAATGACACACCCCCTAACCCCCTCTTGATAGAGGGGGAAGAACAGACCTGGATTCTCCCCCCCCCTCTTGATAGAGGGGGAAGAACAGACCTGGATTCTTCCCCTCCCCTCTTGATAGAGGGGGAAGAACAGACCTGGATTCTTCCCATCCTCTCTTGATAGAGGGGGAAGAACGCCCCTGGATTCCTGCTTTCACCCCGATTTCTACGGGACAGGCTGGAATGATAGCCAAAAATTCCCCTCCTTTGGAGGGGTGGCTCACGATGCAATCGGGAGACGGGGTGGTTGCATTTCTTATAAATACCAAACAGCATAGATTCTTCACTGGCGTTCAGAATGACAGCTAAAGTACAGCAATTCTTCACTGGCATTCAGAATGACAGCCGAAATAAATTTCGATTAAAAATCCTAAACAAATTTTCTATAGCTAAACCTCGTTAAATAAAAATACTTCCTCGATTGGCAGACCAAAATACTTTGCTATATCGTGCGCAAGTTTGAGCGAAGGATTATATTTATTTTTCTCAAGGAAAACAATCGTTTCCCTGCGAACCCCCACTGCCAAAGCCAATTGGTCCTGCGTGATATTATCCCTTGCCCGTAATTCTCTTATTCTATTATTCATTCCTTAATCCACGAAAGTAAAAGAAAACCCAAGTCAAAAAGAAAATCAGAGCCATACCCAAAATCCCGCTGCCGAAAAGCACATCAGTTTCATATTTTCCTTTATCTGCGATATACATAAGCAAAAGCCACAGATAAAGAGAAATATAGTAGGATGCTGAAGAAGCTTTCTGCATAATCTTCTTAGATAGTTCATCTTCGCTTGGTTCACCTCTGCGTTCGCTCGTGAATCTTCTCACTCCAATAAATACTGCAAAAAATACAACGACAAAAATCACAACTAAATGAAGATTATCGAGAATTTTAAAAGAAGTTCCTGAATTGTAAAACCACAAAATGGCAGAAATCAGCACTAAAGTAGCAACGATGAAGACTAAATATGACTTTTTCATGACATTTCTCCTAAATGTTAGAAATATACAACACAAAGTTAAGTATTTCTAACAGAACAGCCAAATAATTCGAAAAAAATACTATTTATTGCATATTACTATGCGTAATAGAGTAATTATTATTAGTTTTGTAATAATTGATTTTTCACAATTTAAAAAGAGAATTTTATGAACATTAATCCGGATTTAATAAGAGGTCACATCGATACTGTAATTCTCAATTTTTTAGAGATGGGAGATAAATATGGATATGAAATCTCTAAACAAATTAAAGTAAGTACAGAAGGTGAATACGAAATAAAGGAGGCAACCCTCTATTCGAGTCTGAAAAGGCTGGAAAGGGAAAATTCAATTATTTCATATTGGGGTGACGAAACTCAAGGAGGCCGAAGAAAGTATTATAAAATTACTGATTCCGGCAAATCATTACTAAATAAGAATAAACTTGAATGGGAATTTACAAAAAAAATAATTTCAAAATTAATATAATAGGAAAATAATGAAAATGAAACTTAAAACCCACATTGACGAAATTTTTGGTTCTTATGCATACTTGAGCAATGTGAAAGAATTAAAGGAAGAACTTCTCGCAGATTTGCTTGAACGCTATAATGAACTTATGGATGAAGGCAAGGACGAAGAAACTGCACTGCAGATGACAATAGAAAGTATTGGAGATATAGAAGAAACGCTTAGAGAAGTTTCGGATAATAACCAATCCTATGTAAACAATTCAAATCCTGACTTCACTGCAAGTAATTTGCCTGATAGTGATTTTGCAGGTGTTAATGCAAGAAATGGGAAATTCACGGCTGCTTCCCTGAAAGGAACGGACTTTTCGGGTGCAGATTTAACTGGTAGCACATTCAAAGCAAGTGATGTACGTGAAGTAAAGTTTGATGGTGCCAACTTAACTAATTGTACGTTTACTGTGTCCGATTTGAAGGGAACTTCCTACAGGAGAGCAATACTTTCCGGCACGAGTTTCGATAAATCAGCACTTGAGGATGCAAAATTTATTGATGTATCTCTGCAAAACGTAAATATGAATATGTGCGACTTAAGGAAAACTATTTTTGATAATTGTGATTTCAAAGGGGTAAGCTTCAAATATTCAGATTTACGTGGAGCAAATTTGGAAGGACTTACATTTATCGGTGTAAAATTCGACGGAGCCGGACTAAAAGATGTTTCATTTAAAAATGCAACTCTTATCAATGTTACATTCAAAGCAGCTTTTTCTTTGACAAATAAATATTACCGCACTTTAAATACTATCAATTTCGAAGGTGCCAGAATGGATAAATTGACTTATGCTGTCCTGAAAGGGATGAATACGAACTTGAGTAACGTAGAATTGATAGACCAAATTTAAGTGAATCAATCAGTCATTCAAAAACAGATAGTAAAAAATGTCCTGTATCTTTAGGAAGCAGGACATTTTTCTTAAATTTTGCTTACTTAAAATTAGTGGCTAATACGAGCAAGAAACTTGTATTTCCGTTAGCTTTGAGAGAATGAACAGCATTTTCCTGCATATAGATATATTTGCCTGCTTCCATTGTGATGTCTTCTCCTTCCAATTGGAAAATTCCATCACCTTCCACTACATAAACGAATCCTTGCTTAGTGGATGTATGGGCGGAAATATCTGTTCCGGCAGCCATGCAGAAAAGTGTAATATTCATTTTTTCATTTTTTTCAATGACTTTACTTAATATCCCATTTGCGGGATATTCAATCATTTTATTAATATTTTCAATCATTGTAATACCTATTTATAATTTTGTAAAAAAAGTTTTTATTAAATTGAAGTTAATTTTGTCCGAATAAGCCTGAATGCCTCTGCCGACAATCATATCAACCATCGGTGCCGGGTAAAAAGGAGTTATAATTTCTAAAATCTCATCCTCTTTCAGCAAATCCACTTCCGAAAGGACCAATCCAATTGGATGATCACCTGCCTCGATAATCGGGCATAAATCCATTGTTTTAATAATTTTGCTATCAACTAACCAATTTGGTCTTTCGGTGTTACTGCTAATTTCGTTAATTTGAATCATGTTTTGCCCAACTTTATTTCTTAAATTGTTAATTAATTTTTCTACACTAATTCCACCAACTTTTGAGGCTTGCTCTAAGGTAGTTACCCTTGTTATTGTTTTCCGTAAAATTGGATTTTTCAACTTTTTGAATTCTGGAACTAAATCAATGAGGAATTCCTCGATTTCAGGATATTCTTTCAGCAATTCATACACTTTCATTTTTGGTGTAATATAAGGTCTTTCCATAACTTATCTCCTGTCTTCGTATGATAAAATGCGTTGTTCACCCTGCAAATTTCTTGCTTCTGTAAGATCTTGCGTTGATTCGAGAGTACCCAAATATTCACCGTTTTTATCTCTGATTGCATAATATTCAATCAAGATAAATTTTCCTTGAAAATTAATCCAAAACGGAGCTCTGTTTGCTTTGCCTGTTTTGAAATCATTGATAATTTTGTCCACAATATGCATACTTGAAGGAGGATGGCACATTCTCACATCACGCTTGAGTATTGCACGGGTACGAGTGAAAACTCTATCATCTTTTTGCGAAAAGAATTTCACTTTGTCATTTTTATCAACGAAAGTCAAATCCACCGGAACAGCAGATAAAATTGCCTCTAATTCTTCTTTGGTAAAGCTGCCAGTCGATAAATGTATTTCGTCGTTTTTCTGTTCTAATTCAGGTAAATTGAGCCCTGCAGGTTTCCATTCAACTTGTGGATCATAGAGGCAATAACCAATTTCGGGTACTTGCTGGTATATCTGATACCAATCCGTATCTGTTAATTTATCTAACGTCATAGGGAATAGTATCTTTTCCTCTTTACCAACCATATCTATAATAAGATTCAGAGTAGGTTTGAGCAGAAATTCTGCAGCTGTTTTGAAATCATCAATTTCATTTGCTTTAATATTAGCAAGTGATTCGATTGTAGCTTTCAGTATTTCACGAATTTCATCGTGTTTGCCCCACATCACCTTTGGAGGACCTGTAATACCTGCTTTTTCGAGAAAAGGAAACACTAAATTTTCCATGCAGGAATAATGTTTTTCGATATCACCAAGCAAATTGAAATTGGAACGAAAATGGAGTATTTCTTTCTCAAAATCAACTGAATCGAGATTGTTCAGAACAGATTTGATTTTGTCCAAACTTGCTTCGGCAATTTTAAGAA
Source organism: Ignavibacteria bacterium GWF2_33_9 (assembly GCA_001804565.1). GTDB lineage: Bacteria > Bacteroidota > Ignavibacteria > Kapaibacteriales > UBA2268 > GWF2-33-9. The sequence continues at coordinate 39,958 of MHAC01000044.1, read as the reverse complement.
TTTCCTCATTTTCTTTCTGGAAAGTATGCACCGGATGACCGGGCAGGATTAATTTCATTCCCTGAGTAGTTATTTGATCATTTAGCAATCTGGAATGCAAATCGCACATTTTCACCAATTCTTCAACCGGAAGTCCTTCTTCTATTAATTCTTGCTCTGCTTCTACTACTTCGCCATAAGGCAGTTCAGTAAGAAGTCCTTCAAGTTCTGAAGTCAGCACTTCGAGGGCAACTCCTCCGTGCAATCTTCGTAAAATTTCTTTCAGCGACTCTTTTCTTCTGAAAGAATTATTTATAAATTCACTCATTCTATAGTTTCCTTAAATAAGACTTTTTAGTATGATTATAGAAGTTGATATGTTTTATTTATTGTTTTGATTAGAAAAAATAATTGAGTAAAATGAACAAAACAGCACTTAAAATAAAAAAGGCGGGAAGACCCGCCCATGAAAATTCACTTATATTCTATATTTAATTTTTAGCAACTTTTTCGAGAAAATTTGCATCCTGACCTTCTTCACTGAATTGTGTTTCCTTTGCAGCAGCCTTTGGCTTAGGCAATTCCTTGAATTTGAAAGTTAGTTTATCATCTTTACCTTTAAAATCAACAATCGCCTTGGAATCTTCTTTGAAATCGCCACGAATAATTGCTTCTGCAAGTTCGTCTTCCAAATACTTCTGCAAAGCACGGCGTAAAGGACGTGCACCGTATTTTTCATCAAAGCCTTTTTCTACGAGAAAGTCTTTTGCAGCATCAGTCAGTTCTAATTCCTGATGAGCATTTTTCATACGTTTGAGCATTTCATGAAGCTGGATATCAATTATTTCATGAATATGTTCTTTATTCAGTTTCCTAAAGACAATCATATCGTCAATTCTATTGATAAATTCAGGATTGAAAATTCTCTTAACTGCTTCTTCAATTGTTGATTTCATATTATCGAAATCAGCTGTAGGACTATTTGAGCCGAATCCAATAAGTCCGCCGGACTTAATATCCTTAGTGCCAACATTCGATGTCATAATTATAATAGTATTCTTGAAATCAATTTTGCGTCCAAGACCATCAGTCATCATACCATCATCGAACATCTGAAGCAGAATATTGAATACTTCCGGATGAGCTTTTTCAATTTCATCCAGGAGAATTATGCTATATGGTTTGCGTCTCACTTTTTCAGTCAATTGACCGCCTTCTTCATAGCCAACATAACCCGGAGGTGAACCCACAAGGCGTGATACATTGAATTTATCCATATATTCACTCATATCAATTCTGATAAGAGCGTCTTCATTGTCGAACATTACTCTTGCAAGTACTTTGGCAAGTTCTGTTTTACCGACACCTGTCGGACCGAGGAACAAGAATGAACCAATTGGGCGTCTAGGATCTTTTAAGCCGGAACGTGCACGTCTTATAGATCGGGCTAAGGATAAAATTGCATCGTCTTGTCCAACAACGAGTCCTTGCAAATCTTTTTCGAGCGAGAGCAGTTTATTCTGTTCAGATTTTGCAATTTTGTTCATTGGGATGCCGGTCATCATGGAAACAACATCAGCAATATCGTCTTCAGTGACCTGAAAAGATTTGCGAGATAAAGATAATTCCCATTCGCTAATTGCAATTTCAAGTTCAAGCTGTAATCTCTTTTCCTGATCACGTAGTCTTGCGGCTTCTTCGAAGTTCTGAGTCTTAACAACATCAGTTTTCAAATGCTTAAGTTCAGTAATACGTTTTTCGAGATTTGTGACTTCGGCAGGAACGTCAATATTTTGCAAATGCACTCGTGATCCTGCTTCATCAATAATATCAATAGCTTTATCGGGAAACATTCTTTCAGTGATGAATCTGTCTGAAAATCTTACTGCTGCATCAATTGCTTCTGGTGAGTAAGCCACATTGTGGAAATCTTCATAATTATCTTTGATATTCTGTAAAATTTGCAAAGTTTCATCCGTTGTGGGTTGTTCCACCAAAATTTTCTGGAATCTGCGTTCCAAAGCACCGTCTTTTTCAATATACTGACGATACTCATCCAATGTTGTAGCACCGATTACCTGAATTTCCCCACGAGCTAAAGCAGGTTTGAACATATTCGATGCATCCAGCGAACCTGATGCACCGCCTGCACCGACTAATGTATGCAATTCATCAATGAAAACAATTACGTGTTTTGCTTTCTCGAGTTCAGATAAAAGTGCTTTCATTCTCTCTTCGAACTGGCCTCTGTATTTTGTTCCGGCAACCAATCCGGCCAAATCTAGCTGAACCACACGTTTATCGAACAAAACACGTGACACTTTCTTCTGAACAATTCTGAGTGCTAAACCTTCTACAATTGCAGTTTTTCCAACACCGGGTTCACCAATAAGGACAGGGTTATTCTTCTTTCTGCGAGCTAAAACCTGAGAAAGTCTTTCAATTTCCTTAACCCTGCCAATAATTGGGTCGAGTTTGTTCTCAGCGGCAAGTTTAGTTAAATCTCTTCCGAAATTATCCAGTACGGGAGTTTTCA
>MHAC01000044.1:33995-37365 GCA_001804565.1 Ignavibacteria bacterium GWF2_33_9 | reverse complement strand
TTGAATCCAATGCCTTAGTTGCTGAATCGTAATAAATTCCGAATTTATTCAAAAACTTTGCTGAAATATTATTCTCCTCACGCAAAAGTGAAAGGAGCAAATGCTCAGTACCAATCACTTGTGATTTATATAATTTTGCTTCGAAAGATGCCATTCTTAACACTTTTTCGGCAGATTTTGTCAAAGGTATATTACTTGGATTATTCTGCCTGGAAGCACCCACACTTTTTTCTATTTCAAAAACGACTTCATTTATATCTGCATCAAATTTATTTATAATTTGCATGGCAGTGCTGTCTCCTTCCCGAATAATACCGAGAAGCAAATGCTCTGTACCAATATAATCATTTCCGAGTCGAATTGCTTCTTCACGAGATAGATTCAATACTTCATTTACTCTGTCTGAAAATCTTCCGTCCATTGAGTCTCCAATATGTCTAACAACAAAGACGAATTATTTTATTTGTTATTCTTTATTATTTTTACTGAATAATTTTTTGAGAGCATTTTTGATTGTGCTTATTCTTACAAGATTTTCTTGAATAGGACTTGTCTCAAGAATATCATAATGAGAAATGTCTTCATCCACGATTGCTAAATTTTGTTCAGGATAAATTACAGCAACATTGTTTTTGTCTATATTGTCTAACAAATCCTCTATTACTTTTTCATGATAAACATTGTAAGAAATTGCTTTAGGGCGGGACAAACAGGCAATCAGCATATCGTCATTACGTATTTCTAAATCTAAATTTTCAAGTTCACTTAATTTTGAAATATTTTTAGTCTGGAAATTTATTCCATCATTCCTTGCCTGAATTAATTTGTTCACAATGATATTTGTACGTTGATACGCATAAAACAGCAATTTAGCACTGATATTTTTGCTTAATTTCGAGAGTGTATCAATTACTTTTCTGAATCCGGGTTCATATTCTATATTTTCCGGCAGCAAAACCAGGATATTATCAACAGTATTCATTGGGAAAAGATTTTTCACAACATAAATTGTTTGATTAGTATCTTCAGTTAATTTTTGTAAAACATTACCAAAAACTTTATTTTTACCGAAATCATGGTCATGCATACCAAGAACAATATCTGAAATCAAATTTTCCTTAATGGCACCTGAAATCCCGCTAGAGATATTAAGATTAATTCTTGAAGTAACCATAACCTGATTTTTACTTTGCGGAGAAATATCTTTTACAGTTTGAGATATAATTTTTTCGCAACTGGAGAGTTTTTGGAACAGTTGCCCTTCGTCCTGAATAATGGTAAGTGCAAGTAATGGATTCGGTGATTTGGTCTTTTTAATCATCAAACCAAATTCTATTAATCTGGAAATAGTTTGAGGATTTGCAACTGTAACGAGAATTTTCTGAGAAATCCGATATTCTTTAGTAACATCTGTTTGAGCTTCTTTTTCAATAACTAATTTTCTACCGTAATATTCAGTGAAGAATGAACTTACAAGCGAAGTAATGAGTACGATTAAAATGGAACTGTTGAAAATCCTTTCTTCCAGAATTCCTATTTGATAACCAACCAACACAATCGCAATTAATGCTGCTGCCTGCGAAACAGATACACCGAAAAGGAAATTACGTTCAGTAGAAGAAAAACTGAAACTTTTCTGAATAATATAGGCAGCAATCCATTTGGAAAGCATTGATGAAATTGTTAACATCAGCGCAAATTCAATAACTTGCCACCCTTTGACAATTACTCCGATATTAATAATCATCCCAACTTGAATAAGAAAGAATGGAATGAAAATTGAATTTCCGAAGAAACTCAGTCTGTCCATCAGTGAAGAATGTTTCGGGATAATCGGATTGAGTGCCAAACCTGCAGCAAAAGCTCCGATGATTGGTTCGAATCCAAGCAATTGTGCCAAAAAAGCCGCTGTAAAGAGCAATGCCAGCACAAAAATAAATTGCCAAGTGCCGACTTCCTCAATATTTTTGAAATACCATTTAGCAATTTTGGGATATACTACAAAGGTGAGTAACATTAATACTGAAAGTGATATCAGAATTTTAATTACTACAAAAAAATTGTCCGTCTGTGCTGCAAAGGATTTCATGAGTACCAGCACAATAAGTGCAAGCAAATCAGTAAGTATAACTCCGCCGACTGCAAGCACAATAGAGCGATGGCTTACCAAACCTAACCTGCTCACAATCGGATATGAAACAAGTGTGAATGTTGAACTCATTGCACCAATCAAAATTGATGCGAATAAGTTCATTTTAAGTAAAAAATGAGCAAAAAAGAATCCAAGAGATGAAGCAATTACAAAAATTAATAAGCCAAAAAATATGCTTTTGAATTTATTCTTTCGGAATTCATTCAAATCCAGTTCCACACCTGCAAGGAACATAATATATAGTAGTCCGATTGTGCCAAATAAGATAACGCTGCTGTCAACAGCAAGTAAGTTTAGCCCGTTAGGACCGATTATCATACCGGAGATGATTAAACCTACTATACCCGGAATTTTGAACCGTTTGAGTACGATTGGAGAAAGCAAAATAATGATTAATACGATAGCAAAAGTGACTACCGGGTTCGTAAAAGGGAGTTCTATTTTTGGTAAAAAATCGTAAAAATTCACATTAATTATTCAATTTTATTTGAAAGCAATATTTTCTTTTATTGTAATTTTCTCGCAATAGTGGCATTGCAGTTTCATCTCGGATTTATCAACCACTCGAAAACGTGTTTCAATATTTTCGTGATTAGTAATACATCCAGGATTGAAGCATTTGACAATTTTCAGAATTGTTTCCGGTACTTCGACTTGCTTCTTTTCCGCAACATTGTAATCCTTGATAACAATTAAAGTTGCTGTGGGAGCGACTAATGCAATTTTATTTAAATCTTCCGGTTCAAAGAATGTATCGCTGACTTTGATTATACCTTTTTTGCCATATTTATGGCTGAAAAGATTATCTCCGAAAAGTACCTGATGCTTTGTATGTTCCAAATTAAGTATACGAATAACCTGGAATACATTATTAGCAGGGATATGGTCTATGACAGTGCCATTTTCGATGGCAGAAACATTTAATTCTCGAACTTGATTATCCATTTCTGATTATATATTTTAATTATCAAAATAAATTATTTAACACCTGCAATCGCAGCCAAAAGTGCCTGACGAACATAAACTCCGTTTTCTGCTTGCTTGAAATAATAAGCCTGAGGAGTTGTATCCACATCTTCGCTGATTTCATTTACTCTCGGTAAAGGATGCAAAATCTTCATATTAGGCTTGCAACCTTCCAAGGAGGATTTATCGAGTATGTAACTATTTTTAACTTTTTCGTATTCTATCGGGTCGCTAAATCTTTCTCTTTGGATT
>MHAC01000044.1:0-33960 GCA_001804565.1 Ignavibacteria bacterium GWF2_33_9 | reverse complement strand
ATATTGATGATAATTCAGATTTGCAGATTTAATATTCATTTTCAATGATCTGGGCATTTTTAGTTCATTAGGTGAAACAAAATGAAATGTAGCATTAAAATTGCACATCGCCTGCACCAAAGAATGCACTGTACGGCCGTATTTCAAATCACCCACCATTGCAATATTCAGATTTTCCAAAGTACCCTGAGTTTGCATTATTGTGTAAAGGTCAAGCATACACTGAGTGGGGTGCTGATTTGCTCCGTCTCCTGCATTTATGACCGGTACCGAAGAGACTTCACTTGCCCAGCGTGCCGCTCCTTCCCTTGGATGACGCATCACAATAATATCGGAATAACTCGCTACCATGATTATAGTATCCTTCAGTGATTCGCCTTTTTTTACACTAGTAGAACCACTTTCGCTAAAACCTATTACTCTCGCTCCCAGACGGTTTGCAGCAGTTTCAAAGCTGAGTCTTGTGCGTGTGGAAGGTTCGAAGAATAATGATGCAACAACATGATTTTCCATCAGTTTCTGATTAGGATTTGCTTCGAATTGAGCCGCTAATTCGAGTATGCGCAAATATTCTTCCTTCGAGTAATCTGTAATTGAGATTAAACTTTTATTTTTCATATTATTTATATTTTATCAATTTCAAAAAAATGTTATTTCACTCTTTTTACAAAATTGTATAAAAATCATCAAATATTGTGCTTTTAAGTATTTTTTATTGTTTCAATACCTTTTTTGGTTTTTACAAAAAGGGAAACTACTGCACTAGTTATTATACCCATAATCAATGCTCCAAAAATGCTTTGTATCACATAACTTTTAAAGTTGAAATATGAAACGGCTTCATCGAAAGTCATCAAATTATGAGCTACAGAATAGTTTATTACATTATTGAAATAATGAGGTGTAATCCAATATGAAGTGATATATTGGCTAAGTGGACTAAGTATTGCAATAATGATTGTTATTATAATACCCGTATAAAATGCCTGAATATAGGACATATTTCCTGCGAATTTTATTTTCTTTATTTCTATTAGAGCTAAAACATAAATCAAAATTGCCGGAATAGCAACCAAATTAGTCAGATAAGGGTGCAGTTCTAAATGAGTATCATGCAAACCCGACCAACGTTCCAAAACCATCCACCCAAGCATCATCAAAAAGAAAATGAATGCCCATTGAATTTCCAAAGAGATTTTTTTTAACATAAATCACCTCAACTAGTTTTATGTGTAACATAATTTTCTGAATCATTTTCTGCAGGCTCCCAAAGTTCAATTTTATTACCTTCGGGATCTAAAATATGAATAAATTTCCCGTAAGAATAACTCTCAATATCGTCCAAGATTGTTACTCCTTCTTGTCTGAGCAGCTCCGTTAACTTTTCGATATTTTTTACCCTGAAATTAATCATGAAATCCTTGGTACTTGGATTGAAATAATTCGTATCCTCCTCGAAAGGGCTCCAATGAGTCGTCGCAATCTTTTCAGGATTTTCGGAAGGTCTCCATTCAAAAATTGTTCCCCATTCCGTTGCTGACAAACCTAAATGCTCAGAGTACCATTTTTTTATGTTTTCTGGATTTTTTGTCTTAAAGAATATTCCACCTAAACCGGTAACTTTTTCCATACTATATATTATAGTTTAATTCTTACAAAAATATAAAATAATTTTCAATATTAATGAAATTAGTACACAAAAAACTTGTAATTTTGTACTTTGTTTAAATATAGTTATTATTTGTTTGCGAAAAAATTCAAATAATTACAAAGAGACAATGAAAATATTTTTGTTTAAAATGATACTCTGAAAAACAACTCCTGACGAAGCGATGGAGATATTTTTCAAATAAAAGGGGGCACAAAATGCGAACTTTTTTGAAAAATGGTAACGGCTTAGTTCAAACAGACACATGGGAACCAAATTGCTGGGTTCATGTGGAATGTCCTACACTTGACGACCGCAGATTTCTCTTCGAAGAATTACAAATTCCCGAAGCTTTTTATAATGATGTTGAAGATATTGATGAACGTCCTCGTATCGAAATTGAGGATGGTTGGTACTTTATCATCATGCGTTTCCCGATTAAAATACAAACTGACGATATTCCTTATGCGACAATTCCTATGGGCTTAATTTTCAGAGGAGATGTTTTTGTTTCTCTTTCTTTCCATACAACAGAAGTCATTCCTGATTTCATAAATTTTACCAGACGTAAAAATATTATAATGGAAAATAGTTTCGACTTGGTGCTTAAATTGTCACTTTCCTCAAGCGTTTGGTTTTTGAAATACCTGAAACAAATTAATTATGAAATCAAGGAAGCGGAAAATCAACTGGAAAAATCCATTAAAAATGAAGATTTGCAGACTTTGCTTCAGATTGAAAAATGTCTGGTGCTTTTCACTACTTCTTTGAAAGGAAATGATATTTTAGTTGCCCGACTGAAAAATCTCCGTGATTATCGAGATACTTACGATGAAGACTTAATGGAAGATGTGGAAATTGAGCTGCGCCAGGCTTTGGGAACAACAAATATTTACAGTGATATCATGAGCGGTATGATGAACGCTTATGCTTCTGTTATTTCCAACAACCTGAATATAGTCATGAAAACTCTTACTTCAATTTCAATCATTTTAATGATTCCGACACTTGTTGCAAGTTTTTACGGCATGAATATCCCAAATTCATTCGAACAAAATCATTATGGATTTTTCATAGTCATTGCCTTATCATTCCTACTTTCACTTGTAGTGCTGATTCTTTTCAGGCGACGAAATTATTTCTAATAATATTAATTTTTTACGATTGAGTCTGTAAGGGAACTTTTGAGTAAGATTCCCACATAATAAGTTCTATCGAAACGAGTATCGAAATATTGATTTGCATATACTGCAAGGCAATAGGGTATACTTGGGTGCAAATCTTGTAAAGTATGCAACATAATAATAGCTTCATCAAAATCCTCGTATTTCTTCATAAAATTGATATCGAAACTTTCAGCTAGGGTTACATCTTTAATTAGAGGAAATACAATGAATTTATTGGTATAAAGTGTAGAATCAGGGTAATTTTCATTCGAAACACCCTTAATTTTTATTGGAGGAATTCCTGGAGTCCCAATTTGATCTGCTACTCGTTTGGATAAATCAATTATTCTCTTTCCGTGATAAGGTCCTCTATCGTTAATAATTACAATCGAGGTTTTGCCGGAATTCATATTTGTAACCTGTACAATTGTGCCAAAAGGCAATTTTCTGTGAGCAGCAGTATATTTATTCATATCGAAAATCTGACCGCTGGCGGTACGGCGATTGTGGAATCTTTTGCCATAAAATGAAGAACCACCTTCCTGTACAAATAGAGTACTGTCGGTGAGCATTGTCAAAAGTCCTTTATTGATGTTTTTTTCGTATTCGAATGGAAATGTGGGTGTATAATTGACTTGTAATTGGAAATGATCTTCAGCTTCTATCAATGAAAAAAAAGATACGAAAAAAATAATCAGAAATATTGTTGGTTTTGCAGATAAATTCAATATTTTTCTTAAATTATCTAACATTAACCCCTTAATCTTAATGAAACAAAATAAATACCCTATCTTATCCCCAAATTCTTCTTTCGCTGAATATTTACATTATTTATAAAACAGGAAATGATACTAACGAATTATAGTTTTTATAATTGTTTGATATATATGAAAATATGTTTTAAAGACCTTTTTGAGAATACTTGAAATGGTAAAGATAAGGAGGTTCTGTTTTCATTAAAGTCACATTTGAAGGTAATGAAATTTCAGGCACTAATATGCCGGTTGAATCATCCATTAAATCCTCAAAATTAACATAAGCAACTAATTCTGAAGGATTAATATTTGCCAATTCCTCCACACCCCCTGTTAGATATACCGTAATATATCCGGGTTTAATTTCATTATCAGCAGGTAATAAACCACCCCTGACTTTAACAGGAATTTGTTTGTAGGATAAGTCGCACTTAAACTGAATATTTATATTATATTTAGTATAATTCGGTTTGATATTAAAAGATGGATAAAGAGTATCGGCAAATGAAATCAATCCATTCATATTCTTATATACATCTTCAAGAATTTTGCTTCTTGTAGGAACTTCCAGTAAATCCTTGATTTTTTCTAAGGACCCTTTCACTACGACTTCTTCGGGATTCATTTTTGTGTTTACAATAGTAAACCCATTCCTGGTGTGTATTTCAATATTGGATTTAATCTTCCTCAATACTTGATCAATATTGCCGAGTATAAGATTTAAATTTTCAGGATTTATACTTTTTATTTCAAATTTTTCCAGATTTTTAATGCTATTCAGTAGTTTTGAATATGTCAGATTAATTTGATTATTTTCACTTTCGAGATTGTCAATTTTTAGCAGACAATAATAAGAACTGTAGAAAAATTTTGCATTTATTAAATTCCATCCTTTACCTTTAATTTCTACTTCAATTTTGGAAGGTACTTCGCTGACAATTGATTGATTTTCATTTGTTTTCAGGATTAACGGAACATAAAGTTTCATTGTGAAAACATTATTCATGCTTACGTAAAACCAAAGAGCAAAAGCAAACAGCAATGAAGAAAAAATACCCTTTGAACGGATATTTTTTATAATTTTTTTGCTGACTTTTACAAAATTAGTACCAGTAATATGAGAGCCGGGCAAATATACCTCTTTTTGTGTGATAACCTAATCCAATTCGTAAATTCTCCTGATAATCCATTTCAGCTCCTAAGCCGAATGCAACACCGGAACTTTTCTGAGTCTTCCAGTAATAATACCAATCATTAGAATAATCCCACGCTAATGTTGTATCTGACTGAGAATAAAATCCCAATGAAGCAAAAGCAGATACTTTTGGCAAAATCTGATAATGGTAAGCAAAGTCGCCTGTCACAATCAAAGCAGGATAATTTTTTTCATCAAAATTTGCCGGGAGTGGTTTGGTTTGATAAATACCCTGGGCATATCCGTTAAGTGCATAATTTGGAATGTCATTGACTATACCGGAAAAACCAAGAGTGAAACTTGCAAACCAGTACCGGAAACCTGCCGCTGCAGAAAGACCTGCAGGACCGAAATAGCCCAAATCAACATTAACAGCTTTCACTACACCTTCTTGAACATATGCTTCTTCATCTTCATAGTATTCATCATCCTGATAATTATTACCTGAAAAAGAAGTAACACTTATTATTGAAAGAAATAGTATTATAATTAGGAAAAATTTCATATTGCAATATCATTTTTTCCTAAAATAATAAAATTCTTAAAATTAAGATGAAGATTTTATTTTTTTGATTCTAGTTTTTTGAATTCCTGGTCGAGAGTATCTTCAATTGTTTTACTTGCCATCGAACCAATGAAATTCAATTCGAAATCAATATCAACCAAATAGTCCCGGATAATTATATTCCCTTTTCCGATTTTTGTGTCGAGAAAGAGATCATATCCGTTCCAAGCAGCCTGATTAATTGCTTGACTCAGCATAGGATTTGGTAAGAGTTCAGCAGAAACCCAATTTTTCAGTTCATCTGCTTTGTATTTTGTTTGGAATTGCTTCTTTATTCTACTCATATAATTTATATAAAAAATTTCACAACTAATGAAATATAAAAGCGAATTGATTCGCAAAATATTGAAATAATTTGATTATTTGTATTTTTTTTTCGAAGATGATATAATAATTTGAAATATTAAGTAATTTTGAAAATAATGAATTGTGAAAATTTGCTGAAATAAATAACCTGAAATGAAGAAAATACTTTACATTTGGAAAAGTCCATACCCCTGGGATGTTCGTGTCGAAAAATTCTGTAAGTCATTGACTGAAGCAAAGTATCAGGTGCATATTTTAGCAAGATGGGGCAACGAAGTTCACGATTCTGAAGTAATAGACAATGTTCACATTCATAGAGTAGGTTATCTCAAACATTCAATTCGTTCATATCCTTTGCCATTTAATCCAACATGGAATAAAGCCATCAAAAAGGCAATTGAAGAAATAATTCCTGATTTAATAATAGTGCGTGAAATTATGCTGGCTGAAACTGCCGGGAAACTTGCTCATGAATTCAAAATTCCAATTATACTCGATATGGCTGAAAATTATCCTGCAGCTATGCGTGCCTGGAAAAAGTATAATAAAAATTTCATTTCCAGATTTTTGGTTCATAAACTCCGTCTGCCCGACAAGGTCGAGGCAAAAGTAGTTCCCCTTATGGATGGTATTATCACAGTTTGCAATGAACAAAAAAGAAGGTTGAACAGAGTTTATAAATATGATTTAGATAAAATTGAAATTGTTCATAATACTCCATTAAAAAGAAACTTTCCCCAAAAAATTAATAAGGAGTTTGGAAGTATATACACAATTGGTCATCACGGATATCATACAAGTGAAAAGAGTATAAAGAACTTTGTGACAGCTTTTGCCGAAAATTTCAAAAATCATGAAAACTTCCGTTTGGAAATTGCTGGTGATGGCGATGAAATCCCGGAATTAATGAAAATTGCGAAGGACTGTGATAATGTGATTTTCCATGGAAACTTTCAACCTCAGAATTTAGTGAGCATTATATCTAATTTTGATATAGGAATTCTGCCTTATCAAGTAAATGATTTCAATAATTATACAATTCATAATAAGATATTCGATTATTTTGCACTTGGTATTCCTGTTATTGTTTCCAAGGCAGTTCCTTTAAAGAGAATAGTGAAGGAAACTCATACAGGATTTGTAGTTGATTGTGATGATTCGGATGCAATTGTAAATTTCATTAATTCAATTCCTAACAAAAACTGGCCGGCTTGTTCTAAAAATGCTCGTGATGCATTTATGAAACAATATCGCTGGCGTTATGATTCAATAAAATTAATTGATTTTTGCAAAAGTTATCTAAGTGAATAAGTTATAATGAAATAAGTGGTATAATTCTCCTTTCATTTCTTAATTGGATAATCAAATAGTATATTCCGGCAGCAACATTTTTACCATTAGCATCTTTTCCATTCCATTTAAATATTTTTGATGAAACGGGGATACTAAGGATTTCATTCCCTTTCACATCTGCAATCGAAATACGTTGAATTGAACCTTGATTAAAATCACTTAAGTTGAATACTGTAAAATCACTAAATGGATTCGGGAATACTACTTTTGTCAGAAAATTATCAGTAATAGAATTAGGACCTTTCACATTAATACTTTGAGGTAACATATAATTCCATTTATCTGCATTATCGCTTTTATTGTTTTTATTTACGGCATTTCCGACAGCACGTAAATTATAGATACCTTCCTCCAATGGAGCAGTCCAGTTGAAACTGAATGAAACACTCCCATTTTGCAAGTCTTTCGGAGCAGAATGTACCAGTTCCTCGCCAAGAATATTTAAACCTTCTCCGGTGATTGGGCTTAATGTCCCTATATGTTCATCATCTTCGGATGTAATACCCACAGCTATATCAATCCCTGCTGCAAGTAAAGTAGGGTGATTCACTGTTATTGTAAATTTCGTGGTTGAACCCGGTTCAACTGTGAAAGATCCGGTTGAACTTGTAATGGAAAGGACTGTTTCTTCACTTGCTGTTATATTATGACAAAAACACCCCTGAGCTTTTGTTGAAGTCAATCCATTAATTCCGTTTTTCCTTGCAAAAATATTTCCTGTACTAAATATTACTGCTAAAAGTAATATTAAAATGAATTTATAATTATTCATATGTGTTCCTTAATTATTTAATGTTAAAATCAGCTGTGAAACTAAAATGTAAGTATTCATCCGTTGGTACAAAGAGCAATTTTGGTCTTTCCACATTGTGATGATCAAGGCTTATTCCAAAACGTCCTGTGATTTTAAGATAATTACCCGACAAGCTTTGCTTTGCATTAATAGTTAACAGTTTTGTAACACCATGGAATGTGATTGAACCATAGATCTTTAAACTGTCACCATCATAAGCAAAACTAGAACTTTTAAAGGTTGCAGTGGGGTATTTAGTGGATTCAATTGATTCCATTGCGTGAGAGTCCCTGCTGGAATTGCCGCTATCGAAAGAAGTTACTTTTACCATTGCAATTGCCTTTGTTACTTTGTTTCCTTTTTTATCATATTCAATTTTCACTTGCAAGTCCTTACTTTTTGCTTCTACTTCGTGTGCAGGATGACTCAATGTATAAATAATCTCAGTATTCTTAGTATTTGTGAGTTGAACTGCTTCTTGAGCAAAAAGATTTAAGTTCAGAATTGCAAAGATTGCAAAGAAAAAAAATATCTTTTTCATTTTAATTATCATATTAATATTAATCAAATAATAAAATTACAGCCATTGCTGAAGCATATATAGCTGTTGTTATATAAGCCGATGTCTGGTGGAATTGAGCAGCTTTATTCCAATTACTGCTGTCCTCAATTTGTGAACCCAGGATTGGAGTAAGAATCATACCTGCCATATGTAAATATGCCAACGTTTTATGTACTGATATTGTTGAAAATTCATTCCTTTTAATTGAAGGAGGAGGAGTCATAAATGCCAAAAAACCTGTGAGTGAATACCCAACTATTGTGCTGGTAGTAAATGCTTCATGGTAATTCAAGTAGTTAGGTTCCCCATTGAGATGCATTTGACCGGTATAACACGATGCCAGCATCAATCCTAAGGTGAGAAGTCCGGTTGTTTGGTGCATTGTGAGGAAAGTTCTTCTCCACCCAATTTCTTTTGTTCTTTGTTCTGCTGAGAGTTCACCTGCCAATCCCAATTTTCGCATCACACCACTTTTACCCCAAAACATTCTTTCATTCCAGCTAATATTTTCAGGAAGTAAATTTGCATTAGGGTTTGTATCAGTGTTGAAATCATCAAAACTTAAATCATTTTCGGTCTGCGTTGTATCATCCTGTGCTGAATTGAGTGCAAACAATTCATTTTGGTTTTCTTTCATTTCAATATCATAATAATCGGTATTACCGAAATTTTGTTCATCCGCCCATTCATTCACACGATTTGAAAGGCCGTCTTTACTTTCGGAAAATAATGAAAAATCCTCGGTTGAATGCAAACTTGATTGATTCGTAATCTCGGATTGCTGAGTCTCTCCTGGAATAACTATATTTTCAGCCTTCATTGAAGTAAAGGAGAAAAAAGCGATGACTGCAAATGTTATAGTTAATGGTTTCATTTTACTTCCTATCATGAATAAACTCTTATTGAATTACCTGTTACCGTAACATTATATTTTGTCAAAGATTTGTTTGCAGGATTCTTTGCAACAGTCCCGTCAGTATTGAATTCCGAACCATGTGCCGGGCAAACAAAGAGATTTTGACCGGAATTATAATTAATTATTGTACCTTCGTGAGTGCAAGCAGCACTCAAAGCAATATATTCACCTGATTCTATATGAGCAATAATTACTCCATCTTTAATGATAAATCCACCAATATTTTGCAATGTTGCATATGAAGATTGTGAAATGTCAATTGTGAAATCAACATTTTGCGGGGCGGCTGGAGAATCGCTGCTGCACCCTCCAAAGCAAAACATGGAAGCTGTAGCAACTGCTCCCAAGCCTAATACTTTCAAAAATTCATCTCTTGTCATTTTAATAATCTCTCTTAAGCTTAATAAGAATTACTCAAAATATATAAATTCGTTCCAACAAACATAATAATTAGAGCAGACGAACATAATTGATTTTGTTATAATTAACTTACTAAAAATAAAAAAACGCCTCGTTAAGGCGTTTTTTCAGGACATGAATTATTTACTTTATACTAGCTTTGCTGTCAAAGTAATATTGGTATTTAATGATTTGGAAATTGGACATTCGGCTTTTGCGAAAGCTGCTAATTCCTGGAATTTTGCATCGTCAATTCCGTCAACAGAAGCAGAAAGATTTAGATGGATTTCCGATATTTTGCCATCTTCGAAAGTAACAGTTGCTTCTGTATCCATATTATTTGCAGTAAATCCATGCTCACCTAAAACAAAGCTTAATTTCATTGTGAAACAACCTGCATGAGCAGCACCAACGAGTTCTTCGGGATTTGTGCCCGGTTCATTTTCAAATCTCATGGAGAAATTATATGGTGTTTCGTTAAGGATTCCACTTGCAGTTGATAGTGTTCCTTTGCCATCTTTACCGGCTCCTTGCCAGTTTGCCTTTGCTTTTCTTGTGAATTTCATTTTATTTTCCTTATTAGTTAAAATGTAAAAATGCAAATTAATCAAATAAAATGATTTTTTTGACTATTTTCATAAAATATTCAGTATGATGATAAATAGTTATAAAAATTGTCGATATTTAGCCATAAATATTATTCATAACGATGCAGCCGTATTATACAAGGCATATAATTACTGTATAATTTTATTTATAATCGCATATTATATGTGAATATAATCAGTATTAGGGAAAACTAAATATATATTTCGCCACAACTAAAATAATTGTATTTGTTTTCGTTTAGTTAATTAAGTAAAAAACATTGGAGGCTAAAATGAAACATTTTACTTACATTTTGCTCTTCTTTCTTTCGATGAACTTATTTGCTCAGATAAAGGAAGACTTACAAATCCCGACACTAAACCAGGTTGCTCCATCTTTCGAGGCACAATCAACAATGGGAACTCTAAAATTCCCTGATGATTTTTACGGCAAGTGGAGGATAATTTTCAGTCACCCTGCAGACTTCACACCTGTCTGCACTTCAGAAATCTGGGAGCTTGCACAAATGCAAGGTAAATTCGACGACTTGGAAACAAAAATTATGGTAATTTCTACTGATGGTATCCCGAGCCATTTCTCATGGATTGAAATAATGGAAAAACTGGAATATCAGGGGAGAAAACCCGCAAAAATTAAGTTCCCTCTAATATCTGATGTTAATATGAGGATCTCAAAACTGTATGGGATGCAACATCCATATACAAATAGTACAAAAAATGTAAGAGGTGTTTTTATAATAAGTCCTGATAATCGTATTCAATTTATTGCTTTTTATCCTGGCACAGTAGGAAGAAATATGGATGAGATTTATCGTGTTTTGCAAGCTTTGCAATTGACATATAATGATAAACTTCTCACACCGGTAAATTGGGTAAAAGGACAGGATTGCATGATCGTACCCCCTTCAAATGAAAAGGAAGCTGAACAATTCAGAGCTAAAAATAACGAGGAGTATTATTCCTACAATTGGTTTATGTGGTTTATGAAAATGAATAAATAGAAAATAGAGTAGAGATAAATTAGTAAGAGGGTGGTTTTCGACAATGCACCCTCTTTTTTTTATGAAATTCTCACAACAATTTTCTTGGATTGTTTGCCTTGAAGCATTTTAGCAAGTTCATCCGGAATTTGGTCGAAACTGATTTCACGGCAAATTAAATTGAAATCGACTATACGCCATTCATTACTCAATTTACTCCAAAGTTCTTTCCGAAGCGGATATTCTGTTTCTGCAGATTCAATTCCTAAAAGGGCAATTCCACGCAAAATGAAAGGATAAAGGGTGCTTGAAAAATTATCACCACTGAGTATTCCAATAACAGTTATTGCACCTTCTTTGTCGGTAGCTTTTACAACAGACTCCAGGGTTTTTCCGCCTACATTTTCTATTACTCCCTTCCAGCGTCTGCGTAACAATGGTCTAGGTGAATCATCCAGAATCTCTTCACGGGAAAAAATCTCATCTGCTCCGATTTGGTTAAGAAACTCATAAAGTTCCGGTTTGCCTGAGGAAGCAGATACTTTATATCCGATTTTATTCAAAATTGAAATAGCACATACTCCAACTGCACCGGTAGCTCCGGTTACCAAAATAGGACCTGAATCAGGAAATATTCCTACTGTTTGCAATCTGTGAATGGCAAGTGCTGCAGTAAATCCGGCAGTACCAAGTACCATTGCTTCCTTCAAGGTCATTTTTTCAGGCAGGGGCACAACCCAATTTGACGGTACACGGATAAATTCTTGAAATCCTCCGGAAGTATTCATTCCCAAATCATACCCTGTAACGATAACACTATCACCTACTTTAAAATCGGGAGAGTCGGAATGATACACAATCCCGGCAGCATCAATTCCGGGAGTCTGCGGATAATTTCCGGAAATGCCTTTATGTCCACGGAAGACGAGTGCATCCTTATAATTCAATGCTGAATACTTTACTTGAATTACGACTTCACCCGCAGGCAAGTCATATAAAGTTTTACTTGCATAATTATGTGAAAAATTTCCTTCAGAGTTTTCATTTATTATTAGTGATTTGAATGTGAGATTTTCCATAATTTTATTATATATTTACTTTAAAAAAATATGAAATTAACTAATTTAATCTTTTTTTTAGTAATTTTAAAAAAAATAAAATTACAAAAAAGATAATAATTATAATATAAGAGGAAAATTATGTCAATTCAAAAAGTGTTTGTAATTGGAGCAGGAACAATGGGTAATGGAATTACTCATGTTTTTGCACAAACAGGTTATGATGTAACCGTTATGGACGTGAACGATGCGGCATTGCAAAGAGGTCTCGGGACTATAGAAAAAAATCTTGCAAGACAGGTGAAAAAAGGTACTATGACTGAAGAAGCAAAAGCAGCAACTTTAGCTCAAATCAAAACTACAGTAAATATTGCAGATTGCGCTGATTCAGATTTAATCATCGAAGCTGCGACAGAAAATAAAGACCTGAAATTCAAAATTTTCACTCAAATCGATGACAATGCAAGAGATGGAGCAATATTAGCATCCAATACATCAACAATTTCTATTACGGAAATCGCAGCAAAGACAAAGCATCCTGAAAATGTTATTGGTATGCACTTTATGAATCCTGTTCCGATGATGAAACTTGTGGAAGTAATTCGTGGTATCGCTACAAGTAATGAAACTTATGCAACAGTGAAAGATATATCTGAAAAATTGGGTAAAATCCCTGTTTTGGCAAATGATTTCCCCGGCTTTATTGCTAATAGAATTTTGATGCCTTTGCTTAATGAAGCAATGTTCGCACTAATGGAAGGCGTTGGAACAGCAGAAGGAATTGACCAGGTTGCAAAACTTGGCTTTGCTCATCCAATGGGACCTCTCACTTTGGCTGATTTAATTGGATTGGACACAACTTTGGCTATTATGGAAGTATTGCATAATGATTTGGGTGACCCACGTTATCGTCCTTGCCCATTGCTTAAAAAAATGGTTGCAGCAGGATATTATGGTCGGAAGTCAGGCAAAGGATTTTACGATTACACAGGCGAAAGCCCTGTTCCAATGAATTTTTCAATCTTTTAATCTTATGGTAATATTTTAAATGGAAGATTTTAATTTCAATACTTATGATTCAGAAAATGAAGATGTACTACGTGCATATCAATTGGAATCGAAAGGGAAATATGCAGAAGCAATAGATGCATACAAAAAAGCTCTGGAAAAAGATCCTGAGCTTGGAGTAGTGTACAAACATATTGGAAATGTGCATTACAGATTGGGAAATTTAAAGCAAGCAGAAGAATACCTCCGAATAGCCGTGGAAAAAATGCCAACTTTCCCGACTCCGCTTTTCGAACTAGGACTTTGCCTTTACCGTGAAGCTCAAATTAAAAAAGCGATAACCTGCCTTGAAAAAGTTATTCAGATGGATATGTCTATTTTGATTGCACATTACTGGCTGGGAATTTTTTACTATCAGTATGGTTTCCCCTGCAAAGCTCGTGACAGTTTCCGCCACGTTGTGATGGAAAATCCTGATTTCACAATTGCTTATTATCATTTGGGTGTTGCAAATTTGAGAATGGGGAACTTCGAAGAAGCAGTGGAAAATTTCACTACCTTAACGGAAGTTAACCCGGACAGCCCAACAGCACATTCTTTACTTGCAGATGCATATTTAAATCTGGATAAAAAACTGGAAGCTCGCCAGCATTATAAAATTGCTTTGGATTTGGACCCGGACGATAAGAAATCGAAAAATGGTCTTTTCCTTGCTTCCGATATGACTGACGATGTAATTTAGTTAGCAATTTCAGTAAGGAATAAACTCTAAAAGAAAATGGGCGACTTAGTCGCCCATTTTTTATTTAATTCAGTAATAATTGAATTTTCTTATTCTTTTATTAATTTGCTGACATAATTTATACTGCCATCTGAAATAATTAGGAAGTACATACCGGTATTCAATTTGGAGACATCCAGATTGAATTCATTTTCACCGACAATCATATCCATAGTATTTTCAAACACTTTTCTGTTCAAATTATCATAAAGAGTAATGTTTGACTTTGCATTTGATTTACTTTGGAATTTTACGTAAGCAAGTGAATTGCTTGGGTTTGGGCTAATTGCAAGAATTTCAGGAGAAGCAATTTCATAAACTGATAATATACCTTGTCCAATAACTTCAAATTCGAAAGTATTAGGATCGCCGTCAGTTGTCAGACGTATTGTAGCACTTTTCGCACCGCCATCGATTGGAGAGAAAGCAACACGGAAATTCATTGAAGAACCCACATCAATATCAGAAGGCAAAGATGTTTTCACTTCGAATTCATTTGCACTTGTATTTGCTCCCGGAATAACTTCAGAAGAATAAATATTAGTGAGTGTATTTCCTACATTATCAATTTTAATAAATTTTGTCTTGGTTTTACTGGTTTCAATATCGCCAAAGTCAACAGGTGATGCTTCGGCTAATGCAATTTTCTTTTCAATCACAGCTGCATTAAAAATAAAGTCGAGAGTGGAGAATGCATTACCTACATGGAATAATCGTACTTTTCCATTATACATACGATGGGATCCGCAAACATAAACCGCAAACTTCTTTGTCAATTCCGGTTGGAATGTAGCCCATAGATTTTCTGAATAAAACACCTCGCCTGTTGAGAAAAGCATGTAAATTTTTCCGGAATTTTGAGGAGCAAATGTATAAATCGGATACAAATTATTTGCTGTGAAATCCAAATTAGTATTTGTTTTCCAGGTTACCATTCCATCAGAAGTAGAAGCAGGATAACGACTTGAAGTTGCACGCAAATCTTCGGAAACAATTGCAACACCTGTGTTCTTGTCGAGGAATGTTAAATCTGTAACTGCTTTTCCAAGCATAACATTGGAAACAGACCAGGTCTGACCACGGTCAGGAGAATAAAATATTCTACCCATATTTGTACCAAACCAAATTTCATCTCCTTCGAACTGACCTGAACCAACTAAACCATCTTCAGCGGAAAGAGGATCAGGCATTGTACTCAATAGATTCCATGTATATCCACCGTCAGAAGTTGTAGCAATTCCCCATTGTGAACCAACGGCATCACCAAGGAAAATTCCATTTTGGTCATCCCAAAAGTGAATGAAATTAATAAAGTTTGTTATATTAGAAGTATTTACAGTTGTCCAGTTTGTTCCGCCGTTTGTTGTAATATAAATATGTGAAGTTCCGACTGCATCATCAGTACCTGTACCAATCAAAGCTTTGTTTGCATCAAAACCGTAAACACAGTATGTAGGTTCACTTGAAATATAACCGGAAGTAAAATTGTTATTTGTTATTTTATGGAACAAACCTCTGTCGTCTAATCTGTTCATACCTGCAGCCCAGCCGTTCGATTCAGAATACATATGCAATGTGCTTATATAGCTTGTGGTAATATCAGTTAACTGATTAATCCTTGTTGTAAATATATTATTTGAAGGTAAATTTATCGGTAATGATATTAATTCATAATTAACATAGTTATTTTGTGCTGTAATTTTAACAATAATTCGTGTATCACCAAAAAACCAGGGACATTTATCTGTGATTTGAATATGAATTGTCGCTTCTTTTATTTCATTTGCTTTGATAGCAGGAATTGTTTGAATACCGTCAGTAACAGTTAACCAATCATTAATTGGAATAAATTCAATTGTAACACTGTCAGCATCACCCAAATAGTTTTTGAATGAAGCTTTAACTTCATTATCTTCAAAACTCGAAATTTCAGAAGCACCATTAATCATTACTGATTCCATTGAAATACCTGGCATTACATAATTTGCATCGTTATTATTATACCGAAGTGCGTCAAAAGCATTTGCATTGCCGTAATAATAAGGCTTCAAACTAGGACTGCTTGTTAAACTTTTATTTGCTGTTGCTCTAATCTGATGCTGTAATTGCATTGGAGTCCAATCAGGATGAAGTGACTTTAAAAGTCCGAAAAGACCCGCAACTATCGGTGACGACATTGAGGTTCCGGATTCTCCTCCATAATTATTGCCGGGAAGTGTAGATACAATATTTAAGCCGGGGGCAAAAATATCAACGTTAATACCGTAAGCAGTAAATGAAGCTGGAGAATTAGTTCCTGAGGCACCCACGGTAAAACAACCTTCGAATGATGCAGGATAATTTGTACCATCATCAACTTGTTCATTATAATTTCCACCTGATACTACAAGAATACAACCCTTTGAAATTGCGTAATCTACAATATCCTTTTCAGCTTGAGAAAATCCGGGACCTCCCCAACTGCAATTAATAATATCTGCACCAATATTTGCTGCATATAGGATTCCATCATAACCGGCGATAATTGATCCAACATTCGGATTATCGGAACCTACTTTAATCGGAATAATGCTGCAACTATGACCAACACTTGCAACACCAACACTATTATTTGTAACAGCTGAAGCACAACCTGATGTGTGTGTGCCATGATTTACTGCAGCATAAAGTGGTTTTGTATCATTATCTGGTCTCAAAGGAAGACCGGTAATATTTCCAACAAAATCCCATCCGTGCACATCATCCTTAAATCCGTTATTATCGTCATCAATGCCATTGCCCTCAATTTCATTGGGATTTGTCCAGATATTATCTGCTAAATCCTGATGTGTTATATCTATAGCATTATCCACAATTGCAATTTTCACATCCTTGCTTCCTTTGGATATTTCCCATGCTTGTCTCATTTTGAGAACATCAAGGAAATATTGATTAGAATTCTGGAATTGAGGATCATTGGGTGAATATTCGTAAAGTTCACGAATGAAAATTGGTGAAGCATATTCCACTTCAGGATTTTTCATCAATTCTTCACAAATTAAGTAGGGATCTATTGTTTTGTCATAATTTATTTGATAAATTCTGGATATGCCTATTTTATCTTCTTGATTCATAACGTATTTTGCATAAGGAGCAGAAATATTGCTTATTCCGTAATCCTTTATTGCCGTTTGAATTGAAGGATTCCTCAATGATTTTTTATCATTGGAAATTTCTATTTTATCCTTGAATTTCACATTTACAGCATTTTGCAAATAATATTTTGAATCAATTTTTTTTACAAATTGATTCTTTGCAAGAGTATACCATTTGCCATCTTTAGTATTACCTGCTGTTTTGATGTAATAGCCTTTTGTTGCAGCTGTTGCATCTACATTAGGTCTTGCAAATACTTGTCCAGTGACGAGTAATAGTATCAAGAATAAATTAGTTGTTATTTTTTTCATTTATTTAACCTTGTTATATTATAAAATTTAATTTCATTATTAGAAAAAATCGTAACTTTAAAATTAAGAAAATATTCTTAAATACAACGTATTTTATTGAATAAAATTTAGGCAAGCCTTATCTTGATTTGCTTTGAATATTTTTAGGGATTTTGATAATTAATTCAGTTCCTTTTCCCTTTTCGGAATTAATATTCAATTTACCATAATGCAATTCCACAACTTGTTGAATAATCATCGTCCCCAGACCGAAACCACTGCCGTCTTTGGAAGTTGTGAAATAAGGGGTAAGAATCTTTTTCTTCAA
Organism: Ignavibacteria bacterium GWF2_33_9; assembly: GCA_001804565.1. Classification (GTDB taxonomy): domain Bacteria; phylum Bacteroidota; class Ignavibacteria; order Kapaibacteriales; family UBA2268; genus GWF2-33-9. Next base: position 16,114 of record MHAC01000044.1, on the reverse strand, counting down.
TTCTTCGTCCATCCCCACTCCATTGTCTTTGATTTGGAAGTAATAGTAATTCGAGTCTGTCCAACTGGATAAATCAATTCTGCCTTTCTGGTCAGGTATCGCCTTAATTCCATTTTCAATCGCATTACGGATTGCTCTAATTAGTTTTGGTTTATCGCAAAATAAATCGAAATTAGTATAATTCATGTTGATAGTAATAGTGGGGAAGACTGTTGCATCAAATTCACCGGTAACTTCATTGAAAATTTCTTCTGCTGAAGTCCTTACAAGCTCAAGCTTATTTGATCTGCCGACAGTAACAATATCACGTACTCTTCTTTGCAGCAAATTCACCTGATGTAGTATTTTTCCTAATCTACTTTGATTTTCAGCATTTTCTTCGGAATGTAATTGTTCGGCATTAAGTTTTATAGTAAGCAGATTTGTTTGCATATCATGAGCAAGTTGAGCCCAGTTTGAAATCCTTTTTCTTTCCAATTGCTCAGTTATATTATATCCATTAAGTAAATAACCTTTTATGCTTCCTGAAGTTGACCAAATTGGAGAAAAACTAAAGACAAATTCAAAATTCTGATTTTCCTTCCGCAGCATAATCTTCTTTGTAATATAGAGGTTATTCAGTAATCCATCTATAACAAATGCCTTTAATTCACTTGTGAAAGCCAGAGTGAAATATTCCAGAATATGTTTATTCAAAGGAATGCCGGATTCAATTCCGAGTAAATCACGAGCCTGCTTATTTATTCGGGAAATTTCACCCGTTTTGTTCAAAATTATCATTAATCCTGAACTTGGTAATTCTGTTATTTCTCTTAATAATCTCTTTTGCTTCCTGAATTTCATATAGTATATATAAATAAACAAAAGCAAAATTAAAGGAACTATATATTTTGAAATATAGTTAAGTAATGAATAAAACATCCAGTATTGATTTTGTTCCAAATTGAAAACTTCACTGTAATAAGTGGAACTTATTAAAAGTGAATTATTATAGATTTTTAGATTGGGAGTAGTCTTGAAATTCTTTCCAAGCTGTACAAAATCGTTCAGTTGAATTACTAAATCTTCATTGAAGGCAATTATGTAATTGCGGAATAATGCAAAATATAAATTATTGACAAAAACAAGTGAAATAGGTTCATTTATTTCTTCATTCAGTTTAATTGAAGAATAATTCACAAGTTCTGAAAAATTTTGTAATTCCCTTAAATTCAACCTTATTGACTCTTTATCATGGTTAATACAAGCAATTTGCACATTTCCATTCCTAAGCTGCGAAAAAGCAAGATTTTCCGGTTGAACATCAAAATAATCTGAAAAAGTGACTTCCCTCTTTTTTAAATTTACTACTTCAAGTAAAGTGGAATTTGCACCTTCAATATAACTTGTGACCAACAGCAAATCGTTGAATTGCTGTATGTTGTTAATTTCACCGGAACTAAGCCGCAATTGAAATTCAACTTCTCCTTTGAGATTTTCAACTTTCAGCATATTGAAATCTGAGAAATTTTCTATTAAAGCTAATTTGGGTTTTGAATTATCCTCAATTACATTAAAACTGTTTACTTTTTCATCTTTTATTTCATAAATGAATAAATCCTCATTTTTTATGAATGAATAAAGTGATTCATTCACCCGCAGGAAAAAATGGGTAGTATCGTAGGGTACCAAGTCAAATGCATTTGTACCCGGTGAGTTATTTAAGTTTGCAATAATCAGATTATTAATCAAATTCAATTCAGAATCAAGTTCGATAAAATGTAAGTTATCATTTTCTAAAGCCAGTAATATTAAATTTCCATTTAATATGAATGATTTTTGAATTTGGATATTTCCGGGATTTTTACTAATTTTATTTTGATTATCTAATCCATTCCAAGTGGAAATAATTTCAAGAACATTTGTCCAGTTAGGTTTTACAAGATAAAATTGCATATTTGCAGTATCCACAAGTAATTTCCCATCGGAATACTTCAAATCGTTACTAATCATCAAAGGGAATTTCACATCTGCTGCTGCACCGGAGATGAAAATAAAGAAAAATAATAATATGAATTTTAACTTTTTCAAATTATACCTTATAAGGTTCCCCTTTTTTGAGAGATTCTATTGCCAGGAAAGTAGCACGTGTTGTAGTAAAAATTTCTTCAGGAGAAATTGGCATATTTTTACCGTTTTTCGCTGCTTCGCAAGTTTTTGCAATTTCATTTTTAATACCTTTTTCTCCATCGAATTTCAATACTTTCTCCTTTCCTGCACGGAATAATTGCACAGAACTGAAGTTGTTCATTATCGCAGTTTTTCCTTCAGCATAAACTTCGCAATATTCCTTAGGCAAACCACTGTCTCCGGTCGAGGTATAGATTATTGTTCCGATTGAACCATCGGCAAATTTAAGATTAATGGAAACATTATCAAAATTGGAAATTTCCTGATTTGCTGCTGATGAAGAAAATGCAAATACTTCTACCGGCAAAGAGCCTGCAAGGAAAGTAAGCGTATCCACAAAATGGCAAACTTCACCAATTATCCTGCCTCCTTGTTCTGGTAAATGCACCCAGTGGTTTTTGGGAATTTGTCCGGCATTAACACGATAAATCATATTCAAAGGCATTTTCCTTTGCGAGAAAAATTTCCGAATTTCCTGAAATGAATCGGAAAACCGCCTGTTGAAACCAACCATCAAACTTCCTTGCGAATTATTATAGGCTTCTTGAATTTCTTCAAGTTCAGTCTGATTCACAGCTAACGGTTTTTCTACATATATATGCTTATTATTTTTTAGAGCTTCGGTTACATACTTTGCATGTGAATCATGTCTGGAAGCACAGAATATCAAATCTATATCGGTGTTATTTGCTAATTCAATTCCACTTGTATATGCTGATTTAAAGCCGAATTTATCTGCTGTATTTTTCGTGGAAAGAGCAGTAGAATTAGAAATTCCTACAAAATTAACATCATTAGATCGGATTGCCGGCAGCAGGTAATTTTGTGCAAAGGTTCCTGCTCCGATAAATCCAATCCCAAGTTTACCTGTTTTGACAGATGAAGTCCTAAAATCTAAATGTGTTATTAACTTATTTTCCCTTTCAGGATAATTCAATACAATACCTAGATATTTTTCGCTCTTTTCACCGGAAATGAGTTCGTAAGCCGATTTTGCTTCTTTTACATGGAAATTGTGTGTGGTTAAGGCTGAAAAGTTCAATTGATTTTTTGCAAGAAGTTCGATTATTGCATCCATATTTCTGTTTTCAGTCCAGCGTACATATCCAATCGGATAATCCATACCGAGTTCCTCGTAAAGAGTGTCATATCTTCCGGGTCCGTAACTTGTAGCAATTCTAAGATCCAACTCTTTCTGATAAAAAACACCCCTGGCAATATTCATACTCACAGCACCAACTATTATCACCTTACCTTTTTTTCGGAGCAAATCGATTGCAAGTTCAAGAGGTTGATTGGAACTAGTGGAAGCAGTAATTATGACTGAATCGAATCCGTTTGTATTAGTTTGTTGTAATGCTTCTTTTGCATATTCTTTGCTGCTTGGGAAAACAGATTTACAGCCGAATTTTATTGCATTATCGAATGTTGATTCATCAATATCGAATCCTACTACATTTGCACCGTTTGCTTTAAGCAATTGTACTGTTATCTGTCCAATTAAGCCAAGTCCGATTACAGCAATATTTTCGCCCAACTGCACTTCTGCACGACGAACACCCTGCAGGGCAATTGCTGCAACAGTTGTATAGGATGCAGATTCGAAGTCAACATTTTCAGTTAATTTTACAGCCAAATTTTTGGGAATTGCGCAAACTTCACTATGAATTGCATATCCTGCACCGGCAACCGCCACTCTGTCTCCGGGTGAAAATTCTGGGCAATCGCTTTCCAGAACAATCCCTGATGCAGAGTAACCCAGTGATTTATATGAATTTAATTTCGTCCTCACTCTTTCCAAAGTGGAAAACACGCCTTCTTTTTTAATGAAGTCCATCACAAGTTTCACCTGGTCAGGCTGGCGTTTTACTCTTTCCAAAAGTGAAGCTTTAGCATTATCAACTGAAGTTTTTTCCGTACCGGCACTGATTAATGAGTTTTTTATTTCCACCAAAATTCCCCCGGGGAAACATTGAGGAATTGGCAATTCTTCGACTATAATTTCGCCGGTTTTTTGATGTTGCAAAACCTGAAGCATTTATTTTCTCTTTTTGATTTTTTTCTTAATATCAAAATTATAGAATTTTGATGATTATTATATAATATTTTAATATAAATTGTTTGTTTTTTTTGTAATTTTATAATTTACAAATTGCAAATTTTGGAAAATTATGAAAAAAGTGCTATTTTTCGTTATATTTTTTGTTTCAATTATCTCAGTTTTTGCAAGAGGAGAACTTTTCGATGCTCAGCAAATTAAAGAACTTTTCCCTTCATCCACTCGTTTGGTTTATTCTCTCGATGGAGTGTGGGATAACTCTGTTGACGGTGGTCAGTGGAAAAGAGTGAATGTCCCCGGCAGCGTGATTGAAGCAAATAAAATTGTTTACCAAAGACAATTCAAATTCGACCCGCAAATGATGAACAGAATGGTATGGTCGCTTTATTTCCTCGGGGTATCTAATCAAGCAGAAGTATTTGTGAATGAACAATTCATCGGAAAATATATTAGTAATGGAATTCCATTCAATGTCAATATTCCACAAAAAGTTCTCACAAATTCAAATAATACAATTCGAATTGTAATTTCTAATGATATTGATGAATTTTCCAACACTTTGCAGAATGATATTTTTGCCCCGATGATTATAACTGGAATACCTAGAAGTATTTTCTTGGTTGGTACTCCTCAGCTGTATATTTCTAATATGCTCTTTACATCCGAATTTAACAGCTCAATGACTCAAGCCAGAGTGAAAATTAAAGCAGAAATCACATCTAAAAATCTGGATAATTTGACTAAAATTGATGTAATTGACTCTGTGAATAAATCTATATCTTCCAAATCTTTTTATATTCAGTTCCAGATTCGTGAAAAAGGCAGCGGTACGGCAATTGCAACTTCAGATATGTATCCTTTTTCACTTGAATCGCAAAGAATGATTAACAAAGAATACTCATTTTCTCTATACAATTTCAAACCTTGGTCAGTAGATTTCCCGAATTTATATGAAGTAGTTTGTAAAATTTTTGCAGGAGGAAGTTTGGTTGATGAATCAATTTCTAATTTCTCTTTCAGAACTTTGAAGTCTATGAAAACCAAAAATGGCAGTGCATTCATTTTCAACGGACAACCTTTCAAATTCAAAGGAGTTTATTATACTGAAAATTTCACTAGAAATTCGAATTATCTTTCGCCCGATAAATATGAAGCAGATTTCAAATTACTTAAAATTCTGGGTGTGAATACAGTAATATTCAAATTCAATTACCCATCACCTTATTTGTTGTCTTTGTGTGACAGGTACGGAATAATGGCATTCATTGATTTACCGCTTAATAATACTACCGAAAAGCAAATTGCAAGCGAAACCGTAATTTCCAATATTACTAATCAGTCTAAGAATCTGATAACTCAATATTCATCGCATCCTTCTGTTGTCGCAGTAGGTTTGGGAGTTGGATTAGCAGACAATACTTCATTTTATACAGATTTTATAAATAATCTTTCAAAAATATTCAAAGAAAATTCAGACAAGTTACTTTTCAGAACTGTTTATAGTACAAATCATTTGGAAGATAATAAACCTTTTGATTTCCTGATTTATCAATCATATACTTCGTATAAATCATTTGAAAATTTAAATGAAGAATATAATGCTTTGCGTGAGTTAGTGAATCCAATGCCGATTGTTATAAGTTTTGGTGTTGGGGCGCAAAATTATAATCATAACGGCTATTCCGATCCTTTGAGCACAGAATTTCAGGGTTATTATATACAGAATATTTATAAAATCTCGATTGTAAATAACGGATATGGAGCATTTTATTCTGATTTTAATGATTATTTCTCACAAAATCCAATTTTAGCAACTAAATATATCGATGAAAAAATTGTATCTAGGGGATTAATAGATTTAAATCATAAAACGAAACTTTCTTTTAGTGTGTTGAAAGCATTATTCAACGATGAAAATGAACCTTTGATTGATATTGGCAATTTTGGACAAACTGTGTATACTTTCATTATCGTTAGTTTGCTGGTAATCATTTTATTCTTTATGCTGTTTTCTCGATATAGAAGATTCCAGGAATATTTTGTGAGAGCAACTTTACGTCCATTCAATTTCTATTCTGACATTCGGGACCAAAGAATTCTTTCACCAATGTTTACTTATGCTTTGGGAATAATTATTGCTCTTTCTTTCGGTATTTTCACAGAATCTCTTTTTTATTATTATAAATCTTCCGAGGTTTTCCAATACCTGACAAATATCTTTTTACCAAATCAAATTGCACTTGCTATTATTTATAAAATCATTTGGATACCTATTGCCGGAATTTTCGTGTTTGCACTTCTTTATTTGATTATGGTATATTTAGTTGCTTTATTAATTAGAATATTCGCTTATTTCAAACATTTGAATATACATCATTTTGATGTGGTAAATATTACAATTTGGGGAAGTGTTCTAATTATTTTCCTCTTACCTTTCGATATTGTAATGTTCAAGCTATTGCAGTTAAATTCAGTTATGGTATATTTTATAATATTTTTCTCCATAATTATATTCTTGATGTCAATATTCAGAATCTTGAAGGCAACAGCTGTACTATTTGATGCAAACTTTATCAAGGTATATTTCGTTGGTGCAGCATGTTTTGCAGTTCTTTTCTTTGGATTTTATCTGCTTTACCAATATCAGACAAACTTTTTGAGTTCACTTTCTTATTTCTTTAATATGCTTTTGTGATGTTAATAAATCCTAGAATAATATTTTTCGGTACTCCTGAGATTGCAGTTCCTGTCCTGGAAACTGTGGCTGAAAAATACAATGTTGTTGCTGTAGTTACCAACGAAGACAAACCACAGGGACGGGGCAAAAAAGTTACACCTTGCGAGGTGAAAATTGCAGCTGAAAAGCTGAATTTACCTATTCTGCAACCTGATAGTTTAAAGGATACTGAATTTCACAATCAATTGAGAGCTTTCGAGGCAGATATTTTTCTTGTGTTTGCTTTTAAAATTTTACCATCAGAAATTCTTGCAATTCCTTTCATCGGTTCATTCAATATTCATCCGAGTATTTTACCGAAATATCGTGGTGCAGCACCTATTAACCACACTATAATTAATGGGGACACTGAAACCGGTATAACGACTTTTTTGCTGGAGGAAAAAGTAGATGCAGGCGGAATTTTACTGCAGGATGAATTTACTATTGCTGCAGATATTACTGCAGGAGATTTATACGAAATAGTAATGCAGAAAGCTCCAGCCATCGCAATTAGAACAATTGAAAGACTTGCCCAAGGAAACAAATCTATCCAGAAGCAAAATCCGGATTTGGTCTCGAAAGCTCCAAAGATTTTCAGAGAAAATTGCGAATTGGATTTCAGTAAAACTGCCTATGATGTGAAAAACTTCATTAATGGAGTTTCGCCTGTTCCAGGTGCTTGGAAGATTTGGGGAGGGAAGAATATGAAATTCCTTAGGGCAAAACTTCCGGAACTTGACATTAGCCTTGAATCAGGTGAATATCTTATCGACAATAAACGATTCTATATCGGATGTGCTGACAGATGCATCGAGATACTTGAATTGCAGCCTGAAACAAAGAAACAAATGAGTTTCAAAGATTTTCTTAATGGATACAGAGGTGAAGCAAGAGGGAAAGTGGAGTAATATATGAAACAATACACCAAGCAGGAAGCAAAAAAGGAAATTCAAGAATTAGTAAATCATTTTGAAAGGAATATTCAACAATTCAAAGGTTCAACTTATAAAGAAGCTCAAATTGAAAATGATTTTATCAGACCTCTTTTTGAAAGTTTGAATTGGAATGTTACAAATCGTGAACTGGAGCCGGAACGTCAGATTTTCCAACTTCAAGTTACCGGTAAAACAGGAAAAGAGAATAATAAAAGACCCGATTATTTGATTAGAATCCCCGATAAGAAGACTAATTCTATGAAATCTGCTTTTTTTATTGAAGCGAAGAAACCTATCTATGACCTCAAAACCAATGAACAGTACATCAGGCAGGTGTATCAATACGCTTGGTCAACTTTGAACTCATCAGATAATCCTAATAATCAGGTCCGGCTTGCTGTTCTTACTGATTTTGAGGAATTCCGTTTTTTTGATTGTCAGGACGTTACTCCACTTAAGCAAAACCGTGCGGAAGCTTTCAATAAGCACGTTCTAAAGGATTGGCATTATACCGATTACGTTAATAAATTCGATGAACTTTGGGATTTGTTCGAGTACAATAATGTGGTCAATGGCTCTTTGGATAAATGGGCTATTACGGCTAAGGATTTGTCGGAAAAACGCATCACGCCCGATAAGCAGTTTATGGCAGATTTGAAAGATTGGCGGCTCGCAATTGCTAAAAGTATGTGGAAGAACGATAAATCTCTCGATGATTTCAGTTTAACTAAAGCTACTTTGCTAGTCATCAATCGAATTATATTCGTTAAAATGCTTGCGGATAGGAATATAGAAGAAGATTACTTAACGCAGATTCTCGAGAAACTTACTCAATCCAAGAAATCCGAGCTTAAACTTTACGAACTTTGCCGTGATATTTTCACTCGTTTGGACCATATTTATAATGGTTCTATGTTTTCTTATGATTCGGTTGTGGACGAAATCGTAATTGATAATTCAGTTCTGAAGAGCATTTTCTCCGCTCTCAAGCCGGAAATTTCGATTTATACTCTTGCGGCTATGCCTGTGGAAATTATCGGCAATATTTATGAACTTTTTATTGCTGAACAAATCGTAAAGAAAGGTACGACTCTCCAAATCGTTTCGAAATACGATGAGAAGAAAGCCGGTGGTGTTTACTACACACCACGCTATATCGTGCAGTACATCGTGGACAATACATTGGGTAAAATGCTTGACGAATGCAAAACTCCCGAAGAAGTTGCTAAAATTAAAGTGCTTGACCCTGCTTGTGGTTCGGGCAGTTTTCTAATCGTTGCTTACCAAAAAATTATTGACTGGCACAAAAATTATTATTATAATGAACTGACGAAATGGACTAAGAAAAATCCTCTCGATTCTTTCCGTAGCAGGAATAATAAGAGTATGAGGATTTTTCAAAATAACAATTCTGAGGATTATACGATTCATCTTTCGCATAAACTCAAATCGGATATTTTAACGAATAATATTTTCGGTGTGGATATAGATGACCAAGCGGTTCTCGTAACGAAGTTCTCACTTTCGATGAAGGCATTGGAGGATAGTTCCCACGATGAAGTGATTGAAGATAATAGTTTGTACAAACTTCCTACACTTCCGAAATTGGAAAATAATATCAAATGCGGAAATTCCTTAATCGCAAGTGATTTTTATAATGAAAACCGACCTTCGCTTTTCAATGAAAAAGAAAAGAGGAAAATAAACACATTCGATTGGGACGGCAAAAACGGCTTTCCAGAAATAATGAAAAATGGAGGTTTCGATGTTGTAATAGGAAATCCTCCATATAGGACTTTACTTTTAGGTAAAAAACAAGAGTCACAAGATCAAAATATTATCGACTATTATCAAAAAAAATTTACGGCATCATTTGAATATAAGATTAATTTATTTGCTCTATTTATGGAACAAGTTGTTTCCTTGATGGGAGATGGTTGTTATTTTTCCTTCATTATACCTAATACTTTTTATAATACAACATCTTTTAAATCTCTTAGAAAATTTATGTTAAATAAAGGACACTTTGAAACACTTTTAGATTTGCGCTATAAAGTATTTGTTGATGCTGAAATCGGCGGAAGTGCTATTTATCTTTATAACAAAAACTTATCGTTAATTGAATCATCAGTCTGTTCTATAAAAAATATAGATAACTTTAATATTATGAATTTCGAAAAAGTATTAAAAAGCGAGTTTCTTAATGACTTAGATTATAATTTAATTCAAAATAAATATGCAAATCAAATATTAAAGAAAATAAATAATCAGGATGGAATTGTAGAATTAGGTAAAATTATTAAAATCTACCAAGGTATTATTACAGGAGATAATAAAAAATATTTATCTCAAAATCAAATAGATAATAAATGGTTTCCAATTATTAAAGGACGAGATATCAACAGATATTCTCTTACCTACAATAATAATTTTGTTTATTATTCACCTAAGGATTTATGGAGTAATACTGATATAAATATGTTTAAAGTAAAAGAAAAAATAATTAGTAGGCAAACTAGTGATAAAATAATTTCAACAATAGACACAGAAGGATATTTTTCACTTGATAGTACCCATGTTATTCACTTATTATTAACTGACTTAAATTTAAAATATTTATTAGGAATATACAATAGTAAACTATTTAATTTTTTATACCAAAATAGGGTACAAGAAAGTGGAAGAGTTTTTGCTCAAATAAAGACTGTCAACTTAAAACCTATTCCAATTAAAACCATAGACTTCACAAATAAAGATGAAAAAGCTAAACATGATAAAATGGTAAGTTTGGTAGAGCAGATGCTTGAGAATCAGAAGTACCTTTCCGAAGCAAAAGGAGAAAGCAATAAACAAATGTACAAGAACATTTGCGATTCCCTCGACAAACAAATAGATAATTTGGTTTACCAACTTTACGACCTCACCGAAGAAGAAATACGGATAGTGGAGGAAGAGTGAAAACTTTATATAACAATTTAGTTTTAAAATTTCTTGAATATTCTTTGTTAAAGGGTTCAATAATTTTATGTGGGTTTTTAGGAATAACAGAAGCAACAATTCTAATATTTCTTAATAAAGTAATCAATTACGAATTTTGTATATCAATTAGCAATTTTTTTGGAATAATAATTTTTCTCCTATTTCTTAATGTAATAATTATATATATTTCGAAAAAATTAAAATCTAAACAAACTTTTAATAATGGAACTCGGGTTATTTTAAAAAATGATAAGTTGCCTGATATGGTCATTTCTAAGTATAATTTTTGGAATAACAAAGTTTTATGTGTTTGGTCTGTTGATAGAGAAATTAAGGAAAAATGGTTTAATCAAGATGTATTAAGGGAATATAAATTAGTTATTCCAACAGCAAGGTCATCTAAAACAGATAGATTTAAAGGTTATTTTTCATTATAATTGAGGTATTTTATGGCAGAATGGATTATAACAATTTGTGCAGTAATTTCAATTCCAATTTCTATTTGGGCAATATTAAGGGCAAATAAAGCCATTAAAATTGTGAATGAAAATAAAGTTGAAATTGGTAATCTTAAATCGGAAATTAATAATATTTCTAATTTTGGTAGCAATGTGTTTCATAACGTTACTGCAAATAGCAATGGACAAGCTGGTATTATGATAGATAATATAAAAAAGGAGTAAATTTGGAAACTTTATATTTGCAATTAGAGAAACTTTGGTTTGACCAAATACTGCACGGGAAAAAGCATTCTGAATATAGAGCAATTACTCCTCATTATGATAAAAAACTTTTTGCAAAAGAATATACACATATCCTTTTCCTAAATGGATATTCGAAAGATGCTCCCAGAATGATAGTTGAATTGAAAAAAATCACAAAAAATGATTATTGGAAAAAGTATGAATTGCATTTAGGCAAAGTAATCTCCTCTGAAAACATACGTAATGAAAGAGAAGAAATACGGGTAGTGGAGGGAGAGTGATGGAAAAAAAATCAATAATTACGGAAACTGCAAAATTGCCTTTAGTTAATGAAATCAGGCAATTAATTGATAAAAGCCGTAATCATGTGGCCGTAGTGGTGAATGCAGAAATTACTATGCTTTATTGGAATATTGGCAGAAAAATCAATTTAGAAATATTGAAAGAGAAAAGAGCCGAGTACGGAAAACAAATAGTCCAAACACTATCTGCACAATTAACTATTGAATATGGGACATCCTTTTCAGAGAAAAACTTAAGAAGAATGATGCAATTTGCAGAAGAATTTCCTGATGAACAAATTGTCGCTACATTGAAGCGACAATTAAGTTGGTCACATATCAAAGTTTTAATTCCATTAAATGATGTGAAACGTGATTTCTATATTGAGATGTGCAAGTTAGAACGTTGGAGTGTAAGAGTTTTACAGGAACGAATTCAATCTCTGCTATTTGAAAGAACTGCGATTAGCAAAAAACCGGATGAAACAATTAAAAATAATCTGGATTTACTCAAAAATGAAAGTAAGATTAGTCCTGATTTAGTATTCAAGGATCCGTACTTTTTAGAATTTCTCGGATTAATAGATGTTTATACCGAAAAAGATTTTGAATCAGCAATAATCGTCGAACTTCAAAAGTTTATTATTGAGTTTGGCAGTGATTTTGCGTTTATGGACCGTCAAAAAAGAATATCAATTGATAATAGAGATTATTTCATCGACCTTTTGTTCTATCATCGCAGATTGAAATGTCTAGTTGCAGTAGATTTAAAAATCGGCGAATTTGAGGCGGCGCATAAAGGTCAAATGGAACTTTATTTGCGATATCTCGAAAAATATATGCAGTTGGATGGTGAAAATACTCCAATTGGTTTGATTCTCTGCACAGGCAAAAACGAAGAACATGTTGAATTACTTCGATTGGATAAAAGCAATATTCGGGTAGCTGAATATTATACGATTCTCCCGTCGAAGAAACTATTGCAGGAAAAGTTACATAAAGCAATAGAAATTGCACATAGTAAATTACAACTAAAAACAGACGAACTGGAAAATATTTAGAAAATAAATAACAGAGATTGATTTGTAATGGCAGAATACTGTTCAAGATGTGAAATTAGAAAAAATTAGATATAATATGAAAATAAATAATATATTACTATACGAACCCAATAATACAGCAGATTTTTATCCATTCTCAATACTGCATTCCATTTGGGAAATCAGGGTGGGAGCATTCAGAATATTCGAGAAATATCAGTTCCTCTTTCCCGATGCAAATGTGATGTATTATGGCAGGAAAGACCATCTGGCTTCGTTCTACAAGAGATTCGGATTCGAAAGTCAGAATTTCCATGAAGGCAATTTACTTGCTTTGGATTGCTCATTACTTCCCTCACAGGAATTCCTGACTAATATGAGCAAGATTATTGAAACATTGGATAAATCCTTAATTTTCACTATAAATAAAAAAGCAATCGGTATTTATATTGCAAGCGACGACTTGAACAAAACAGAGGAATTTTCAAGACCGGAATTAATTTCAGATTTAGATATTGATTTATTTGCCAAATTCTCTAGAATAGAACTTTCCAATTTTACTAAATTAAATTATCTTTACGATGCAATATATGCCAATGGAGCCGCTTTGCGAGAAGATGCTCATTTACGGAGAATGCATAATAAACTGCTTGCAGTGAATGATTATACAGGAGTTTATTCTACCAATGCTGATGAGATATTGTTAGGAAAAAATGTGCAAATTGCTCCGGGTTGCGTATTAGATGCAAGTGAGGGTCCTATCATTCTTGATGATAATGTGAAAATAATGGCGAACGCCGTAATTCTCGGTCCATGCTATATCGGAAAAAATTCCATAATTAAAATAGGAGCAAAAATTTACCAAGATTGCAGCTTTGGAGAATGGTGCAAAGTTGGTGGTGAAATAGAAAATTCTATAATCCAATCATATTCCAATAAGCAGCATGAAGGATTTTTGGGACATTCCTTCCTTTGCGAATGGGTAAATTTGGGTGCCGACACAAATAACAGCGATTTGAAAAACACTTATTCTAATATAAAGATCAGGTTGGAAAACGAAGAAATTGATACCGGCAAAATGTTTCTTGGTCTGCTTTGCGGCGACCACACAAAAACCGGCATTAACACAATGTTCACTACCGGTACAGTTGTAGGAATTTGCGGAATACTCGTGAGGGAATGGTTCCTGCCGAATTTCATCCCTTCATTTTCATGGGGTGGCGGTAAAAATTCACCGACCTATAAAGTTACTTCTGCAATCGAAACTGCAAAAATAGTGTTGGGACGCAGAAATAAGGAACTACTGCCTGAAGAAGAAAAATTAATCCGCAATGAATATAATAAGATAATTTCCAAAAGACAATGAAATTACTTATTTTGCTAATAGGAAATGCTGATAAGATTATCCGGGCTAATAGTCTGGATGAATCGGATTTGGAAATTGTGAAACTTGATGAAAAAGTTCTCTCCAAACCCGGAACGATACTCAGACTAATGAAAGTGAAGAAATACGAAAATGTTTATTTCGGAACAATCGAATTGCGATTCCAGCGATTTCAGACATTTATGAAAATATATTTATTCCTTGCAGGAATTTGGAAAGGGGCACTGCTGGACGAATACGGAAAATCAAATAAATTTTCACTCGCAAAATTCATATTCAAAGAAATTCCGTTATTCTTTCTGGAAATTATCCTAAGCGGACTTTTAGTAATCATTTATCATCAAAGAGTATATTATTTGAGATGGAAGTACAGGTCAAATTAAAATCGCTTTTTTGGCGTACAAGTTTCTATGGAGCTCTGACCGAAGGTGGCGTGGGTACGCTTTACCGAGGTCTTGTTGAAGCATTTGTGAAACTCGGCCATAAGACAATATTCGCTTCAAGCGGTCCTATGAATTTGCCTGAAGAAACTGATTTTCGGTTAATTGAATATTCAAAATTGCTCAGAAATTTCCCTGAGGTGCTGAATTTCCCATATAATGAATCTTCTTTGAAGCAAATGATGAAAATTGTTGAGAATACTCAACCGGATTTTTTTTATTTGCATCACCATGATTTCCATTATGGAGGAGCAAAACTAAAGGAAAAAACTGGATTACCTTTTATTTTACATTTTGATTCGATTGAATATTGGGTGAAGAAAAATTGGGGGAAACTCTATTTCGGAAATTTACTAAAATGGTGCGAACAAATTGAGGTGGACCAGGCTGATGCAATCATAGTGATTTCTGAAGTCTTAAAAAAACAAGCGAGTGAATTTTACTCCATTCCACAAGAAAAAATTCACGTGTCTCCAAATGGAGTAAATGTTGATAAATTTAATCCATACATTGATTCGAGCTCAGTTTTGAAAAAATATGGATTGGAGGGGAAATACGTAATTGGTTATTCGGGTTCTTTCAATGAGTATCACGGTATAGATCTGCTGGCTCAAGCTGCAAAGAAATTGCTTACTGAAATTCCTGATTCTCGAATTTTAATGGTTGGTGATGGAGCTTTGCGGGAAAAAGTTGAAGGTATTCTCAAGATAGATAATGTTCGGGACAAAGTTATAATCACAGGACTTATTCCCTTAAATGATGTCCCCGACCATCTCGCAGCATGCGATGTCCTTGTAAGTCCAATCAAACATAATCATAATGATGAATTCTTCGGAAGTCCTATTAAGAATTTTGAATACAAAGCAATGGGCAAACCCATTGTTGCAACAAATTTAGGACAATTAAACACAATATTCCAGGAAAAGCATAATGCTTTGATTTTGGAACATAATAGTTTTGAATCAATTATAGAGCGTATCTTCGAACTTTATCAGAATCCTGACTTATCCCACCAAATCTCGGTGCAGGCCAGAAAAGATGCTGTTGAAAAACACAGTTGGACTAAAAATGTCGAAAAAATTGTTGATTTATATAAAATTATAATGGAAAAAAGATAATTATTTATTTTTTTTTCATAATTTTAAAATATAATTATTAACAAATTCCAATTATGAGAAATTTTTTAATCATATTTTGTTTCTTTGGATTAAATAATTTGTTATCCCAGGATTTAGACCAATTCCTGATTTCTTATTATCCATTCGACAATTCCGACTGCAAAGATTATTCAGGCAATACATATCACGGTACACCAATTAATAATCCCACATACATTGATGATGCTATTCAAGGGAAGGCTATTCATTTTGTTGGTAAAAATGACAGAATAATTGAAGGTCAACC
>MHAC01000043.1:22513-23770 GCA_001804565.1 Ignavibacteria bacterium GWF2_33_9 | reverse complement strand
TGTTCAACCTTCTTAAATGTTTCACCAACAAATGTATTGTTTTCTTCGTCTAATTTTAGATCTTCTTCTTCACTCCAATATTTCTTATCAATTAAATACTTTTTAAAGCGAATCAGTGGATCCTTTTTTTCCCATTCTGCCACTTCTTCATTTGAACGATAAATGGTTGGGTCATCTGATGTGGTATGTGCACCTAAACGATAGGTTACTGCTTCAATCAATACAGGTCCTTTACCAGAGCGTGCATGATCAGCAGCTGCTTTGGTTGCAACATACATCGCTAAAACGTCATTACCATCCACTTGAATTCCAGGTATACCAAAAGCTACTGCTTTTTGAGCAAGAGTTTCTGCTTTAGTTGCTTTTTTTCTAGGTGTTGAAATCGCGTATTGGTTATTTTGAATAACGACTACAAGTGGTGCATCATAGGATGCAGCAAAGTTTAAACCTTCATAGAATTCACCATGTGATGTACCACCATCACCAATCGTTGCAAGTGCAACTTCGTTTTTCTTTAATATCTTTGATGCATATGCAAGTCCCGCTGCATGTGTAATCTGCGAACCAATGATGACATTGATAGGTAGGACTCTAGCTTCAACAGGATAATGGTTACCCCATTCATTTCCATACCAGTACAAGAAGAGTTTATCTAAACCTATACCTCTATATAACATCATATTTAATTCTCTAAAAGCTGGTGAAAGCCAATCGTTTGGCTCCATCGCTGCCATCGCACCAACTTGTGCTGCTTCCTGTCCCTTGTTTGGTGGGTAGGTTAGCATACGTCCTTGGCGTTGATATTGTAGTGCCTTGGTGTCCGCAACACGACCTAAAGCCATTGTTTTGTACATCTTGAGCAATTCTTCTTTTTTTATTTTTGGTTCGAGCTCAGGGTTAATAATTTTACCTTTTGCATCCAAAATAGAAAGTTGCTTCTTTTTTATTGGATCATAGTCTTTAAATAACATGATTCAATTCCTCCTTGTTTTGCACTATCATTATACTTGACTAAGGAGTTTAATTCAAAAGCTTTGCTTACAGGCAAGCCACTTCAAAAAAGAAAACGCTTAATATGTGTTTTTTGCGTTAAATAGGTCAAAAAATGCCATTTTTCACTATTTTTTGTTTATATTTTTTATTTTTTAGAATATAAAAAAAAGAGGATTTATTAACAAATCCCCTTTGATTCTTATTTTCTATTTTCTAAATTCATTTGAAGCAGTAGGACAAGCTCTCTAAGTGATTTTGCTGCAA
>MHAC01000043.1:0-22334 GCA_001804565.1 Ignavibacteria bacterium GWF2_33_9 | reverse complement strand
CACAACGGGTTGCTTAATTAACACACCTTCTTGTAATTGTTCTTGGAATCCTTTATCGCAGGAAGGGATATATTCTTTCGGGATAACACCACCAACGATAGCATTCACAAATTGATAGTGGTTATCGTTCATTTCTGTCAGAGGTTCAATGAAGCCAGCCACACGACCGTATTGACCGGAACCACCAGATTGTTTTTTGTGAGTATAATCGAAATCTGCTCTTTGGGTGATAGTTTCACGATATGCAACTTTCGGTTTGCCCACAACGATTTCAGTATTATATTCACGTTTTATTCTTTCAATATAAATATCGAGGTGAAGTTCTCCCATTCCTTTCACGATAGTATCGCCAGTTTCTTCGTCACGATATACCTGGAATGTAGGGTCTTCTTTTTGGAAGCGGTTAAGTGCTTTAGAGAAGGACACCTGCTGAGTTCTTTCCTTAGGAGAAATAGCCAATTCAATAACAGGAGTCGGAACGTGCATTGAAGTCATAGAATAATTAACACGACCATCTGTGAAGGTATCTCCGGATGAGCAATCCACACCAAACATACCTATAATTTCACCTGCACCTGCTTCTTCAATATCTTCCATATTGTCGGCATGCATTTTAACGATGCGGGGAACTTTAATTTTCTTTTTATTTTGAATATTAATTAAAAAATCACCTTTTCGGATAGTTCCTTGGTAAACTCGCATATAAGTGAGCTGACCATACTTCCCGTCTTCGAGTTTGAAAGCCAAAGCAACTGAAGGAAGGTCATCTTTTGTTTGCATTTCGATTTCTTCTTCATAATTATCAAGGTCTAATGCTTTATTTTTGATTTCATCAGGGGAAGGCAAGAAAAGACCGACACCATCAAGCATTGTTTGGATACCTTTATTTTGCTTAGCAGTACCCACGAAAACAGGTGTGATGTGCATACTGATAGTTGCACGGCGGATAGCAGCATAAAGCTCATCCAAAGTGATTTCGGATTCTTCCAAATATTTTTCTGCAATCACATCGTCATAATCAGCAACTCTTTCGATAACTTTAATTCTGCGTGAAGCAGCTTCTGCCTGCAAATGAGATGGAATTTCTTTTTCAACTACTTTTTCGCCGTTTTCTCCTTCATAGTAAATTGCTTTCATTTTGAGTAAATCCACAACACCTTCGAATTTGTCTTCCAAACCGATTGGCATTGTTAGGAGAACAGGTTTATGTGCTAATTTATCTTCAAGCTGAAATACTACTTTATCGGGATTAGCACCTGCACGGTCAACTTTATTGATAAATGCAATGCGTGGAACTGTGTAACGACGCATTTGTCTATCCACAGTTATTGACTGGGATTGCACACCTGCAACACCGCAAAGCACGAGCACAGCACCGTCTAGCACTCTCAGAGCACGTTCAACTTCAACAGTGAAGTCGATGTGACCTGGAGTATCAATCAGGTTGATTTTAAAATCTTTCCATTGGCATGAAGTTGCAGCAGATTGAATAGTGATACCTTTTTCTCTTTCCAAATCCATAGAGTCCATTGTAGGACCATGTCCGCCTTTGCTGCGAACTTCTATAATCTGATGAATTCTGCCTGTGAAGAAGAGAATTCTTTCACTCAATGTTGTTTTGCCCGAATCGATATGAGCTGCTATTCCAATATTTCGTAATTTACTGATATCCATAAAAACCTTAATCAAAAAAAGTATAGAAATGTATTGACGAATAATTAATTATTTATTATATGGTATTGTTAAAATATTATGATAATATAACAATATTTCTTAACTTTATTATATATATTACCAGTTTTTCTCAAGTTTGCCTTTCACAGCCGCTTTTGCTTTTTGCTTCTTCTGAACATTTTTTTCTTCATTTGCCAAAGCCTGCAAAATTCTTTCAGCATCTTTTTTGGAGATTTTAGGTTTTTGTTGTTGCTCTTGCTGCTTATCTTTATTTTGATCGTTTTTGCTCTGCTTGTCTTTGCTTTGCTGATTTTGTTGGTCCTGTTTCTGCTTGTCCTGGTTCTGCTGATCTTTGCTTTGTTGATTCTGTTTGTCTTTCTGATCTTGATTCTGCTGGTCTTTGTTCTGCTGATTCTTATTTTGTTGGTTTTGCTGCTGCATTTGTTGCTGCAACATTTTTTTTGCATATTCTAAATTGTACTTTGCATCTTTATCGTTGGGACTATTCACCAGTGCTTTTTTGTAACTGTCAATGCTTTCCTGATATTTTTTTTCCTGCAACAAGGAATTTCCCAAATTATAGTATGCACCAGCCAAATCTTTTTTGTCGAAAGATTTATTATCCACACCATCAAAACTTTCTTTTGCCTTGTCGAAATTTCCTTGTCGATAATAAGATGTTCCTAAATTGAATTTTGCAATATTGGAATTCGGGTCAATTTCCAGTGCTTTACGGTATTGCACTTCAGCATCCTTGAATTTATCTTTTTTGTACAAAGAATTACCTTTTTTAATAAAATCCTTAGATTCCTTGGCATAAGACATATTAATAAAAAGAAGAATAACTGCAGCAAAGAGGAAAATATATTTTAATTTATTAACTTCTTTTTTCAAATTTAATTTCATTTCTGCGCTCCAAATAAATTAAATTTCGACAAAATTGGACTTTTCTTTTCCAAAATCAAAAAGTCAAGTAAAATTAAGACTAATGCAATCCAAAGGAATATCTCAAATTTATCATCATAATCAGTATAAATCATATCTTCGAAATCTTTCTTTTCAATTTTGGAAATTTCTTTAATCACTTTATCTATTTCGGAATATCTGCTTCCTCCGTAAACGTATTTTCCATCTCCTGCTTCTGCAATAGAGGCAAGTACTTCAGGAGACATTTTCGTAATTACAACATTTCCGGAAGCATCTTTCAAATATTTGTTGGATTTATTAATCGGGATTGGGGCACCTTCGGGAGTTCCCATTCCAATTGTATAAACTCGGATGTTATGTTTTTCGCATTCATTCGCAGAAGCAATTGCATCATCTTCGTGATTTTCGCCATCGGAAACAACAACAATTACTTTTTTCACCTTTTTATCTTCACTGAATGATGCACGGGCAATATCCAGCGCCTTACCGACAGCAGTCCCCTGAGTACCAATTAAGTCAGTTCCGGAAGTGGAAATCATCAATTTTGCGGCAGAATAGTCTGTCGATAAAGGCATTTGCAAAAAAGCATCACCTGCGAAAACTACCAGCCCGACCTTATCGCTTACAAGCTCGTCAACAAATTTATTAAGAAGCTGAGTGGCACGTTCCATTCTGCTGGGTTGCAAATCTTGGGCAAGCATAGAGTTAGATACGTCCAGAGCGAACATAATTTCAATCCCTGATCGTTTAACTTTTTCTAATTTGGAACCTATTTGAGGATTTGCCAAAGCCAAAATCAGTGAACTGATAATAAGTAAAGCAAATGCAAATTTTATGTATGGTTTATAATTTGAATTTTGCAGAAGTAATTGACTTACTAAATCACTATCACCGATTAATTTTAATTTTTTGGCTCTTCTAATTCTGAGCATCATAAAAATTAAAGTAATTACCGGTAATAAGAAAAATAAATAAAGGAATATAGGATTACCGAATCTAAACACTTATTAAACCTTACAATTTATAGGTATTTTTTGACGCTGATTTTCCTTAAAAATTGTAAATAGTAAAATTAGTAAGCTAGATTTTCACAAATAAAATGACTAAAATCTAAAACCAACATAAATGTTAAAAATACCTGCAATCCAAGTATTTCTACCTGCCAATGTAACGCTGTAATTCATTTTTGTGATAATATTTTCATCAAGCATAATTTTAAATTCTGCTCCTGCTGCAAAATTATTATCCTGTAAAATTTCAGCATGGGAAATTAATGGTCTTGCTTTCGAATATGAGCCGAGAGAAACTCTGTTTTTGGAAAAAACTGCAAATTCAGTATTAGGAACTGTAGAAAAAATAAGATATGTATTTACTAATAGTTGATCAACAAAATCTTCGGCACGATGATTGTAAACAACTTCATTTTTCCAGTAAAAAGTATTTGCCTTGAAACCAAAGAAAGTTCCTATATTTGTTTCAAAAAAACCATCGCTCAAAAACATATTTGTATCGGGTTCCTGCGAACTATCAAATCCGGAAGGAATACGAATTGAACCCAAAAAACCTGATGAAAGAGCATTTTTTGTGACTTCATACTCCGCACCTAATTCAATATAATCAAGGCGAGTACGGGATAAATCCCTTCTGTCGTAACGATTTCCTGAATAATCTCTGTAATATTTTTCGTTTAATGAGTAAAAACTCAACGGCAAATGAATAAAAAGAGATAAATCTCGTGTTGCATGGTACTTAGCAAAAAGACCTATTGTCGTTTTTTTGAAATCGTAAGTATAATTCACAAGACTATCGCCAATAATATTTCCGGCAGTATCGAGTAAATTTACAAGTTCAGTGGTAGCTATATGCAAGGAATCATTCAAATCATAAAAACTTGAGGCATTAAGATTCTGATAAGTCAAACCAAACTCAAATTTCTTTTGTTCAGGAATAACTTTTTGCATTTTTTTGGCAAAAAGGGAATTGAAATTTGCTGCAAAAAGCGATATTGCAATAATTAAGAAGATTTTTTTCATTAATCAGCCATTTTCTTTAATTCAAATAAAATTTGCAAAGCTTCCATCGGACTTATTCTTTCCGGGTCAATTCCCTGAATTCTACTACGAATTTCATCATCAAATTCGAAAATTGACATTTGAGTCGGCTGTAATTTCTTTGCTTTAATATGTTTCATTTTAGGTTTCTGAGCAATAATTCCGCTCTCAGATTTTGCGGATGAATCAGCGGAAATAGTATCGAGAATTTCTTCTGCACGGAGCAGCAAATTGGGAGGCATACCTGCAATTTTTGCAACATGGATACCAAAGGAATTATCGCTGCCTCCTCTGGCAAGTTTGTGAGTGAAAATAACATCTTTACCTGATTCTACAACTTCGACCTGATAATTTTTAATGCTGTTATATAAATTTTCCAATTGCTGCAATTCATGATAATGAGTAGCAAAAAGCGTTTTTGCTTTAATAACATTATGAATATACTCTGCAATTGCCCAGGCAATGGAAATCCCGTCAAATGTGGCAGTTCCTCTGCCAACTTCATCTAGTAATATCAAACTTCGTTTGTCAGCATTATTTAAGATATTTGCAGCTTCCTGCATTTCTACCATAAATGTGCTTTCTCCACCAACAATATTATCGGAAGCACCAACTCTGGTGAAAATTTTATTAAAATATCCGAAATGAGCCTCAGTTGCCGGAACGAAACATCCGATTTGTCCTAGAAGCACTATCAATCCAACTTGCCGTAAGTAACTTGATTTGCCGGACATATTTGGACCGGTTATAATATGAATCATTTCATCATCGGGATTCATATAAGTTGAATTTGGTGTATAATTTTCCCCGATTTTCAATGATTTTTCAATCACAGGATGGCGTCCGTGCAATATATGCAGATTATATGAATCATCAATGGTCGGTTTAACGTAATTGTATTCACGGGAGATATTTGCGAAATTATTTAAGCAATCGAGTTGTGCGATTGTTTGGGAATTTTTCTGAATAATCTGAATATATTTTGCTGCTAATTCCCGAAGATTTCCTAACAGTTTTTGTTCAATTTTGAATAATTCATCTTCAGTTTTGAAGATTTTTACTTCATAATTTTTCAATTCGGGAGTAATGTAGCGTTCTGAATTTGTCAGGGTTTGGCGTCTTTCATAATCATCAGGAACTTTTGCTGAATTCACTCTACTTACTTCAATATAATAACCGAAAACAGAATTGAAACTCACTTTCAAATTGTTAATTCCTGTCCTTTCCCTTTCCTTTTCCTGGAAATTGGCTATCCATTCTTTACCTGAATATTTCAGTTCAACATATTCGTCCAGCTCTGCATTATATCCTTTTTTGAAAATGCGTCCTATACCAACTGCTAAAGTTGGCTCGTCCAAAATACCTTTTTCTATTTCAGTAATCAATTCATCAGGAATTTCCAATTGGTCAAATAAATTCAAAAGATGATTCTTTTGGAAATTCTGTCTTAATTCCTTAATATCATTAATTGCTAAGAGACTGGTTTTCAAATTTATATAATCACGTGGATTGATTTTTCCAACAGAAATTTTGGATACCAATCGTTCCATATCTCCAATTCCCGTTAGAAGTTCAGTAATAGCCTTATTTGCAGTTTCCCTTGAGAAAAATTCTTCAACGGTATCTAAACGTTGATTAATTTTCTCTACGTTCAACAATGGCTGTGAAATCCATTGTTTGAGTAAGCGGCCACCCATTGGAGTTTTTGTTCGGTCAATTACTTTTAGCAAAGTATTGCCGGGTTCCAGTTCATTCAGAGAAAATAGAATTTCAAGATTTTTACGGGTAATATAATCAAGCAGGATAAATTCATTTGGATTATATTTAGACACACTTTTAATCTGCTCAAGTTTGCCTTGTTGTGTTTCAGTGAGATAATGCAGCAAAGCACCCAAAGCAATAATTCCTTCACTGAAATTTTCAATACCGAAACCTTTGAGAGAATTAACTTGAAAATGCTTATGCAACAAATCTTCCGCAAAAACCTTATCGAAAAACCATTCTTCCAATCTTGAATTCGCTGTTTTTATCTTGAGACTGCCGAAAATCTGCTGAAATTCTTCTTTCTGCTCTTTAGAAAAAAGTACTTCTTTTGGGGCAATATTTTCCAAAACATCATTAAGTAATGCAACAGGAATTTCACCGCATGCAATTTCACCGGTGGAAATATCGGCAAAGGCAATTCCGTAATTTTTTATGCTTTTGTATTTTTTGGAGAAAATGGAAAGAATAAAATTATTTTCTCTTGAATCAAGCAATTTTTCTGATATTGCCACACCAGGGGTAACAACTTCCGTTACACCTCGTTTTACGATACCTTTTGCATTTTTAGGGTCTTCGAGCTGGTCGCAAACTGCAACCCGATATCCTGCACGAACCAATTTAGGGAGATAATTATCTAACTGATGGTGCGGGAACCCTGCCAAAGGCATTTCACTGGCTTTGCCATTATTCCTTTTAGTAAGGGTTAAGCCGCATACTTTGGAAGTAATTACAGCATCTTCGTTGAATGTTTCGAAAAAGTCACCCAAACGGAATAAAAGGACTGTATCGGGATATTTGGCTTTTATCTGATTATATTGCCTGGTAAGAGGAGTATTATTATTGTCCTGAATATTTCCTTTCATATATTGTACTGCGGGATTATACATATTTTCTCAACGTTTTATGAAAGAAAATATTCGAAAATTATGCAGTTTGTTTCGATGAGGAGCTGTCCGGTTTGCTTCCGGTCTTTGCTGAATCGCCTGTAGTAATGGAATTTGCAGTCGGTGCCGAAGTAGAAGAGTTCTTCTTTTTGTAATCTGTCAAGTAAAAGCCGGAACCTTTGAACACTAACCCGATATTGCTGCTAATTACTCTTGTAACCTTTGCTTTCGGGTGATTATGTTCCATGCAAATTTCTTCAGGACATTCAGTTATTGCAGAATCTTTAATACTTTGTTTATATTCAAATTCTTTACCGCATCCTTCGCATCGATATGTGTATATTGGCATTTTTTATTCCTAAAATCTAACGAAACCTACTTTTTTGTAAACTTTATCCAGAGTTTTTCTGGCAATTTTATGTGCTTCTTCAGCTCCATAAATTAAGATTGATTCAAGACGTTTTTTATCCTTGATTATTTCATTGTATCGTTCCCGCAAAGGAGCAATCCAATCCGCAACTGCTTTGCCTACAGAGAGTTTGAAGTCTCCGTAGCCATGTCCTGCAAATTCTTTTTCTATATCTTCGAAACTTATTCCTGTTGCCAGATGATAGAGAGTCATCAAGTTAGATACACCAGGTTTGTTTGCTTCGTCAAATCTTACTTCCGCATTGGAATCGGTTACTGCACGCTTAATCTTATTTATAATCTCTTCATTTGAATCGTTAAGATAAATCAAAGAATTTTGATTTTCATCACTTTTGGACATTTTAGAAGTTGGATCCTGCAAACTCATAATTCTTGAACCAATTTTCGGGATATATGGTTCAGGAATTTTGAATGTATCGGAATAATAATAATTGAATCTTTGAGCTAAATTTCGTGTCAATTCCAAATGCTGTTTCTGATCTTCACCAACAGGGACAGCATCAGCCTGATACAAAAGAATATCGCTTGCCATAAGTACAGGATAAGTGAATAAACCGCAATTAATATTTTCAGCATTTTTGGCACTTTTATCTTTAAATTGAGTCATTTTGCCAAGTTCACCATAACCCGCAAAAGTGTTCAGAACCCAGGTAAGCTGAGCATGTTCCGGCACTTGCGATTGAATAAAAAGCACACTTTTTTCGGGATCAACTCCTGCAGCAAGGAAAAGAGCAGCAGTTTCCAGTGTTCTACGGCGCAAATCTGCGGCATTTTGCCTAACGGTAATTGCATGCATATTCGCAATCATATAAAGGCAGCTGAAAGAATCTTGCAAAGCAACCCAGTTTTTAAGGGCTCCTGCTAAATGTCCGATTGTTAAAATCCCTGAGGGTTGTATCCCGCTTAATATTACTTTCTTTGTGCTATTTTCTTCCATTTTTCATCCGTTTTATTGCGGTTTATATGTGAAATTACTTCCCGCTGAATTTATAATCCTGTATATCTCTAATTCATAGAATATTACAATTATTTTTGTTCATAATTGTTTATATTCATTCAAAAGTTTCAAAAGAATAAAGTTTGAATTGAATACCAAAATCTGAAACTTGCTGAATCTAATTTTACAAAATTACGAAATTCAAAAATAAGATAAAGTTATAATGCAAAATAACGGATACGAAGAGCAAAATATAAATAATGTACAGGATATTCTGGGCAAAGAATTCAAAGTTCTGGATCATGGATTCATTAGATTGCTGGAAATAATGGGAGACGACAGTTCGATATGTCAGGCAGCAAGAGTTAGTTACGGCAAAGGGACAAAATCTGTGCGTGAAGATAGAGCTTTACTCCGTTATTTGATGCGTAATGCTCACACTTCTCCATTCGAAATGGTTGAATTGAAATTCCACGTGAGAATGCCGATTTTCGTTGCCCGTCAGTGGATTCGCCATCGTACTGCAAATGTGAATGAATATTCCGGTCGTTATTCGGAAATGACAGATGAGTTTTATTTGCCGCAAGCAGACCAAATCCGTACTCAATCGCAGGTGAATAAACAAGCCCGCAGTGAGGACCAGCTTGATGAAACCCGAGCAAATGAAATTATTGAGCAAATGAAAGATTCCCAAGCTGAAAGTTACAATGAATACAAAGAATATGTTGCTGAAGGTGTTGCACGTGAAATCGCAAGAATTAATTTGCCATTATCTTCTTATACTGAATGGTATTGGAAAATCGACCTCCATAATCTTTTCCGTTTCCTCAAATTGAGAATGGACCATCATGCACAATATGAAATTCGTGTATATGCCAACATTATAGCAGATATTCTTAAACAAATACTGCCTATTTCCTATGAGGCTTTTTCTGATTATATTTTAAACTCTGTAACATTTTCCAAGTCTGAGTTGTTTAAAATCAAAGATTCAATTGCAAATTTTGATTTTGATAATTTAACTCCCGAAAATTCCAATTTGTCCAAAACAGAAATTGCAGAATTGAAAAATAAAATCAATTTTATTAAACAATTATAATGGTAAAAAAATGAAAAAAATAACAATTTCTATTCTTTCAATAATATTTCTTGCAAATATTGCATTTGCTCAAAAATTCACAGAAGATGAATTTATGAAAAAATATTATGAAAAAACCGGAATGGATAAACATAAAGACATAAAGACATTAATAATCGAGGGTGAAACTCAAGTGATGGATGACCATTATCCTTTCATCCTTTATTATAGAGCACCCGGACATTACAGAATGGTAGAAAGATACAAATCAGATAAATCTATAAAAATCATTAGCGATACTTATAATCAAATAAATGGAAAAGACGGACAATCCAAAGAAATGAGTAATCTGGAACATGATTTGGTTGTGAACATAATGAATTTTAATGAAGGTTTTTTAGCAAATTACAAAAGAAATGGATTTAAAATTGAATATCTCGGACTCGATACTTTGAATAAAACTACTGCCTTCAATAAACCATCAAAATTCTCATTAATGCCGTCTCCTCCTGATGTGCGCATGTCAGATGGTTCATTGGATTTGTCTAAAATGAATATAGACACATTACTAACTGCAATCGTACATAAAATAAAAGTTACAACACCGCAGGATAAAGAATATACACTAAAAGTTGATACTACTTCGATGAATGTGCTTTGGTCTTCAGGGAATCCTTTTATTTTTGCAGATATAGGCGGAATTAAATTCAATCTTTACCAATTTTTCGGTGGAATAAGTTTTCCAGTGCATATGAATGTTCAAAGTAATTATATACCTATTACTTATAGAGTAAATAATATCAAAATAAATGAAGAAATTCCTAATTCATATTTCGATCCAAAAGATGAAATTAATCAAATCGATGAAGATGATTAATATTAGTTAGAAATTGAAAAATAAACAAATAATTTTTAAATTTTGAAGATAATTAATACAAGGTAAATATATGATAGTTGATGTAGTAATGCCCAAAATGGGAGAATCGCTCCAGGAAGGCACAATCATTAAGTGGACAAAAAATGTTGGTGATAAAATTGAACGTGACGAAACAATTTTGGAAATCACCACAGATAAAGTTGATACTGAAGTACCTTCACCGGTAGATGGAGTGCTTTCTGAAATATTATACGGTGAAAATGAGACAGTGGAAGTTGGCAAAGTGATTGCAAAAATTTCCAGTGGTGATGACGCAGCAAATGTACCTGCACCTGTTGCTGAAGTTTCAGCTCCTGCAAAAGTAGAAGCACCTGTACCTGTTGCTGAAACTCAGACACTTGTTGCAGAATCGCCGGCACCTGTTGTTGCTGCTCCTGTACAGGCAGTTCCACAGCAAACAGGGACTACTTTCGAAATACCTGCACGTGACGGTGAAAAATTCTATTCACCACTCATCAGGGAAATGGCAAAACAAAATAATATTTCACTTGAAGAGTTGAGAACAATTCTCGGTACCGGAGTCGAAGGACGAATAACCAAAGATGATATGAATAAATATCTTGCCGGTCGCACTAAAATTACTCCTGCAACTCCTGCTCCGGCTGTATCTGCCCCTGCGCAAGCAGCAGAAGTTCCTCAATCTGCACCTGTTTTCACTGGCGAAGTGAATCCTATTTTCCGTGCAGCAGGTGATTTTGACGTTGTTCCTATGGACCGTGTTCGTCAATTGATTTCCGAACATATGACTCGCAGCAAATCAACTTCCGCTCACGTTACTTCTGTAGCAGAAGCAGATGTGACTGAAATTGTGAAATTGAGAGAAAAATATAAAGATTCATTTATGGCTCGTGAGGGCATTAAACTAACATACACTCCATTTTTTGCACAAGCTGCTGTTGATGCACTCAAGAAATTCCCTAATGTGAATGTTGGCGTTGATGGTAATAATATCATTAAATTTAAGAATATCAATTTAAGTATTGCAACTGCATTGGAAAACGGCAACTTAATCGTTCCGGTAATCAAAAAAGCAGAAGAAAAGAATTTAACCGGGCTTGCCAGAGCAATCAATGATTTAGCTTCACGGGCACGTTCAAAAAAACTCAATCCGGATGATATTCAGGGTGGAACTTTCTCTGTTACGAATGTTGGTACTTTTGGTACACTTTTCGGAACCCCGGTAATCAATCAGCCTCAAACTGCAATTATGGGTATTGGTGCAATTCAGAAACGGCCTGTTGTGAAAGAAATCATGGGTAATGATATGATTTTAGTTCGACATATGGCTTATGTCTCAATCACTTATGATCACAGAGTAATTGATGGTATGCTTGCAGGTCAGTGTCTTGCAGCAATCGTTAATTCACTCGAAAACATGAATGAAAATACCATCACTTTATAAGAGTATTATTTGAATAGTCCTAAAATAAGTTGACAGATTTAAATAACAAAATTAAACCCCAATTGCCACGAGTAATTGGGGATTTTTATGTATATCACCAGGTGTATAAAAATTCAAAGATAAATGTGGTCTAAATGAATTATATAATTCAATTGATTCAGCCACAACTTTCTCTGCTAATTTCCTTGTTTTCATTTTAAAATATAAGTTAAATTCTTCTTTCAATGTTCTTTCATCCTTTCTGCTAATGCATTGTCATATGGACTGGATGTTTCTGTCATACTCATATCTATCTTTGCTCTTTGAGCCGTATTTACATACTCCTTACTGCAATACTGCAGGCCTCTGTCTGAGTGATGTATCAAATAATTCTTGGGATAAATTCGACCTTTGATTGCCATTTTTTCGGAAAGCATATAATACAATTTCCGGGTTCCTAACCTGGGTAATCTCTTCCTAATGCTATACACTAACCTTCTAATTTCTACTTTATCCTGTTCTTGTCGGTTCTCATACTTTAACTTTTTATAATAGTTTTGTCTTGAGTAGCCAAGTAAATCACAGATATCACATATAGTTAATCTTCTTCCTGGTTTTGGCTCTGCAGCTTTTGCATTTCTAGCGACAGAGCTAAATATTTTTTTCTTATTTCAATACCGAACATTTCATCTGCTGTATCAATTGCTATATTCAATACTTCTTTTTCAGCTTCTAATCTTTCGATTCTTTTCTTCAATTCCTTAATTTCTTTATAAGGAGTCATTTTTTTTCCCATAGTTGAGTCTCCCCACCAATTCAAAACAACATGTTTTCTTAACCAAACTAAAACTGTTGATCTTCCTTGAATCCCATATTTTCGTTGTGCTTCCTTATAAGTAACGAATCTTTTTTCGACTTCGTTTACTACCTGTAATTTAAAAGCTAAACTGTAATCTTTTTGAGTCCTTTTCTCTTTTTGGACTTTTTGCTCCTGTCCCATCTTTTCTCCATTTTTTGTCTACTTTTTTCAGGACGGGGTATATTATGTAAAAAAAGCCCCGAAATCGGAGCTTTTAAGAAAAATCAAGGAAAAGTCTGGATTTTGGTTGATCTGATTCCCTTTTTAGTAATATTATATTGAACCTCTGAAAGCGAACTTTTAATTAAGAATATAAGGTCTTTTGCTTTGCTGACATTTTTTTAATTAAAGTACATTTGGTGAAGGCTGATTGTATTTCATAAAATTCACTTAAAGAAATATTATTGCAAGAATAGGAATTACCAAACCTCCCAAAATAAACCATATCCCCCTTTTCCCTAAAGAATTTTTTCCTTTAG
Organism: Ignavibacteria bacterium GWF2_33_9; assembly: GCA_001804565.1. Taxonomy (GTDB): domain Bacteria; phylum Bacteroidota; class Ignavibacteria; order Kapaibacteriales; family UBA2268; genus GWF2-33-9. Next base: position 8,934 of record MHAC01000043.1, on the reverse strand, counting down.
TAAGAATCAGTATACCGGAGATTGATATTAAAATCAGAGCAAATGCATAAATATCTGAAAACCAAACCCACCACCTTCCGGGATTATAGTGTAAAAAATTAAATTCAAAGAAAAATGGGCGCTTTTTAATTGTTTCCAAATAACCCTTTCCCGATTCTAAATTTAAAGTTATTGAACTTGCATTGGTTAAAAATACTTTCAGGTGATTGTTATCGGGAAAATAGTACTTCTTAAAATCATCTTCTTTGTCAATTTTTTCAAGAATATTTAATACAAAAGTATTATCTATAGATTCTTTTGAAATACTTCTATCAAGAGAAAAATGTTCCTGAGATATAATATAATTAGGATTCCATTCCGATTTGTGGTTTACCGCAATTCCTGATATACTATAAATAATAGTTATTCCGAAAAAGAAATACCCAAAATCCCTATGAATAATACGATTCCATTTTCTAAAAAGTATTTTAGCTTTACTTGGCATATTCGGTTGATGAGTTAATAAACGAGATTAGTTATTTCTTAATTTCTTTCAACATAATACAATTAAGAGCATATACGGATAAATATGATTTACCGCTTTCCTGCATTCTCAATCTCATTTCTTTTACGTCTTTATAGGGGTCTTCTGAGTTCTTATCAGAAATTTCAACTCCCTTTTTGCCCTGACTAGTCATAGCATCACCTTCTTCAGTGCAAACTTTAATTGAACCATCATCAACAGCAGTTTTAATGTCGTTTTCCCATTCCTGCAGATATTGTTCATCAATTCTTGCATCTTCCACAACTTTTCCTTGAATTTCAACATCACTCCCAGCTAATTCAATTGCAAATTTAGGAGCATTCCCACCAACATTAATTTTCAAGGTAGCCTTTGGGTCCTTTCCAAAAATGAACATTTTTTTTCCGCTGTGTTTACAAACATGAGATACTGTTCCGGTTAATTTTACTTCCTTGTTAAAAAATTGATCCGGAGAATCTAAAAATTCGTCAACAGTAACAACAGGAATATTAACTTTTTCAGCCGGATTATTGTTATTGCCTTTATCCGAGCAGGAAAATGCGATAGAAATCAATGTAATAATTGTGAGTAAAAAGTAATATCTTTTCATTCTTTTCTCATTTAATTAAAAATAAATTGTTATCTGAATTAATTAAAAAATTTTAAATATGTAAAAAATCGTAAGTAATAGACTAACAAATACTCTATTTATTTGATATTAATTTGAGTTTGAGTAGCGTCCTGCAACCTATATTTCGAGCAAAACCGAGAATCCATGATAAGCGAAAGTGAATGTGAAAGCTAGAGGATACATAAAATAAAATTATATTTTTAGAGTTTATATAAGAAAAGAGGAATAAATGCCATCAATATCAATGTTTTATGGACTTGTTATTTATATGTACGTATTCGATGATCAAAAGCATAATGTTCCACATATTCATGTAAAATATCAAGGAGAATTTTCTGTTATAAGTCTTCCCGATGGGGATGTTTTGGCTGGGAATTTACCTACTAAGAAGTTAAATTTAGTTAAAGCATGGATGACAATTCACGAAGAAGACTTGCTAGCTGATTGGGATTTGGCTGTAAACGGAGAATTACCCCATAAGTTAGAACCATTAAAATAAGAGACATTATGAATCCAAGAATTAAAAAAGCAAAATTAAATCAAGACTACACTTTTTCAATCATTTTTGCAAATGATGAGAAAGGTATATTCGATATAAAACCTTATTTAGAAATAGGAAGTTTCAAAGATTTTAAAGACTTTGAAAAATTAAGAAAATTTCGAATTGTGGATGGTGTAATTACTTGGTACAATGAATTGGATATTGCTCCAGATACAGTATATCTAAAAAGTGAAAAGCAAAAATAATTACTAATTATCTTGATACGCTTTGGACGAGTGGAGCGGAGGAGAACGGCTGGAGGGGATTTAATGGAGAATCGAAGGACCTTGAAAGTGATTATATGAATATGGGTGCGAGGATATATGATCCTGAAATAGGTCGCTTTCTAAGTGCTGACCCGCTCTTTGAGGCATTCCCGAATCAATCTCCATATAGTTATGCACTGAATAACCCAATATCATTCAAAGACCCTTCGGGTTTGGCACCGGAGAAGGAGAAGGGATGGAAGAATCAAATACAGGGAGGATTGCTTGAATACATATTAGATTCAATTTTTGGTAGCGAAGTTGAAGAACAAAATGCTATGGATGGAGTAAAGAAAGATGTTACTGACGATGGAGAAGTAGAAAATAAAGAAGAGGACAGATTAGGAAGTAGTGGAGGAAGTGGCGGTAGCAGTAGCAGCGGTAGCGGAGCCGGGATTGGCAGTGTCGGAATGGGAGCTGGCGTAAATGTTGCAAATGGAGTCAGCAGTGGGGATGGAACCGTCTCTGGTATGGGAGGTGGAGTTTTTGCTTCAGATAATCTATCTCAAAGAGCAATAAGAGGAAGTGTTGAGAAAAAATTTGGGAAATATATTACATTTGAAAAAAATGGTAGGGTTAATTTTGAAAATGGAGCATTCGATAAAGCGAGAAATAACCCTAACTCAAATTTTGCCAAGTTATATGAATTAGCCACAAATAATATGTATAATTATTATTTGTCTGTAATAAAGAGCTCTACTAACTTTAATATATTTTATGATGATTGGAGCTCACCTACAAAATGTAGTTTCAATATAATTCAGCAGTGGTTTATTAATAGTTTTGATTCAAGAACAAAACCAAATGGTATATTTCTTGCGGATAGAACAACTTATGGAATATATCAACTTTTAACTTCACAAAAACCAGTAAATTATGTGTTTTTTGGCAACGAAAATACGATTTATATCAATAGTTCATCAGTAATAGGAAGATTTGCTGCACATGAATTATTTATACACGCCTTAATGCACCTAAGAGGTATCCCTTGGTGGCATTCTGCAATCTATCATAATGAAATCATAGAATATCAAGTTGAACATAATGCAGGATGAGAATGAAAAAGTTTATAATAAATAAAAGTTCGATTATAGTTATATTATTTATTGTCTTTTGTAATAATTATCTATTTTCTCAATTAAATATATACGGAATATCGTATTTAACTCAGAATTCTTTAAAGATAAAAATAAAAATTCTAAATCTTAGTTCTGAAACTGAATATTACTTTCCTTTATCAGATTGGATGCTTTTTTCAGTTGATAATCGTGGTTTATTACTTAGTTCTTCTACAGAATATTCTTTTCTAAATAAAATCTACTTAGCTGAGAAAAATGATAGTGAAATAAAATTTGGAGAGTTTGATGGTGATTTTATTTATCAAATAAAAAAATTACCAAATATTGAATTATTAGAATCTAATGATTCCTTGGAATTAAATATTTTGATTGATACAGTAGATTTTTCAACTAAAACTTTTAAGAATAAAAAGTTATTAATTGAACTCAATTATTCCTTAAGCGAAAAATTTTTTAAATTAATTAAAATCTTTGAAAAAGATAATATTTATTTAAATAATTATATAAATAATAATAATTTTTTGGATATTTTTTTACCGAGAACCAAAAATCCAAAATTTAAATTTGTAAATTATTCGAAATTGAAAATAAATAAATATCAGGCAAATTATTTAATACTAAGTTTTTCAGATAAAATCACAGTAGAAGTGCCGATTGAAAATTATGATAAATAATATACTTCCATATAAATTGCATTTAATTAGCAAAAATTATGACTACAAACCATTCGGAGATACGCTTTGGACGAGTGGAGCTGCGGAGAATGGCTGGAAGAGATTCAATGGAGAATCGAAAGACCTTGAGAGTGATTATATGAACTTTGGAGCGAGGATATATGACCCTGAAATAGGTCGCTTTTTGAGTGCTGACCCACTTTTAGAGGCATTCCCGAATCAGTCGCCATATTCATATTCGTTCAACAATCCCCTTACTTTCCGAGACCCTTCGGGTTTGGCACCGGAGAAAGAGAAGGGCGGGATGCGGATACAGCAATTTGACTATGGAGCATGGGTGTTAAGTAGTTGGTATAGGAGGGTAGAGGTTCAACCAAGAATGACTGTTTTGGAGGATTTGATATTGCGTAACAATATGGATGTGTCTTTTTGGGATAGAATAAATTCTCATATTGGTTCATATTATCCAGACATGGGTGTAGATGTCAGTGCCGAATTATTAAAACAACTTCGCCAAGGAAGATTGGGTGTTGGAAGTTCAGGAGGTGGAAATGGAGAGAAGAAGGGAGCTTGGGATATAGCAAATAAATGGGATGATGATATGGTCGAAAAATACCGAGATTTCGCACCAAAACAAGCAGAAATGTATAAAAATGCCGGAAAAGAGTTCACTTGTGAAGATTTAGCTCTACAAATTCTGATTGACTTTGCCAGCCAAAATAATTTACCATTATCTATTACAAATGGATCAGGTACATTTAGACCACAGGATTTCAATTCAATTGAGGCTTTTACTAATACCGTTCTAGGTACCACAGGTGCTGATGACCTGCAGCGATATGGTAATACAATAACTATTGCATCAGATAATATTTCAAGTGGTGATTTGTTATTGGAGAGAAAAGATGGGGTGCATGGTAATCATGTTATGATGGCTGAATTTTCTACTAACTCGAGTCTATATACAATTCAAGGCAATTCTAATCTTTTAAATGGAATTCCAGGTTCTAATAAATTTCTAAGAGCTGGTTATCCTAATTCATTTTTTTATTGTGGTAAACCCATTGAAGCTGGTCGTATATCAATTTCCAATGGAATATATTTCAATTTCGATACTAATAAAGAAAGGATTAATTATTTAAATAATTTTAATGTAAAGGCACTTCAATGGAATTTCAAAAAATGGTAAAATTATTATATTTATTAATTAACAATTTTCCGAAATATATACTAATAATTTATATTACTTATTTTATTTATATAAAATTCATATTGAAAAATACATTTAATAAAATAAATAGTGATATTCTCTTCTATATATGGGAATCATTAGGAACAATATTTATTCTTATTGTTTTGAACATTTTCGTTGTACTTTTTTTTAGAAAAAAACTCTCTAAACCTTTTTTAACAATTATATTTGCATTAATGACATTATTATTTATTATTATTTATGGACAAAGTTTTAATCCATATTAAAGATTAAAAAACACACAAGATGCACACTACTCCAACATATAACCCCTCCCTCGGTCGCTTTTTGAGTGCTGACCCACTTTTTGATGAAAGCATAAATGCATCCACCCCGTCTCGCTTCGCAATCCACCCCTCAAGAGGGGAATTTGTGAGTCCCCTTTCTTACCGAGACCCTTCGGGTATGGCACCGGAGAAGGAGAAGGGTGGGAAAAACCAGATACAGGGAGGATTGCTTGAATACATATTAGATTCAATTTTTGGTAGCGAAGTTGAAGAACAAAATGCTATGGATGGAGTAAAGAAAAATGTAACTGACGATGGAGAGGTGGTATATAAAGAAGAGGACGAATTATCAGATGACGGAGGAGGTAATTCGGGAGGTAGTGACAGAACTGGTTCAAATGAAAGTAATAATGGATTAGGAAATGGAGTAACAGCTAAGGATGCTGTTGGAAAAGACGGAGGAGGTATAAATAGTTCAAGTGCATCAAGTGGTAGAACTTATCAAGGTGTCAGATGGTTTCAAGGTCAAACAATTACTTGCACAGCAAATAGAACATCAAGTTCAGGTGCATCAAGTTCTGGTTTTATAAGTTCATTTGCATCTGATATTACTTATTCATTACCAGTTTGGGGTAATTGCCAAAGAGCATCAGATTGTTTAGCTAAAGGAGATTATGCAGGTTGGGCACTTAATTTCGGTTTGGCATTTGCCGATGGATTTTCATTGGGATATTCATCTTTGACTTTGGTAAGTAGCAAGACTGCCGCAAAAAATCTTTTTTTCAATAAAATTACTGGTGTTGAAAGTTATTTGTTTGGAAAAAAAAGAATAGTTTCAGGATTCGGTATTGATGGCGTCGGAGTGTTAAATGATAGCTATAAAAGAATAGGATGGGGTTGGAATGATGAAATCCAACAATATGTTTTCAGATATGCGAAAGGGTATGGAAAAGGTCATTTTCATTATGATATATTATATATTGATCCATTAACAATGTTTTGGAGACCGTAATGAAATTAACAAGTCAATATTCTGAAATTTTTTTTTCAAATCTTAAAGAAAAAAAAGTATGCTCTGAAAATATCATTAAAATTCTAAAGAATTTTTTTTCAAATTTAAATTATGATAGAATTAATACTGAAATTTCCAATTTACAATGTGTTAATAATCATAAAGGAGAGTTAATTGGCTTTTCATTTGAACTTTATTCTAAGGAAAGTCTCAATATAAAAATACTTTTTTCATGTTTAAAAAACGTAATATATTTAGAAATTGGAAGAAGCACCATTCCAATTTATGAGAATGTAATATATGATAACAGTTTTGTATTAAAAAGGATATCGGAACTTTTCTCGAAATTTTTGAAGGAAGAAATTGAAGAAATTATTGAATATGACAAAAATAACAATCGAAAAATTTCATTCATAAGTAATAAAAATGATGAAAAAGAGGTGATATTTTTTGAATGTGACTACTTTTTTAAAGAAAGGAAAATTATTGAAGTTATAAAAAGAGAATATAAACCATGGATTATATGAATATGGGTGCGAGGATTTACGATCCTGAAATCGGTCGCTTTTTGAGTGCTGACCTGCTGTGGGAGGCATTCCCGAATCAGTCGCCGTATTCGTATTCGTTCAATAATCCCCTATCTTTCCGAGACCCCTCGGGACTTGCTCCGGAGAAGGAGAAGGGCGGGAATTAAGCGTAAACTAATCTACCCTTAGGTTCTGGGATATCTTTTCCTAATAATTTTGCTGTTTCGATCCATTCATCAATAATTATTTCAGCATTTTTTATTGCATCCACATAAGACTTACCGTCTGCCATACAACCAGGTAATTCGGGTACTTCCACGATATAGGATGAATCTTCATTACTCCAATATATTATTAATTCGTATTTACTCATTCTCTTCCTTGAACAATTTATATTTAATAATTAAATTCCTAACTTGTTTTAATTGGTAAGGCTTAGCTTTATTATTAAGTGGTTGAAGATTAATAATTTCATCCATTTCAGATGAGGAGAAAATATAATGGTCACCTTTTATTCTTAATTCAAAACCTAGACTTATCAAAAAACTAACTAATTCTGAAAAATTTATATTATTATCAGAATTGCCGGATAATATCTTTAAAAATAGCTTACTCTTTTGACTCATATTAAATAATATTAAGTATTATAAACAAAACAGTATAATTTTTATTTTACAAATTTGATTAATTTTGTGATAATATTTAAGGTTAGTATTTACTATGAATCTCAGAGCTCGTTCAAAGAGACCACGGGCTTGGCACCGGAGGGGGGGGATTATTCCGAATAAAAATGTGGGTAAAGAGTACTCTCGCTGATAAATCTGCTCGCTTGTCTGAAAATTGCTTTCAATGTTCCTTTATCCAATTCTTTGTGATGTGGTATTGTGAGGATTTGTTCGATATTCCCATCTGTTCTGGATAATTTAACATGACTACCTTTTTGAGACTTAATCGTAAACCCAAAGATAGCAAGAATTTTGATTATGTCGGAACCAGATAGAGTTTTGAGTTTAGGCATACTCGTATTCACCCAAGTCTATATTAACCGAAACGGCAGGATGCGTGATGATATCAAATCTTGAAAGGTCTTCATCTTCTAAATGCAAACTTAGTGCTTCTTTAATATTTTCAATGGTTTCCTCCAAAGTAAGTCCTTGAGTTACAATAGGTAACTCGACGCAATTAGCAGTATAGAACTTTTCACCTTTAGAAATTTGAAAATTAATTATTCTTTTCATAATTATTAAATTTTAAAATATAAACACCTTTTTTATTCGAATATTGTATTTTTTTGTTAATTTTGTTACATTAAACTGGTTGGAAGGGATTTAATGGAGAATCGAAGGACCTTGAGAGTGATTATATGAATATGGGAGCGAGGATATATGACCCTGAAATTGGTCGCTTTTTGAGTGCTGACCCACTCTTTGATGAAAGCATAAATGCATCCACCCCGTCTAGCTTCGTGAATACAACGTTCTTTCGCAAAAACCTTTCTCAAAGGTTTTTAGCTCAGAACCCCCTCAAGAGGGGAATTTGTGAGTACCCTTTCATATCGAGATCCATCGGGCTTGGCACCGGAGAAGGAGAAGGGTGGTGGGATGTGGATACTTAAAATAAAAATATATTTTTAGAGTTTATATAGAAAAAGAGGTGAAGCATGGAAATTGCTATTTTTCAAAGTAATTCAAAATCTGATTTAGATTTGATTCTTGCAATTGCAAAGAAAATGGGGATAGATTCAAAAATACTTTCGACAGAAGACATTGAAGATATAGGACTTGCTAATGCTATCAAGGTTGGTCAAACAAGAGAATATATTGAGGTAGATTCATTTATCGAACAACTATCAAATGAAATTAAAAATTGATAAGTCTTTTCATAAGGATATACAAAAAATCCGAAATGCATCCTTGAATAAAAGGTTAGTTTCATTAATTGAGAGGTTAAAGAAAATTAACTCACTATCTGAATTAAATTCCGTAAAAAAATTGGAAGGCACTACAAATAGTTTTAGAATCAAATCAGGCGAATATCGTATAGGTTTGTTGCTGGAAAATGATGAAATTATTTTAGTCAGATGTTTACCCCGAAAGGATATTTACAAATATTTCCCTTAAAATATATGATGCGGAGAATGGCTGGAAGGGATTTAATGGAGAATCGAAGGACCTTGAGAGTGATTATATGAATATGGGTGCGAGGATATATGACCCTGAAATA